>JAZRAU010000061.1:0-42289 GCA_045634705.1 Eubacteriales bacterium | reverse complement strand
CGATGCCCAGCTCATCCATGACCTCCGCCACAAGACGGTGGATGATGCCGTGGGGGCAGCCGGGGCAATAGTGGAATACAGTATCGGTCAGAGCCTTGGGTTTTTCAAATACGACTGCCATAGCTCAGAACTCTCCTTTCTCGGCCTTCTTGATCGACGCCAGCACCTCATCGGGACCGGGGATCATACCGCCGCAGCGGTTACAGAGGGCCACGGGCTTTTTGCACTGGGTGGCGAGGCGAACGTCCTCGATCATCTGGCCCATGCTGAGCTCGACCGAGACAAACGCCTTGACCTTATCGGCGGCCTTGGCAAGGGGCGCCTTGGGGAAGGGCCAAAGGGTGATCGGACGGATAAGACCGACCTTGATGCCCTCGCTTCTTGCGGCGACCACCGCGTTCTTGGCCACGCGCGAGGCGATGCCGAACGCGACAACGCAGATCTCGGCATCCTCCATCATGTACTCCTCGTACAGGCACTCGTTCTCCTCGATCGTCTTGTACTTCTCGAAGCGCTCAAAGTTCTTCTTTTCCAGCTCATCGGGCTTCAAGTAGAGCGAGTTGACAACGTTGTGGGGGCGCTTCCCCTCGGTGCCCGTGAGGGCCCAGGGCTTTTCATAGACGGTGGGCTCGGCATCCTCAAAGGTGATGGGCTCCATCATCTGGCCGATCGTACCGTCGGCAAGGATCATTGAGGTGACACAATACTTGTCGGCAAGGTCAAAGCCCTTGATCGTCAGGCTGGCCATTTCCTGCACCGAGGCAGGCGCCAGGACGATCATGCGGTAGTCGCCGTGGCCGCCACCCTTGGTGGCCTGGAAATAATCCGACTGCGAGGGCTGGATACCGCCAAGGCCGGGGCCACCGCGCTGAACGTTGACAACGAGGGCGGGGATATCCGAGCCGGCGATGTAGCTGAGGCCCTCGGCCTTCAGGGAGATTCCGGGGCTCGACGACGATGTCATCACGCGCATACCCGCGGCGGCGGCACCGTACACCATATTGATCGACGCGATCTCACTCTCAGCCTGAAGGAACACGCCGCCGATCTTCGGCATCTTTTTGGCCATGTACGCGGCGATCTCGGTCTGGGGGGTAATGGGATACCCGAAATAGTGACGGCAACCCGCGCGGATCGCGGCCTCGGCAATCGCCTCGTTGCCCTTCATCAAAATTCTTTCTGCCATGATAGTCTCCTTACTTTTCCACCGTGATGATGCAATCCGGGCACATAGTGGCACAGAAAGCACAGCCGATGCATTTTTCCTGTTCCTTCATAAACGCAGGGGAATAGCCCTTCTGGTTGAGCTTATCCTCCGCAATGGCAAGGCAGCCCTTCGGGCAGGCATTGACGCACAGTCCGCAGCCCTTGCAAAGGTCGGTTTTGAACGTTACTTTTGGCATGGATACTCCTCCTTGTGTTAGCCTGTCGGTTTCGGCAATCCTGTCAGCCGGGCAGGTCAAAGTATTTCTTTTGCAGGGTGAGGGGCAACACGGGAAGCTCCGTGAGCTTCTCCGCTACCGCGGGCATCGCCGTGTGCATCCAAAGCGGAAGCCCCGTCACGCGACACAGCTCAAAAACAAACGGGAGCGATGCGCGCACCGTCCCCTCCGTGGTCTCGGGGCCGAGGTTTGAGTTGTTGACAATGGCGGTAAAGGCAAGGCCTGCGGCCGCCTCGATTTCTCTCATGATTTCCACGGTATCGCTGACCGTGCTTGTGAGGGGACGGTGGCAGTTGACCACAAAGGCCATGCGGTAATTCCCCTCCTCGCGAACAGCGTCGGCAAAGCGGCCGAGCGCAAAGGCGCCTCTGTCATCACCGCCGATATCCATGATGCCGTAGATCGACTTATCCTGCACAAGGCGGTAGCTTTCCGCCGGCAGGGCGGGCAGATCCACGTTGGTGTTGGCGTACTGCGGCGAGATGAGATGCACCCCCGCCGCCGAAAGCTCGGCAGCGCTGTCCTTGGTGCGAAAATAGGGGTTGACGATGTCAAGGTCGGCAATGCAGACCTTGTGTCCCTGTTTCGCAAGATGCAAAGCATAGTTTACGGCAATATTGGTTTTGCCGCTACCGTAGTGTCCTGCAAACAGGGTTAGGCGCTTATCTTCCATAACGATCTCTTACAGCAATTTTCGGATGATCTTACCGCTGGTGGTCTTCGGCAGGGTATCCTTGAATTCCACGATGCGGGGGTACTTATAGGGAGCGGTACGGGACTTGACGTAATTCTGGATCTCCTTTTTCAGCTCGTCCGTGCCCTCGGTGCCCTTGACAAGCACGATGCTGGCCTTAACGACCTGACCGCGGATCTCATCGGGGGCGGCGGACACGCCGCACTCAAGGACGTACGGCAGCTCCATAATGACGTTTTCGATCTCAAAGGGACCGATGCGGTAGCCCGACGACTTGATGACGTCATCGGCACGGCCGACGTACCAGAGGAAGCCGTCCTCATCGCGCCACGCGAGGTCCCCCGTGTGGTAATAGCCGTCACGCCAGGTCTCGGCCGTGATCTCGGGATTGCCCTCGTAGGCGTAGGCAAGGCCACAGGGCAGGCCTTCCCTGATGCTGATGCAGATCTCACCGCTCTCACCGCTGGCAACCTCCTCACCCTCGGTGTTCAGAAGGCGGACGTCATACAGCGGAACGGGCTTACCCATTGAGCCGATCTTATGGCTGCCGCCCGCGAGGTTGCCGACGATCAGGGTGCTTTCGGACTGGCCGAAGCCCTCCATGATCTTAAGGCCCGTGTGCTTTTCAAACTGACGGAAGACCTCGGGGTTCAGGGCCTCGCCCGCGGTGGATGCGTGCTCGATGCTCGAAAGATCAAAGCGGCCAAGGTCCTGCTTGATGAGCATACGGTACATGGTGGGAGGCGCACAGAAGGTGGTGATGTTGTACTTCTTGAAGAGGGGCAGGATCTTTTCGGCATCAAAGCGGTCAAAGTCATAGACGAAGTTGGCAGCCTCGCACAGCCACTGGCCGTACATCTTGCCCCACATGGCCTTTGCCCAGCCCGTATCCGAAATGGTGAGGTGAAGTCCCTCGGGATTCACCTGGTGCCAATACCTGGCAGTGATGAAGTGTCCGAGAGGGTACTTGTAATTGTGCGCGGCGATCTTCGGGTAGCCTGAGGTGCCCGAGGTGAAGAACATCAGCATCGGGTCGCTGCCCGAGGGGGTATCGGCGGTACGGGCAAAGTGGCTGCTGTACATGCCGTATTCCTCGTTGAAGTCACGCCAGCCGTCACGCTTGCCGCCCACAAGGATCTTATGCGAGAGGCACTCACAGCCAACGGCGGCCTTGTCGACGGCGTCCGCGACCTCACCGTCCGCCGTGCAGACGATCGCCTTGATGTTCCCCGCCGCAAAGCGGTAGGCAAAATCCTTTTCAAGAAGCTGATTGGGGGCAGGGATCGCCACGGCGCCCAGCTTATGTAAGGCAAGGATCGAGAACCAGAACTGGTAATGGCGCTTGAGCACCAGCATCACGCGGTCGCCGCGGCCAATGCCGATCGACTTGAAGTAGTTGGCGACTCTCGCCGACTCCTTCTTCATATCCGCGAAGGTGAAGCGGCGCTCGGTGCCGTCAGCGCTGACGTGCAGCATGGCCAGCTTATCGGGCTTTCTTTTGCCGAGGGCATCGACAACGTCAAAGGCGAAGTTGAAGGACTCCTCGTTCTTGAAGGCGATCTTTGTGAGAACGCCGTTCTCCTCGGTGGGGATGATGAAATCCTGATAGATGCGGCGCTCGCCGTCCTCGCCACGGCGCTTGGTGGTGATCGAAAGCGCGGCGGCCTCAGGCTCTCCCTCTCGGGCGGCCTGGTTGCGGAGAACGATCGCATAGAAGGTGCAATCCTCGCCCCCCACAGCCACCATGCCGTGAGGCGTGCCCGAATCGTAATAAATGCAGTCGCCCTCGGAAAGGACCTCGGTGTGCTCACCGATCCTGATCTTCATTCTGCCGCGGATGACGATGTCGCACTCCTGGCCCTCGTGAGTCACAAGCTCGATCGGCTCATTCTCCGCGCCCTCCCGATAGTTCAGCTCCATGTAAAGGGGCAGGGCGATACGGTTGCGGAATCCCGACGCGAGGTTGAAGCCCACCATATCGTGGGCCTCCTCAAAGCGCTGGCCCTCGCCGCGGCGTGTGAGAGCATAGGAGCGCAGGGTGGGGCTGCGGCCCTCCAGGATATCGGCCATATCCACGCCAAAGCTCAGCGCGCAGTGATAGAGAAACGCAATGCTGAGGTTGCGGTTGCCCGCCTCACACTGCTCATACTCCTCGGCGCTGATGCCCGTACGGGCGGCCATTTCCTCCACCGAAAGCCCCGTGATCTGACGCAGGTCCTTCACACGGGCGGCGATCGCATGGAGCTTTTTTTCCATACCATTCAGGTTTTCGTTCACGTTACACCTCAAAAAACAAACTGCGGTCCTTGTCGTATAATATACATTATACTAGAATAGAGCAAGAATTGTCAATAGTCAATTCGGCGTCACCGCAGGCCAAAATTCGGCATCAGAGCTTATTTCTGATGATCTTGCCGCTGATCGTCTTCGGCAGCTCCTTGCGGAACTCGACGATGCGGGGGTACTTGTAGGGAGCCGTATGGAGCTTGACGTAGTTCTGGATCTCCTTTTTCAGCTCCTCGGTGCCCTCGGTGCCCGGCACAAGGACGATGCACGCCTTGACGACCTGGCCCCTGACCTCATCGGGCGCGGCGCAAACGCCGCACTCAAGGACGTAAGGCAGCTCCATGATGGTGGACTCGATCTCAAACGGCCCGATACGGTAGCCCGACGACTTAATGACGTCATCGGCGCGGCCGACATACCAGAAATAGCCGTCCTCATCGCGCCACGCAAGATCGCCCGTGTGGTACATGCCGTCGTGCCAAACGTTCGCCGTGGCCTCCTCGTTGAGATAGTAGCCAAGGAAGACACCGCAGGACTGCCCACGCTCGGTGCGGATAACGATCTCGCCGTTCACGCCGTCGGGCACAGGGTTGCCGTCGGTATCCACAAGGTCGATGCCGTAGCCGGGAACCGGCTTGCCCATAGCGCCGGGCTTGAGCTGAGTGCCAAAGAGGTTTGCGATTCCCAGCGTCATCTCGGTCTGACCGAAGCCCTCGGCGATGCGGAGGCCCGTGGCCTTTTCAAACTGGTAGAACACCTCGGGATTCAGCGCCTCGCCTGCGGTGGTGGCATGGCGGATCGACGAGAGGTCGTATTGGCTGAGGTCCTGCTTGATGAGCATACGGTACATGGTGGGCGGAGCACAGAAGGTCGTGATGCCGTATTTTGCAAACATCGGCAGGATCTTCTGCGAATCGAAGCGGTCAAAGTCGTAAACGAACACCGCCCCCTCCGGGAGCCACTGGCCGTACAGCTTGCCCCAGAGTGCCTTGCCCCAGCCCGTCTCAGAGATCGTGAAGTGCAGACCGTCGGGACGGCAAAGGTGCCAATAGCGCGCCGTGACGTAATGGCCGAGGGCGTACTTGTAGGAGTGCATCGCCATTTTGGGGTAGCCCGTGGTACCCGAGGTAAAGAGCATCAGCATGGGGTCATTGCCCGCAGGAGCATTTTCCTCACGCACGTAGCGGCGGCTGAAAAGGGGATATTCCCCATCAAAGGCGTGCCACCCCTCACGCTCGCCGCCCACAAGCACCTTGGTGAGGGGGGCGCCGTATTCGCGCTCGGCAAGCTCCACCTGGTGGGCGGTCTCACCGTCTGCCGTGCAGAGAATGGCGTTGACGCCCGCCGCGCGGAAGCGGTAGGTGAAGTCGTGCTCCATTAGCTGGTTGGTGGCGGGAATGGCCACAGCCCCCAGCTTGTGAAGGCCGAGAATGGCAAACCAGAACTGATAGTGGCGCTTCAGCACCAGCATCACGCGATCACCGCGCTTGATGCCAATCGACTTGAAGTAGTTGGCGCACTGGGAGGAGGCGTCCTTCATGTCCTTGAAGGTGAAGCGGCGCTCGGTCATATCGTTCGCCACGTGGACCATAGCGAGCTTTTCCGGCTCACGGCGAGCGATCTCATCCACCGTGTCAAAGGCGAAGTTATAGCTGTCGGCATTCTTGAAGGAGATATCGACAAGCGCGCCGTTCTCGTCCTCCTTCGGCTCGATGAACTTCTCGCAAAGCAGAGACTTTTCCGAAGCGAGCGTTCCACGCTCACCAATGTACATCGGCTGATCGGTGGCATCGCTTGCCATGATCATCGCAAGAAAAACGCAGTCCTCACCGTCAATGGCGATCATACCGTGGGGGGTGGAGGACTTGAAGAAGATGCTGTCGCCCTCGCGCAGGATCTCCTCGCGCTCACCGATACGGATGCGCATGGCGCCCCTGACGACCATATCAAACTCCTGGCCGGCGTGCGTCGTGGTATGAATGGGCGCCTTTTGCAGCGCCTCGGAATAGCGGTAAGTCACCCAGTAGGGCGTGGCCAGCTTTTTGCGGAACAGGGGGGCCATATCCTGAATGGTGATGCCGTCCTCGCTGGCGGTGGTCAGCCCCTCGCCGCGGCGCGTCACCGTGTAGCCGCTGAGCTTGGCGCTGTGGCCCTCCAAAATGTCGGTCATCTCCACGCCGCACACCTTGGAGAATTTATGCACAAAGGTAAAGGGAAGATCCACGTCCCCCGACTCGTAGGAGCGATACGCCTCCACGGAAACGTCGGTAAGTGCCGCCATTTCGCTCTCGCTGTGGCCAATAATCTCACGCATCTCCCGAATACGCAGCGCGATCTTTTGCAGCTGATTTCTTCCGTTTTCCATAAGCGACTTTCCTTTCGTTTAATAAAAATGAAATAAAAATACGTCCCAAGAAAAAATTCTTGAGACGAGTATAACATACCCGCGGTACCACTCAAATTGCGGAATGACCGCCACTCTTGGACTCCAGCAAGCCCTCACCCTTAACGCGGGAAACGGAGTGCCCTAACAAACGCTCAGGCCCTCGACTCGGAAGTGATGGGTACTTGGCACCAAGATATCGGCTCACACCAACCGCCGACTCTCTGAAAGCTTGCGTTGCCGTACCGTCTTCGTCACAGTCTTTCTATTCGATTATATATGGATTTTACCACGCGCCCACAAAAATGTCAACCGCTTTATTCTTCATCAAAATGTAGAAAAAAATGTTTTTTGTTTCCATATTTTTGTGCAATTGTTTCAAATTTGGCTCTTTCTTTGCATTTTCTATTGACAACGGCGCGGTTTTATGCTTAAATATTCGTGTTAATTACCTTGAATAAAAGACGTTGACGGAAAATTCACCCTTTTCGGATGCCACAGAGAGTCGGCGGTTGGTGCGAGCCGATGCGGACGGTCAGGGCGATCTCCTTCCCGAGTCGGTCTTGTCAAAGCGATAAGCGAGTAATAAGACACGGCAGCCCCCGTGATCGGGCGGGGCCCTGGTGGGGGCCTATGAGTGATTTCCCTTTTTGGGGGGATAATCAGGGTGGTACCGCGAATGTAAATTCGTCCCTGAGGCCGCTTGGCGGCTCAGGGCTTTTTTCTTTAATTCAGTAGATACGAAGGAGACGACAGTTATGAAGCCGATACGGATCAGCGATGCGACCATGAAGGAGACCTCGGAGGAGTTCCGCCTGTCCTTTAAGGAGAGGATCGAGCTCTCGAAGCTTCTTGACAGGTTGGGGGTCGACATCATTGAGCTTGAGGGCATCAAGGACGCCCGCACCGACGCTTTGCAGATCAAGTCGATCGCCGCGGCGGTGAATGAGAGCACAGTGGCCGTTCCCGTGGAGCTAAACCGAGAGAGCGTTGAGAGAACGTGGAACGCCCTCTCGAAGGCCCGTCACCCGCGCTTGCAGGTCACGGTGCCGACCAGCACCGTGGGGGTGGAGTACCTCCTTCACAAGAAGCCCGAGGCGATGATCGAGGCCGTCCGCGAAACGGTGGCCGCCGCGCGCGCCCTCTGCTCCGACGTGGAATTCATCGCCGAGGACGCCACACGCAGTGAGCCCGCCTTCCTTTCCGAGGTTATAGCGGCCGCGATCGCGGCGGGGGCCGCCACCGTCACGCTTTGCGATACGGCGGGCACCATGCTCCCCACCGAGCTTGCCGACTTCATCAGGGCGCAGTACGCCGTCCTCCCTGCCCTCTCGGAGGTCACGCTGGGCGTTGCCACCGCCAACACCATTGCCATGGCGGACGCCTGTGCGATCGCCGCCCTGACCGCAGGCGCGGGCCAGCTCCGCGCGGCGGCGCATCCAATATCCTGTGCCTCGCTCTCCAACGTGGCACGCGTTCTGTCTGCCAAGGGGGAGGCGCTGGAAGTCGCCACGACGATCCGCACGACGCAGCTCTCCCGCATCATTGATCAGATCACAAGATTCTGCCAAGCGGGCAAGGGCAAGACCGCCGCGGCGCCCCTCTCCGAGCATGAGGGAGCCGACATCTTTCTGACCGCGCATGACGATGCGGCCGCTGTGAGCGCCGCCGCCGAGAAGCTTGGCTACGATCTCTCGGCCGAGGACACTGCCAGCGTCTTTGCCGCCTTCCGTCAGATCGCCGAGAAAAAGGAGAGGGTAACCCTTAAGGAGCTGGACGCCATTGTGGCCTCCTCCGCCATGCAGGTGCCCTCGACCTATAAGCTGGATACCTACGTCATCACCTCGGGCAATACCATTTCCGCCACGGCCCACATCAAGCTCTCGAAGAGGGGTGTGACCGCGGAGGGTGTTTACATCGGTGACGGCTCGATCGACGCGGCGTTTCAGGCCATTGAGAAGATCACGGGCTGTCATTACGAGCTGGACGACTTCCAGCTGCAGGCCGTGACCGAGGGCCGCGAGGCCATGGGACAGACCGTTGTCAAGCTCCGTTCGGGCGGCAAGGTCTATTCGGGCCGCGGCATTTCCACCGACATCGTGGGGGCGGGCATTGAGGCCTACCTTTCCGCGCTCAACAAAATCGTTTATGAGGAAGAAGTAGAATGAAGCTTTCCTTTTCTACCAGAGGGTGGCCAGGCCTCTCCTTTTCCGAGATGCTGGACACCGCCGTTGCCATGGGCTTTGCGGGCGTTGAGGTCTACAACCTTCCCCGCTTTGATCCGATGATGGAGCGCGGCGGCCCCTTCCATAAGTACAACACCGCCGCCACCGCGCGCGAGCTGCGCGAGAGAGGGCTTTCGATCCCCTGCTTTGACACCTCGCTGGACATCTCGGCCGATGCCGAGGCCACAGCGACGGCGCTGGGGCTTATCGAGGTGGCGCGCAACACGCGCGTGCCATACGTGACGGTGTGCGCCCTGCACGAGGATGAGGGGGCTGTGGAGGCCGCCCTCACCGCCCTGCTCCCCGCGGCGGAGGCAGCGGGGGTCAGCGTGCTGTTGAAAACGAGCGGCATCTATGCCGACACCGCACGCCTGCGCGCGATGCTTGATCGCTTTGCAAGCGACAGCCTCGGCGCTTTGTGGGACGTCCACCACCCGTACCGTGACCACGGCGAGTCGGCCGATGACACCATTAAGAACCTTGGCGCTTACGTCGCACACGTGCATCTGCGCGACTCGGACGATGCGGGGGCCTACCAGCTGATCGGCGAGGGTACGATGCCGATCGACGACGTGGTGCGGGCGCTGTCCTCGGTAAACTACGATGCCTTTATCTCGCTGGAATGGAAGCCCGAGTGGCTCACAGGCCTTGACGACCCCGAGATCATTTTTCCGCATTTTGTCAACTACATGTCCCGCTTCCATTCGACAAGGGATATGAAGAAGACGCTCTATTTTAACCACGACGGCACGGGACAGTACGTCTTTAAGAAGGACGAGCTGATCGATCTGACCTTCTCCCAGGTGCTGGACCGCGTGGCGGACGAGTTCCCCGACCAATACTGCTTCAAGTACACGACGCTCGATTACACCCGCACCTACGCCGAATTCCGCGAGGATGTGGACCGCTTTGCGCGCGCGCTCGTCTCGCTGGGCGTCAAGGCCGGCTCCAAGGTGGCTGTGTGGGCCACGAACCTGCCCGCATGGTACATCACCTTCTGGGCGACGGTGAAGCTGGGCGCCGTTCTGGTGACGGTCAACACCGCCTACAAGATCCACGAGGCGGAGTACCTGCTCCGTCAGTCGGACACGCATACCCTCGTGATGATCGAAAGCTGTCTTGACTCGAACTACCGTGAGATCATCAATACCCTCTGCCCCGAGATCCGCGATACGGTGCCGGGTGAGCCCTTGCATTGCAAGAAGCTTCCCTTCCTCCGCAACGTCATTACGGTGGGCTTCCGTCAGGAGGGCTGTCTCTCCTTTGAGGAGGCCATGGCGCGCTCGTCTCTCGTCAGCCGCGCCGAGGTGGCGCGTATGGCCGCGGCCGTCCGCCCCTCCGACGTTTGCAATATGCAGTACACCTCGGGCACCACGGGCTTCCCGAAGGGGGTCATGCTGACCCACTACAACGTGGTCAACAACGGCAAGTGCATCGGCGACCGCATGGGGCTTTCCACGGCCGACCGCATGATGATCCAGGTCCCGATGTTCCACTGCTTCGGTATGACGCTTTCCATGACGTCCTCGATGACGCACGGCACCACCATGTGCCCGATGCCCTACTTCTCCGCCAAGTCCTCGCTGGCCTGCATTAACGAGGAGAAGATCACCTGCTTTAACGGCGTTCCCACCATGTTCATTGCGATGTTCAACCACCCGAACTACCGCAAGACCGACTTCTCGCATATGCGGACGGGCATCATGGCGGGGGCAGGGTGTCCGCCCGAGCTGATGCGCCGCGCCGCCGATCCCTCGGAGATGAACATGACGGGCATTGTCAGCGTTTACGGCCAGACCGAGTGCGCCCCCGGCAACACGATGAGCTCGTGGACCGATCCCCTTGACGTGCGTACCGAGACGGTCGGCTATGCCTTCCCGCACGTGATGTGCAAGGTCATCGACCCTGAGACGGGTGAGGAGGTCGGCCCCGGCGTGAACGGCGAGTTCTGCGCCAAGGGCTACAACACCATGAAGGGCTATTACAAGATGCCCGGTGCCACCAAGGGTACGATCGACGCGGATGGCTGGCCCCACTCGGGGGACCTGGCCTCGCGCGATGAGGACGGCAACTACCGCATCACAGGGCGCCTTAAGGACATGATCATCCGCGGCGGCGAGAACATCTACCCGAAGGAGATCGAGGAATTCATCTACACCCACCCCATGACCAAGGACGTTCAGGTCATCGGCGTTCCCGACAAGCGGTACGGCGAGGAGATCATGGCGTGCATCATCCTCAAGGAGCCAGGCAGCATTACGGTTGACGAGATGTCGGCCTATATCCGTGCCAGCATGGCGCGGCATAAGGTACCGAAGTACATCGAATTTGTTGACAGCTTCCCAATGAACGCGGCGGGAAAGGTCCTCAAATACAAGATGCGCGAGGACGCCGCGCGCCGCCTTGGCCTTGTGGGCGACGGCTCCGACACCGCGGGCCCCGGCAAACAGTAAAAAGAAAAAGGAGCAACTGCGGTTGCTCCTTTTTCGGTTGTGCCAAGCGAAGGCAAGGCCGAGGGATTTTTGAGCAGAAATCGGCGCTCGTCACCCGCCGGCGTATAAGAATACGTCAAGGGGGACGAACGGCGATAGAAAAGGAGCGACCGCAGTCGCTCCTTTTCGGTTATGCCAAAAATCACCGAGCTTATTTCGTGCCGAAGAGGCGGTCGCCGGCATCCCCAAGTCCGGGGAGAATGTAGCCCTTCTCGTTCAGCTCACGGTCGAGGGTCGATACGTAAACGTTGACGTCGGGGTGCTCCTCCGCCACACGGGCAACGCCCACGGGCGCGCCGATGATGGCCATGAACTTGATGTGCTTGCAGCCGCGCTGCTTCAGAAGGCGAATGGCGTCACACGCGCTGCCGCCCGTGGCAAGCATCGGGTCAACGACAAGGACCAGCTTGTCCTCAATACCGTCGGGAAGCTTGCAGTAATAGGTCTGCGGCTCAAAGGTCTCCTCGTCACGGTACATGCCGATGTGGCCGACGCGCGCCGAGGGGAACAGCACATGAATGCCGTTGACCATACCGAGGCCCGCGCGAAGGATCGGCACGATGACGATCGCGTTGTCCTTGACCACGCGCTGGGTGCAGACCTCAAGGGGGGTCTTGACCTCACGCTCGGTGGTGGGAACGCCGTCCTTCAGGCACTCGTAGGTCATAAGGGTGGTGATCTCCTCCACCAGCTCACGGAATTCCTTCATGCTGGTGTTCTCATCACGCAGAATGGCGATCTTATGGCGGATCAGGGGGTGGTCAAAGATGACCACGTTGTCATAGCTTTTCATTTTACTCCTCCGAGGGAGCATCCTCGGCGGTACGGTCAGCGTCCGCCTTCGCCGCCTTCGAGGTGAGGAGGTTCACGAGGATACCGAGAATCAGCGCGCAAGCAACCGAGGTAATCGTAACCTTGCCGATGTTGAGGACCATTCCGCCAACACCTGCGATCAGGATAACGGAAACGGTAAAGAGATTGTAGTTCTTGTTGAGATCCACCTTCTGGATCATCTTAAGACCCGAAACGGCGATGAAGCCGTAAAGCGTGAAGCATACGCCGCCCATGACACAAGACGGAATGGTGGCAAGCAGGGTGACGAAGGGGGCAAAGAACGCCGAAACGATGCACATGATAGCCGCCGTGAAGATGGTGATGACCGAGGCGTTGCGGGAAATGGCCACGCAACCAACGCTCTCACCGTAGGTGGTGTTGGGGCAGCCACCGAAGAAGGCGCCAACCATGGAGCCAACGCCGTCACCAAGCAGGGTGCGGTGAAGGCCGGGGTCCTCGGTAAGGTCGGTACCGATGATGGACGAAATGTTCTTGTGGTCGGCCAGATGCTCGGCAAACACGACGAAGGCCACGGGAACGTAAGCCACGAGCACGGTGACGAAGTACGAGGGGGTGAGATCGCCAAAGCCGCCGAATGCCTCGATGAAGGTGAACTCAGGCAGCCAGCTCATATCCTTGAACAGGCTGAAGTTGATAACGACAAGCGAAGGAACGTCGGCAAGCTCACCGATGAGGGTGAAGATGGCCGCAACCGCATAGCCCGCGCCAATACCAATAATGAAGGGGATGATCTTCATCATCTTTTTACCGTAAACCGAGCAGAAGATAACGGTGGCAAGCGTTACAAGGCCGCAAAGGAGGGCAATGTAGGGGTTGGTAGAGGGCGTACCCTTGGTAAGATCGCCAACAGCGTTACCCGCCAGCGAAAGACCGATGACCGCAACCGTCGGCCCGATGACGGCGGCAGGCATGATCTTGTTGATCCACTTAACGCCTGCGTACTTGACGACAATGGCAATGATCACGTAAACAAGACCGGCAAGGATAGCGCCGATGATCAAGCCGAGGTATCCTCCCGCTGCGCTGACGGCGCCCGCAAAGGCCGCAGTCATCGAGCCGAGGAAGGCAAACGAGCTGCCAAGAAACACGGGGCTCTTGAACTTGGTGAACAGCAGGTACACGATCGTGCCCACGCCGGCGCCAAGAAGCGCCGCCGACTGCGACATGTGCGCCTGAACGGCCATTTCCGCTGTGTTGCCGTTGATGATGACGGGAACTACGATGGTCGCCGCCAGGATCGCAAGCACCTGCTGAAGTGCAAAGACGATGGTCTTCCAAAGACCGGGTCTGTCCTGCACGCCATAGATAAGCTTAGACTCCATAGATGTTTCCTCCTAAAAGACGTTTATTCGAACACCGAGGGTGCCCTCGGCATCTCGCCAATCATTGTAGCACACGCGCGCGTGAAAGTCAACAGAAAGCTTCAATTTTCGTCCTTTTCCACCCTCATTGTGTTTTATTCAACAAACAGGCCGTGATGTGCACCGGCCGCCCACCGCCGCCACGTGCATTCTTTTTTCGGCTCTTTGCGAGAAAAAACGACAACAAAACCTTGCATTTATCTCTATTACCGTCGGGGAAGTAATTATTTTCTTCTACAAACGTCAAAGCCGTACGCGCGAGATTTTCAATGTGTCTGTCCTCACGGTTCGCCACCATTTTCGGTTTTTCTTTTTTCTCCTTTCCCCTTTACAAACGGAGGCTTTTGATGTATAATACTGTAAAAATCTTAAATTCAATGTACGCGCACGTGAGGTGACATTTATGACGGACAAGTTGGAAAAGGCGAGACAGGAGATCGATGCGGTCGACCGCGAAATGGCGGCGCTCTTTCTCCGCCGCATGCGGGCGGTGGAGGACGTGGCCGACTACAAGAGGGCCCACGGCCTGCCGATCTTTGATGCGGTGCGGGAGGAGGCGGTGATCCGCAAGAACTCCGCCCTCGTGCAGGATGCCGACATGCGTTCCTATTACGTGGAATTTTTGCAGTCCACCATGCAGGCCTCGCGCCATTATCAGCGCCGCCGCCTTCTCGGCATGCGGGTGGCTTTTGCGGGAATTGAGGGGGCCTTTGCCTCAATTGCCGCGCATAAGATCTTCCCCGATGCCGAGTGTGTGCCGTACCCCGATTTCAACGCCGCCTACGATGCCGCCCTTTTGGGTGACTGTGACGTGGCCGTGCTTCCGATTGAAAACAGCACGGCGGGCGAGGTCGGTCAGGTGATCGACCGTCTGTTCTCGGGCAGCCTTGCCGTGAACGGCGTTTACGATTTCAGCATTACGCATCATCTCCTGGCGCCGAAGGGCGCGACCCTTTCCGATATCCGTGAGGTGGTCAGCCACCCGCAGGCCCTTGCACAATGCGCCTCCTTTCTGCGCGGCAACGGATACAAAACCCGAGAGGCCGAAAACACCGCGCTGGCGGCACGGGCCGTGGCCGAGGAAAACGACATTCACGTAGCCGCCATTGCCAGCGAGGAGACAGCCGCGCTGTACGGTCTCACCGTGCTTGCGCGTCACATTAACGAGACAGGCATCAACACCACGCGCTTTGCCGTGCTTTCACGCGCCGCGGCCGCTGACACCGCCAAGGACAAGCACTCGATCCTTCTCTTCACCGTCCGCAACGAGGCGGGCTCCTTGGCCGAAGCGATCAACATCATCGGTGCTCACGGCTACAACATGCGGTGCCTGCGCTCACGCCCGATGAAGGAGCTGCTTTGGCAATATTACTTCTACGTAGAGCTGGAGGGCGACCTCTACACCGACGACGGCAAGTGCATGCTCGGTGAGCTGACGCGCTGCTGCGACCGACTGAAGGTCCTTGGCAGCTTCCGCTACCCCGCCACTCTTTGAAAGTGAGATCATTATGAAGCTGACCGTGAGTCTTAAAGACAAGAGCTACGATATTCACGTGGGCCGCGGGCTCCTCGGCTCGGTGGGAGAGATCTTCCGCCTCGACCGCCGCGTGCTGGTGGTGACAGATGAGGGCGTGCCCGCCGCCTATGCCGAGGCGGTGACGAGAGCGGCCGCGGCTCCCACGCTCGTGCGCGTGAGCGCGGGCGAGGGTAGCAAGAGCCTTGCGACGCTTGAGCTTCTCCTCTCCACCATGCTCCGCGAGGGCTTTACGCGCACCGACGCCGTGGTGGCAGTCGGGGGCGGGGTGGTCGGTGATCTTGCAGGCTTTGCCGCCGCCACCTATATGCGCGGCATTGATTTTTACAACGTTCCGACAACACTTCTCGCACAGGTGGATTCCTCGGTGGGGGGCAAGACGGCCATAAATCTTGACGGCGTCAAGAACTCGGTGGGAGCCTTTCACCAGCCGCGAGCCGTGCTGATCGACCCCGAGGTGCTGGCTACCCTACCGCGCCGCCATATCTCGGCAGGGCTTGCCGAGGCCATTAAAATGGCCGCCACCTCGGATGCCGCACTCTTTGAGAGAATGGAGCGCGAAAGCCTTTCCGATATCCTCGATGACATCATTGTCGGCTCGCTTGAGATCAAGCGTGCCGTCGTGGAGGCAGACGAGCGCGAAAGCTCCCTGCGCCGCGTTCTCAACTTCGGCCACACGCTGGGCCACGGCTACGAGAGCGCCGCCGCGCTTTCGGGCCTCCTTCACGGTGAGTGCGTGGCGCTCGGTATGCTTCCCCTCTCCTCGGAGGAGGTGCGTGGGCGGCTGGTTCCGCTGCTTAAGAAGGCGGGGCTTCCGATCACGGCCGATCTCCCCACCGACGAGATACTGACCCCCGTCTACCACGACAAAAAGGCCAGCGGCGACAAGATCCGCTACATTTACGTACCGCGTATCGGAGCCTTTGAGGAGCGCATTTCCCCGATCTCCGAATTCTGCAACTTTGTCAAAAAGGAGATGTCACGATGAAAAATACGTTTGGCAGCTCAGTCACTGTTACGCTCCTTGGCGAGAGCCACGGAGAAGCGATCGGTGCTGTTCTCGACGGCATGGCCCCGGGGATCCCGGTCGACAGGGAATTTCTCTGCCGTCAGATGGCACGGCGGCAGGGACCGGCCGCCCTTTCCACAAAGAGACGTGAGCCCGACGAGGTGAGGATCGTCAGCGGTGTGAAGGACGGCCTGACCACGGGAACTCCCATCACCTTTCTTATCGAAAACACCGATACAAAAAGCGGCGACTACGAAAAGCTCCGCACACTTCCCCGACCGGGACACGCCGACTACACCGCGCTTCTCAAGTATCACGGCTTTGCCGATGAGCGCGGCGGCGGCCACTTTTCTGGCCGCATCACGGCGGGTCTCGTAGCCGCGGGGGCCGTGGCGCTTTCGGCGCTGTCGGCCCGCGGGATCCGCATCGGCACGCACATTGCCGCCTGCGGGGGCATCTCCGACCGCCGCTTTGGCGACGTGCTCAACGACCTCGCCACCCTTGAGGACCGCGACTTTGCCACGCTGGACGAGGCCGCGGGTGAGGGGATGCGTGCCGCGATCGAGGCGGCGCGTGCTGAGGGCGACAGCGTGGGCGGCGTTCTCGAGACCGCCGTTTTGGGACTTCCCGGCGGTGTCGGTGAGCCGTGGTTTGACACGGTGGAGAGCGTGCTCTCTCACATTCTTTTTTCGATTCCTGCCGTCAAGGGCGTGGAATTCGGTGACGGCTTTGCCCTTGCCGGGATGCGCGGCAGCACCGCCAACGACGCCTTTACCCTAAAGGAC
This sequence comes from Eubacteriales bacterium, assembly GCA_045634705.1. Classification (GTDB taxonomy): domain Bacteria; phylum Bacillota; class Clostridia; order Oscillospirales; family CAG-272; genus UBA1740. Next base: position 25,223 of record JAZRAU010000061.1, on the reverse strand, counting down.
GGCCGTGTGACCACAGCTACCAACCGCGCGGGTGGCATTCTCGGCGGCATCACCACAGGGGCTCCCCTCATCGTCCGCACCGCCGTCAAGCCCACGCCCTCGATCTACAAGGAGCAGGCGACGGTGGATCTTACCGCTATGACAGAGACAACGCTAAAAATCGAGGGACGGCACGACCCCGCGATCGTCCACCGCGCGCGCGTTGTGGTGGACAGCGCTGTGGCGCTGGCACTTTGCGACCTTCTCGCTCTGCGCTTCGGCACCGACTATCTGAGAGCGTAAGGTAAAAGAAACTTTGCATTTTTCGCGAAAGGAGGCCACCGTATGACGTACGGATTGATCGGCGAGCATTTGCCGCACAGCTTTTCCAAGGAGATCCACGCGAAGTGCGCCTCCTACGATTATCGGCTCACAGAGCTATCCCCCGAGGAGGTCGGCCCCTTTATGGAACGGGCCGACTTTACGGCGATCAACGTCACCATTCCCTACAAGCAGACCGTGATCCCCTATCTTTCGGGGATCCACGAGGCGGCGCGGCGCATTGGCGCCGTCAATACTGTGGTCAACCGCGGCGGGAGCCTTTACGGCTACAACACCGATTTTTACGGGCTTCTCGCACTCGTTCGCCGCATCGGCGTGTCGCTTTCCGGGCGTAAGGTGATGATCCTTGGCGCCGGGGGCACGGCGCGCACCGCGCACGCGGTAGCCGAGGCCGAGGGGGCCGCCGCCATTGTCACGGTCGAGCGCCGACCGAAAAACGGCTCGGTCTCCTACGGGGAGGCGCTCACGCACCACAGCGATGCCGAGGTCATCTTCAACACCACCCCCGTGGGGATGTATCCCTATGCCGACGGTGCCGCGCACATTGCGGCGGTGCCGATCGACATTTCCCGCTTCCCACGCCTTCTTGGCGTTGTGGATGCGGTGTACAACCCCCTCCGCACCAACCTTGTGACCGAGGCCCGTGCCGTGGGGATCCCCGCCGAGGGCGGGTTGTATATGCTGGTCGGTCAGGCGGTGCTGGCCTCGCGCGTGTTCCTCGGGGAGGATTTTGACACCGTGGCCGCCGATCCCGCCACCGATGCCGAGACCGCGCGCATCTTTCATGCGGCCGCATGCGAGAAGGAAAATCTCGTGCTGACGGGCATGCCTTCCTGTGGCAAGACCACGGTCGGCCGCCTCCTTTCTGAGGCACTTGGCCGCCCCTTTATCGACACCGATGCCGAGATCGTAAAGGCGGCGGGCTGCGACATTCCCACGATCTTCCGCGAGCGCGGTGAGAGTGGCTTCCGCGCCATAGAGCGCGAGGTGGTCATGAAAATCGCCAACGGGACGACCGGGGCTGTGATCGCCACGGGCGGCGGCGCGATCCTTGACGATGCGAGCGTCCGCGCCCTCGGCCGCACGGGACGGCGCTATTTCCTTGACCGACCGCTCCCGGCCCTCTTACCTACCGAGGACCGCCCGCTGGCCGCCTCCCGCGAGGCGATCCGCCGCCGCTACGAGGAGCGCTACGGGCGCTATTTGGCCACCTCCGACGTCCGCATTCCGAACGTGGGGAGCGCCGAGGAGGCCGCCCTTCTGATACGAAAGGACTTTTTCCATGAAGATACTCGTCATTAACGGTCCGAACCTCAATATGCTCGGCATCCGCGAGCCAGCACATTACGGTCGGGAGACCTACCGTGACCTTTTGAAGAAAATCCGCGCCCACGCGGGGGCAAGGGGCGCTCGGGTGCGCTTTGTACAGTCGAACTGTGAGGGCGCCCTTGTCACGGCCATTCAGCGCGCTCTGGGACGTTACGACGGCATCGTCATCAATCCGGGCGCATACACGCATACGAGCGTGGCGCTCCTTGACGCCGTTAAGGCGGTCTCACTTCCAACGGTCGAGGTGCATATCTCCGACGTCAATGCGCGCGAGGACTTCCGCCGTTTAAGCTATATCCGCGCCGCCTGCATCGCCACGATCTCGGGCCACGGCACCGACGGCTACCTGGAGGCCATTGACCTTCTCCTTGCTAAGGGGGGAAAGGCATGACCGTTAGGATCGCACCGGGGAGCCTTGGTGGCGTTGTGAAGGCCCCACCCTCCAAGAGCATGGCCCACCGCGCACTGATCGCAGCCGCGCTTGCGGACGGCGTCTCCCACATCTGCGGCGTTGCCGCCTCTGAGGACATTCAGGCCACGGTGGACTGCCTCCGTGCGCTCGGTGCCGGGATCGAGATCTCGGACGGTGTGGCCACCGTCAGCGGCTTTGACATACGAAGGGCACAGCCAACCGCCCCCCTTCTCTGCCGCGAAAGCGGCAGCACACTCCGCTTTCTTTTGCCGCTTTGCTGGCTTTCGGGAAACGGCGCGCGCCTTATGGGGAGTGAGCGATTGCTCTCGCGGCCTCTCACGGTCTACCAAGAGATCGCCGAGCGGCATGGCCTTCCATTCTGCCTCTCAGGCGGCTCTCTCTCGGTCGGCGGCCGCTTGTCCGGCGGTGAGTACGCCGTCCGCGGCGACGTCAGCAGTCAGTTCATCACGGGGCTTTTGTTTGCTCTCCCCCTGACCGAGGAGGGCGGCACGCTCCATCTTCTGCCACCGGTCGAAAGCCGTTCCTATATTGATCTGACCATGGAAATGCTCTCACGCTTCGGGGCGCCTGTGCGCGCCGAGGGTGATGTCCTGTACGCAGAGCCTGTCCGCGCCCTCACCCCGTGTGACGTGGCGGTGGAGGGCGATTATTCAAACGCCGCCTTTTTTGAGGCGCTCCGCGTCCTCGGTCACGATGTGACGGTGGAGGGGCTGGACCCCAACAGCCGTCAGGGGGACCGCGTGTACCGTGAGCATTTTTTCGCCCTGGCGGCAGGCACCCCCACGCTCTCCTTGGCCGACTGCCCCGACCTTGGCCCCGTTCTCATGGCCGTGGCGGCCGCAAAGAACGGCGCCGTGTTCCTTGACACCGCGCGCCTTTCGATCAAGGAGAGCGACCGCGGCGCGGCTATGGCCAAGGAGCTTTCAAAGCTTGGCGTCTGCGTGACGGTGGAGAAAAACCGTATCACGGTGGAGGGGGGCACGCTCCGTGCGCCCACCTGTCCTCTCGACGGCCACAACGACCACCGCATCGTTATGGCGCTCTCTACCCTCCTGACGGTGCTTGGGGGCGTCATTGAGGGGGCCGAGGCTGTAAAGAAAAGTTTACCAGAATACTTTGAAATCCTAACACAATTGGGAGCCGAGGTGACTTATGAAGTTAACTAAGGATATGAACATTCTCATCGTCGGTCTTGGACTTCTCGGCGGCAGCTACGCGCAGTCGCTCACGCGCCAGGGCTTTACGGTGAAGGCCATTACCAGAAGTCAAAAGACGGTCGATTACGCCCTTTCTCGCGGCTTTATCGCCGAGGGCACGACCGAGGTCGATCCCCGCCTTGTGGGGGAAGCCGACCTTTTGGTGTTTGCTCTCTATCCCGGTACCTTTATCCGCTGGATCGAGGAGCATCAGGGGTTGTTCAAAAGCGGCGCGATCCTCACCGACGTGACAGGTGTCAAGTCCTGCATTGTCGATAAGATCCAGGCCATGCTCCGCCCCGATGTGGAGTTTATTGCGGCGCACCCCATGGCGGGGCGCGAGCGCTCCGGCATTGAATACAGCGACGAAGCGATCTTTACGGGCGCAAACTACGTCGTTACCCCCTCGGAGAGGAACACCGCGGGCGCCATTGAGCTTTGCGAGGATCTCGGCCGCACGCTGGGCTTTGCCCGCATCTCCTCGCTCTCGCCGACCGAGCACGACGAAATCATCGGGTACGTTTCCCAGCTCACCCACTGCATTGCGGTGTCGCTGATGACGGCCAAGTCCTATGACAATCTTGAGGATTACACGGGCGACAGCTTCCGCGATCTTACGCGCATTGCACGCCTCAATGACGAGATGTGGAGTGAGCTGTTCCTGCTCAACAAGGACGCCCTTTTGGCACAGATCGACCTCTTTGAGGCCGAAATGGCCAAGATCCGCCACTACCTTGCAACCGAAAACCGCGAGGCCCTGCGCGAGATCATGCGCCACTCTACGGCGCGCCGCGCCCTCTTTGACAAGAAAAAACGCTGACCCCCAAAGGAGTACCTACCATGAATATGAATTTTATCCGCAAGCTTCCCGTTCCGAAGGAGGTCAAGGCCGAGTATCCTCTGACCGACGAGCTGAAGCGAAAAAAGGCCGAGCGCGACGCCGAGATCGCGAGCATTTTTACGGGAGAGAGTGACAAATTTTTGCTGATCATCGGCCCCTGCTCTGCCGATAACGAGGACAGCGTGCTTAAGTATATCCACCGTTTGGCCGTCCTTGGCGAGCGCGTGAAGGACAAGATCGTGATGATCCCGCGCATCTATACGGGAAAGCCGAGAACGACAGGAGACGGCTATAAGGGGATCCTCCACCAGCCGAACCCCGTGGGCAAGCCCGATCTTCTGCAGGGCATCGTCACAGTGCGTGAGCTGCATATGCGCGCCTTCCGTGAGACGGGCCTCACCTCGGCCGACGAGATGCTCTATCCCGAAAACCACCGCTACCTTGACGACCTTCTTTCCTACGTGGCTGTGGGCGCGCGATCGGTCGAGGACCAGCATCACCGTATGACGGCCAGCGGCCTTAACATCCCCGTCGGCATGAAGAACCCGACCAGCGGTGACCTCACGGTCATGATGAACTCGATCACAGCTGCCCAGCACTCCCACGCCTTCATCTACCGTGGCTGGGAGGTGCAGAGTGAGGGCAACCCCTACACTCACGCCATTTTGCGCGGCTACGTGGATGAGCTGGGCAACTCCTACCCGAACTACCACTACGAGACGCTTTCCCGTCTTTCCGAGCTGTATGCGAAGCGGGAGCTCAAGAACCCTGCTGCGATCATTGATACCAATCACTCGAACTCCGGAAAGAAATACAACGAACAGATCCGCATCTCCAGGGAGATCGCCGAGAGCCGCCGTCAGAACCCCGATATCCGCCGCCTGGTCAAGGGGCTGATGATCGAGAGTTACCTCGAGGACGGCGCGGGCAAGGCCGAGGAGGGCGTCTTTGGCCGTTCGATCACTGACCCCTGCCTCGGCTGGGAAAAGACCGAGCGCCTCGTGCTGCAGCTTGCCGAAATGCTTTGATCCAACAAAGCCCGTTGGCAAGGCAGAGGACCTCAACACCGCCGACGTACTGCTAAAAACCCAAAATAAGTAAGGTTTTGTTTATGTTTATAGAAGCGTTTTGGCAAAAACGCAACTTCTGTATCTTCAAAATAAGTATCCCCACCGCATAGCGGTGGGGATACTTTGCTATAAGAAAAAGAAGGGTCAAAAACCCTTCTTTTTCTTATAAAAGCGATTACTCAGCGTCGTCGGCGTCGGCCTCGACCAGCTTGATGAGCGCCATCTCAGCGGCATCACCGCGGCGCGGGCCGAGCTTGTACATAGCGGTGTAACCGCCGTTTCTCTTCTCGTAGCCGGGGGCGATGGTGTCAAAGAGCTTTTTGGCAACGTCCTCTTTGGTGATGTAGGCGAGGGCCTGACGGTAAGAGGCGAGCGTGTTCTCTTTGCCGAGGGTAATCATCTTCTCCGCAACAGCGCGGACTTCCTTCGCTCTTGTGAGCGTAGTTTCGATCTTGCCGTTCTCAAGCAGATACGTGACCATACCGCGAAGCATGGCGTTTCTGTGAGCGGTCGGCCGGCCGAGCTTTCTCGTTCCGGGCATTGTTCTATCCTCCTAACAGTTATTGGTCATTCCTCAACCGATTTCAGGTCGAGGTCCAGCGAATGAAGCTTCTGGATCACCTCTTCGAGGGACTTCTTACCAAGGTTACGAACCTTGATCATATCCTCCTCGGTGCGGTTGATCAGATCTTCGACAGTATCAATGCCGGCGCGCTTCAGGCAGTTGAAGCTGCGGACCGACAGGTCAAGCTCCTCAATGGTCATCTCAAGGACCTTTTCCTTCTTGGTCTCTTCTCTCTCGACCATGATGACGGCGTTCTTCGCCTCGTCGGTCATGTCAACGAAGAGGTTGAGATGCTCGTTGAGAATCTTGGCACCGTGCGAAATCGCTTTTTTCGCACTCAGAGTACCGTTGGTCAGTACGTGCAGGGTCAGTCTGTCATAATCGGTGATGTTACCCACGCGGGTGTTCTCCACCTTGTATTCCACCTTGTACACAGGGGTAAAGATCGAATCGGTGAAGATCGTGCCGAGCGGAGCGCTGGCGCCGGCGCCAAGTGCAGAAACGTAGTTCTGCTTGTTCTTGTCGGCGGAAACGTAGCCGCGGCCGGAGTCAAAGGTCAACTCCATGAAGAAGCGCGAGTTATCGTTGATCGTGGCAAGGACGTGATCGGGATTCAGGATCTCGATGTCCGCATCGGGAGAAATATCGCCCGCCGTGACGACCTTGGGACCGGTGACGTCGATAAGGACGGTCTTGGGACCTTCGGAATACAGCTTAGCGATGATGCCCTTCACATTCAGGATGATCTCGGGAACGTCCTCCTTGACACCCGCCACCGTGGAGATCTCGTGCAGAACGCCCTCGATCTTAACGGAGGTAACGGCATATCCGGGAAGCGAGCTGAGCAGAATGCGGCGCAGAGAGTTACCAAGCGTGATGCCGTAGCCTCTTTCCAGGGGCTCTACAACGAATTCACCCTCGCTTCCGTCCTCGTTCAGCTCAGTGGTGATAATATTGGGTTTCTCAAACATCGTAATGCTCCTCCTAAACAATATTTCGGTTGGCTATCCCCAAAAGAGGGGATAGGTCTTTCATTGAAATGCCACGCCGAAGCACCCCGCTGTGTCGGGGGGTGGGCCGTGACACGCGGAGGCTTACTTGGAATAAAGTTCGACGATGAGCTGCTCCTCGAAGTCGAAATCGATGTCCTCTCTCGTGGGGAGAGCAACGACCTTGGCCGCGAGATCCTGCTCGTTGAAGTCAAGCCACTTCGGCTTTACTCTGGAGGGAGCGTTCTCAGCGAGGGCCTTGATCTTGGCACCGTCACGGCGGCTCTCCTTCACAGCGACAACGTCACCGGCCTTAACGAGCATGGAGGGAATGGTGGCCTTGTTACCGTTGATGGTGAAGTGGCCGTGCAGAACGAGCTGACGGGCTTCCTTACGGCTCTCGGCCATGCCCATACGGTACACCACATTGTCGAGACGGCGCTCAAGGAGAACGAGCAGGTTTTCACCCGTCATGCCCTCTTTGGCAGCGGCGATCTCATAGTAGTTTCTGAACTGTCTCTCAAGGACGCCGTAGTAGCGTCTCGTCGCCTGCTTCTCGCGGAGGTGACGGCCGTAGTCCTCAACCTTCTTGCGGGCAGCGCCGTGCTGGCCGGGGGCCGTGCCGCGCTTCTCAACGGGGCACTTGGAGGAGAGACACTTGTCGCCCTTCAGATAAAGCTTCTTACCTTCTCTGCGGCAGAGCTTGCAGTTAGCACCAGTATATCTTGCCATTTTCTTTATACCTCCCTTGAATTAAACACGGCGGCGCTTAGGCGGGCGGCAACCGTTGTGGGGAATGGGGGTCACGTCACGGATGAGCGTGATCTCAAGACCCGCGGTCTGCAGAGCGCGGATCGCGGACTCACGGCCCGACCCGGGACCTCTGACATAGACCTCAACCGTCTTCATGCCGTGCTCAACGGCAGCCTTGGCGGCCGTCTCCGCGGCGGTCTGGGCGGCGTAGGGCGTGGACTTTCTCGAGCCCTTGAAGCCCATCTCGCCGGCCGAAGCCCACGAGATCGCGTTGCCCTTGGTATCGGTGATGGTCACAATGGTGTTATTGAAGGTGGAGCGGATATGTGCGGCGCCCGACTCAACGTTCTTGCGCTCGCGGCGTTTCTTGACAATCTTCTTGCCGACATTAGCTTTAGCCATCTTTCGTCACTCCTTATTTCTTCTTGTTGGCGATCGTCTTCGCCGGACCTTTTCTGGTTCTTGCATTGGTCTTGGTACGCTGACCGCGGACAGGCAGGCCCTTTCTGTGGCGGATGCCGCGATAGCAGTTGATCTCGACCATGCTCTTGATGTTCATAGCGACTTCACGGCGGAGGTCACCCTCGACGTGGTAGTCGGCCTCGATAACGTCACGAAGCTTGGCAACCTCGTTCTCGCTGAGGTCTTTGGCACGGGTATTCGGATCGATTCCGGTCTTGGCCAGAATGTCCTGTGCGCTCTTGAGCCCGATACCGTAGATGTAGGTCAGGGCGATCTCAATGCGCTTGTTGTTGGGAATATCAACACCAGCAATACGAGCCATGGATATTACTCTCCTTTTGTTTTAATTTGACCGTGAAAGGCTTAGCCCTGCTTCTGCTTGTGCTTGGGGTTCTCGCAGATAACCATGACGCGACCTTTTCTCTTGATGATTTTGCACTTTTCGCAAATCTTCTTGACGGAAGGCTTTACTTTCATTCTTGTATACCGTTCCTTTCAGTACGTTTACTTTTTCCTCCAGGTGATGCGGCCCTTGGTGAGGTCGTAGACCGAGACCTCAACCGTTACCGTGTCACCGGGCAGGATCTTGATATAGTTCATGCGGAGCTTGCCCGAAATGTGGGCGGTCACAACGTGCCCGTTGGGCAGCTTGACCTTGAAGGTGGCGTTCGGAAGTGCTTCCAAGACAACGCCGTCCTCAAACTCGATAAGATCATCCTTCGGCAGAAAAATCCCTCCCCTTCTGCATAATAGCTCATTTGATATCGGTCATAAGCTCGGGGCCGTCCGCCGTCACCGCCACTGTGTTTTCATAGTGCGCGGAAAGCGAGCCGTCCACCGTTACGACCGTCCAGCGATTGGGCAGAATGCGTACGTCCGCACTGCCCGCGTTGACCATCGGTTCGATGGCGAGTGTCATACCCGCAAAGAGCCGGACGCCGCGCCCCGGTGTCCCGAAATTGGGAACCTCAGGCTCCTCGTGAAGCTCAGCACCCACGCCGTGGCCGACAAACTTGCGGACCACCGAGTACCCGAACTCACGGACGTAAGACTCCACAGCGCTCCCGATATCACCGATACGGTTGCCAACAAGCGCGGCCGCGGCTCCACGGCGGAAGCTTTCCTCCGTCGCCCGAATCAAGGCGGCTGCCTCTTGGCTGACCGTTCCCACCGCAAAGGTCCTGGCGGCATCGCCCGTAAACCCACGGTAGTGAGCGCCGACATCGATCTTCACAATGTCGCCCTCAGAGAGATAGCGGTCATCGGAAGGAATGCCGTGTATGACTTCGTCATTGATGCTGATGCAGGCGGCAGCGGGAAACCCGCCGTACCCGAGGAAGGTCGGACGTGCGTTGCATTTTTCAATGTAAGCACGAATGACACTATCGAGCGCCTTGGTTGAAATACCGGGGCGTATCGCCTCCTCGGCTACGAGGAGTGCCTCGCCTGTAATTCGGCAAGCTTGCCTCATCAGCTTGAGCTGTTCTGTATTCTTGATCGGAATCATGCGTTTTTGACTCCCAAAGCACGGAGCGTCCGTGCCGTTGTTTCTCCCACGTCATCGGCACCAAAGACACTGACAAGCAGTCCGAGCGATGCGTAGAAGTCCTTCAGAGGCTCGGTCGTTTCGTGATAGACACGGAGGCGGTCAAGCACGACCTCCGGCTTATCGTCACGGCGGACGGTAAGAGAGGCACCGCATTTATCACAAACGCCCTCACACTTGGGAGGCAGTGATACCACATGGTAGGTAGCACCGCAATCTCCGCAAACGCGGCGGCCGCTCATACGGCCGACGATGACCTCATCGTCAACCTCAAGCGAGATGACCGCGTCGGGGCGGATCCCCATACGCTCCAGCGCCTCAGCCTGAGGCACGGTGCGAGGAAAACCGTCGAGGATAAACCCATTGTTGCAATCGGGGGCTGCCAGACGCTCACGAATGATCGAAACGACCACGTCATCGGGCACGAGTGCACCGTTGTCAATATACGTCTTGGCGGCAATTCCCGTCGGTGTGCCCTCCTTCACGGCTTGCCGGATAATGGCACCCGTGGAGATCGTCGGAATGCCGAAGCGATCCGAAACGATCTCCGCCTGAGTACCTTTCCCGGCCCCGGGGGCACCGAGAAAAATGATCTTCATAGATCCCGACTCCTTAGGACAGGAAGCCCTTGTAGTTACGCATCGTCAGCTGGGCCTCAAGCTCACGCGCCGTCTCAAGAGCGATGCCAACCACGATGAGGATCGAGGTACCGCCGAACGTAAAGCTCTGGGCAAGGTACTGGGCCTCAGCGGCGCTGGCAATGGCACCGAGGATCGGCTCAATGACGAGGGGACGGACGATGATCGGCAGGATCGCCACGACCGAGAGGAAAAGAGCGCCCATAAGGGTGATCTTACCAAGGATACGCTTGATATACTCTGCCGTCGGTCTGCCCTGACGGATACCGGGGATCATACCGCCGTTCTTTTTGAGGTTGTTGGCAACCTCAACGGGGTTGAACGAGATCGTGATATAGAAGTAAGCAAACGCGATGATCAGCACAAAGAGGATGATCGGATACACCCAACCGTTCGCATCGAAGACGCGATAGAGCCAGCCCCAGAAGTTCTCGGTCTTTTCCGTCACGCCGCACAGCACGAGGATCGTGGTGGGGAGCGAAACGATCGAGGACGCAAAGATGACAGGCATAACGCCCGACATATTGAGCTGGAGGGGAAGGTTGGTGCTCTGTCCGCCGTACATCTTACGGCCGACCACACGCTTGGCATACTGCACAGGGATCCTGCGCTCACTGCCCGTTACGAAGATGATGAAGAAGGTGAGTGCCAGAAGGCCAAGGATCACAAAGAGCGCAAGGCCGATAGCACCGAAGCCCTTGCCGACCGACGAGCCGAAGGCCGCCACGGTGAGCGAGCCAAGGGTGATGAGCGTCGAGGGCAGGGAGTGAATGATGTTGAAGAAAAGGATCAGGGAGATACCGTTGCCAAGGCCGTTCTCGTTGATCTTCTCGGCCAGCCACATCACAAGGGATGCGCCCGCGCAGAAGCAGATCACGATGACCGAGGCGTAGAGGAACCACGTCCAGGACTTTCCTTCACCCCAGACCGCCTCGGGCATAAGCATGTTGTTCTTGGCAAGCAGGATATAGTAGCCGATCGCCGTCACAACTGCGAGAATGACGGTGACGATACGCGTCCACTTGTTGACGAACTGCTTGCCCTCCTCACCGCGCTTGGCGATCTCGCCAAGCTTCGGGAAGGCAACGGTCAGGAGCTGCAGAACGATAGACGCCGTGATGTACGGCGAGATACCGAGTGCAAACAGGGTCGCTTGCTCCAGCGCACCGCCGGAGAGCGTAGAAAGATACGAGAAGATCGTGCTGCCGAACTGTGCATTGAAGTTCGAAGCATCGACGTAAGGCACGGGAATAACAGCACCGATGCGATACAGGAGAAGGATAAAGAGAACCACAAGGATCTTATTCTTAATCTCCGGTACGCGCCAGGCCTTCCTCAAAGTCTGAAGCATTTAGATCACCTCAGTCTTTCCACCTGCCGCCTCTATCTTCTCCTTTGCCGAATTTGAAAAGACAGCCGCTTTCACGGTAAGTTTTTTAGTGAGCTCGCCGTTACCAAGGATCTTAACGCCGTCGTCGATACGCGTGACAAGGCCCGCCTCGCAAAGCGCAGCGGTGTCGATCACCGCACCGTCTTCAAATCTGTTCAGTGCATCAATGTTGACAATCGCAAACTGCTTGCCAAACTTGTTGTGGAAGCCTCTCTTCGGAAGCTTACGGTAGAGGGGCAGCTGGCCGCCCTCAAAGCCGGGACGGACACCGCCGCCCGAACGGGCATTCTGGCCCTTGTGGCCCTTACCTGCGGTTTTACCGTTACCGGAACCGGGACCTCTTCCCTTGCGGTAGGATTCCTGCGTGGAACCGGCCGCGGGCGAAAGTTCATGGAGCTTCATTTCTTTTCCTCCTTATTTATTCCGATCAAACGGTCTCGACCTTGACGAGGTGATGCAGGACGGCGATCTTGCCCGCCAGCACAGCGTCATTGTCGTGCACGATGCTGTCGCCCGGGCGCTTCAGCCCAAGGGAGGCAGCGGTCGCCTTCTGATTCGGCTTTGCCGAGATCAGGCTCTTTGCGAGAACAACCTTCACTTTTTCCATGTCGTTTGTCCTCCTTATGCCTTGATGTCATCCACGGAGATACCGCGGAGAGCAGCCACTTCCTCCGCCGTACGCAGCTCGGCAAGACCCACAAAGGTCGCCTTAACAACGTTGATGGGGTTGGAGGAGCGGAGGCACTTGGCACGGATATTCTTGATACCCGCAGCTTCAAGAACCTTACGGACAGAGCCGCCCGCGATGATACCGGTACCGGTGGGGGCGGGCTTCAGAAGCACGCGGCCCGAGCCGAACTCGCCGGTAACCTCGTGGGGGATGGTAGTGTCGGAAAGCGACACGGTGATCATGTTTTTCTTAGCATCTTCGATTCCCTTGCGGATCGCTTCGGGAACCTCGGCAGCCTTTCCGAGACCGTAGCCAACGCGGCCCTTGCCGTCGCCGATCACCATCAGCGCAGCAAAGCGAGCGATACGACCACCCTTAACGGTCTTGGAAACACGGTTCAATGCGACGAGCTGTTCCTGGAACTCGGACTCCATCGCGTCATTTCTTCTTGCCATGTTTTTCTCCTAATTCATTCTGAAATCTTTGGAGTGTGTACAAACCGGACTCAGAACTTCAGGCCGCCCTCACGGGCACCTGCAGCCAGCTCCGATACACGTCCGTGGTAAATATAGCCGCCGCGGTCGAAAACGACCTCGGAAATGCCTTTTTCGATAGCGCGCTGGGCAATGGCGATACCGACCTTCTTGGCCGCCTCTTTGTTAGAGCCGATGCCTTCAAAGGAGGCCTCCAGCGTGGAAGCGGAAACGAGCGTAACGCCCTGAGTATCGTCGATGATCTGCGCGCTGATGTTGGCGTTGGAACGATAGACGCAAAGACGCGGTCTCTCGGCGGTGCCGGAAATCTTGGCGCGAACACGAGCATGTCTCTTAAGACGCTGTTTGTTGCTGTCGATTCTCTTAACCATCTCTTCGGACTCCTTTCATTATTTACCGGTCTTACCGGCCTTGCGGCGGATCTTCTCGCCGGCATACTTGACGCCCTTGCCGAGGTACGGCTCGGGAGGTCTCTTCTCGCGGATCTGAGCGGCGACCTGGCCAACGGCCTGCTTGTCGATGCCCTTGACAACGATCGTGTTGCTGTCCGGCACCTCAAAGGTGATGCCGTCTCCCTCTTCAAAGAAGATGGGGTGCGAGTAGCCGAGGTTGAGAACGAGCTTCTTGCCCTGCTTCTCAACACGGTAGCCAACGCCAACGATCTCGAGACGCTTGGAATAGCCGTTGGTCACGCCCTCTACCATGTTGGCAAGGAGCGCACGGGTCAGACCGTGAACGGCGCGGACTTCCTTCTCGTCATTCTCACGGGTAACGAGCAGAGTGCCGTTATCCAGCGTGATGGTGACCGAGGGGAGGAAGGTGGAGGTCAGGGTGCCGAGGGGCCCCTTGACGGTAACGTTGTTGCCCTCTGCCAGAGTGACCGTAACGTTGGCAGGAACGGTAATGGGAGCTCTTCCGATTCTAGACATCTCTTTGCTCCTCCTTACCAGACGAACGCGAGGACTTCGCCGCCCACGTTCTCTTTTCTTGCTTTCTTATCGGTCATAACACCCTTGGAGGTGGACACGATAGCGATGCCAAGACCGTTCATGACCTTCGGCATGTTTTCGCAGTCGGAGTAGATACGGAGGCCGGGCTTGGAAACGCGGCGCAGACCGTGGATCACCTTCTGCTTGCCGGGGGCGTACTTCAGGGTAACACGGATGATGCCCTGCTTGCCGTCCTCAACGATCTGGTAGCTTTTGATGTAGCCCTCGTTGAAAAGAATCTCAGCGATGGACTTCTTGATGTTGGATGCCGGAATGTCAACCGTCTCATGCTTCGCATCGTTGGCGTTGCGGATACGGGTGAGCATATCGGCGATAACGTCGGAAATTTGCATTGTAAAATCCTCCTTTATGCAAGTTCATGGTTCTTGCTGCCACACGGGGTGGCGGCTGGTCGGTGGTAAAAGCCCGACGCGGACTTTCCTGCCGACAGAAAAGGGGTGGAATTACCAGCTGGCCTTGCGGACGCCGGGAATCTCGCCGTTGTAGGCAAGCTCGCGGAAGCAGATACGGCAGATGCCGTACTTACGAAGATACGCGTGGGGTCTGCCGCAGATCTTGCATCTGTTGTAGGCACGCGTGGAATACTTCGGCGCTTTCTGCTGCTTCAGGATCATGGATGTTTTAGCCATTCCTCAATCTCCTCATCTGGCAAAGGGCGCGCCCATCAGGCTGAGCAGCTCTTTGGCCTCTTCATCGTTTTCGGCGGTCGTGACAAACACGATATCCATACCGCGGATCTTCTCGATCTTATCGTACTCGATCTCAGGGAAGATCAACTGCTCCTTCAGGCCGAGGGCGTAGTTGCCGCGGCCGTCGAAGGCGTTGGGATTGATGCCCTTGAAGTCACGGACGCGGGGCAACGCAAAGTTGAACAGACGGTCCATGAATTCGTACATGCGCTCGCCACGGAGCGTGACCTTAACACCGATCTTCATGCCCTCACGAAGCTTGAAGTTGGAAACCGACTTCTTGGCGTAGGTGGGAACGGCCTTCTGACCGGCGATCATCGAGATCTCCTCGATCACCGAATCGATCACCTTCGAGTTCTCCTTGGCATCGCCGCAGCCGACGTTGATAACGATCTTATCAAACTTCGGGATCTGCATGGGGCTCTTGTAGGAAAACTTCTTCATCAGAGCAGGAGCGACTTCGTTCTTATACATTTCACTATATCTGGACATATCTTCTCTCCTCCTCTTTAGATTTCCGCGCCGCACTTGGGGCACTTGCGGACCTTAAGGGACTTGCCGTCCTTATCGGTCACGATCTCTGCCTTGGCGCGAACGCCCTTGTCACACTTGGGGCAGACAAGCTGGACCTTGGAGGCGTAGATCGCGCCCTCGGTCTCCACGATGCTGCTGACATCGCCCTGCTTGCGAGCCTTGTTGTGCTTTTTAACCTTGTTGACGCCCTCGACCATGACCTTGCCCTCCTTGGGGGACACGGCGATGACCTTACCGCGGACGCCCTTGTCGTCACCGGAGAGAACGACCACGATATCGTCCTTTTTAATATGAAGCGTATTCATCGTCGATACCTCCGATCACAGTACTTCAGGAGCGAGCGAGAGGATCTTGGTGAAATCCTTATCGCGGAGCTCTCTGGCCACAGGCCCAAAGATACGCGTACCCTTAGGCGTGTTATCATCCTTAAGAATGACGGCGGAGTTCTCGTCGAACTTGAGGTAGGAGCCGTCGGCACGACGGACACCGTTCACAGTTCTCACGAGGACAGCCTTCACAACGTCACCCTTCTTGACCATGCCGCCGGGGGCTGCCTTCTTGACAGACGCCACGACGATATCACCGATGCCCGCGTAGCGGCGGCCGGAACCACCGAGAACGCGAATGCACATCAGCTCTTTGGCGCCGGTATTGTCGGCGACCTTCATCAATGACTGTTGCTGAATCACTTACGTTTCCTCCTATCTTCGGTAAGCTTTTTGACCTACCTACTGTTAACTTTGGAACTTACTTCGCCTTCTCGATGATCTCGACAAGACGCCATCTCTTCGTAGCCGAGAGAGGTCTTGTCTCCATCACGGAAACCTTATCGCCGACGGTGCAGACGTTCTCCGCATCATGGGCGTGGAGCTTCACGGTGCGCTTCAGGATCTTGCCGTACTTGGGGTGACGGACGTTGTCCTCAATGGCGACCACGATCGTCTTATCCATTTTGGTGCTGACGACCTTACCGACTCTGGTTTTTCTAAGATTACGTTCGGTCATTTTCTTCTACCTCCCTCAGACGTTCTTCTCACGGAGAAGAGTCATAACGCGTGCGATGTCGTGTCTGACCTCGGGGATCCTGTTCGGATTTTCGAGCTGATTGATCGCAAGCTGGAAGCGGAGGTTGAACAATTCGCTTTTCAGTTCAGTAAGCTTCTTTTCGAGCTGTTCGACGGAAAGCTCTCTCAATTCCTTTACTTTCACGGCTTAACCCTCCACTGCTTCGTCGCTCTTGCTGATAAACTTACACTTGATAGGAAGCTTATGCATAGCAAGGCGCATTGCCTCTTTAGCGACATCTTCCGCAACGCCGTCCATCTCAAAGAGGATACGGCCGGGCTTCACGACCGCAACCCAGTACTCGGGCGAGCCCTTACCGGAACCCATTCGGGTTTCGGCCGGCTTCTCGGTGATCGGCTTATCGGGGAAGATCTTGATCCAGACCTGACCGCCACGCTTGGTGTAACGCGTCATAGCGATACGGGCAGCCTCGATCTGGTTGCTGGTGATCCAAGCGGGTTCCAGAGCAACAATGCCGTAGGAACCGTGCGACAGCGTGTTGCCGCGGGTAGCCTTACCCTTCATACGGCCGCGCTGAACGCGTCTGTACTTTACTCTCTTAGGCATCAACATTAGTTGGTTCCCTCCTCTGCTCTTCTACGGTTGTCGCGGCGGGGACCTCTGCCTTCGCCGTTACCGGCAGGACGGCGGCCGCCACCGGCACGATCGTTGCGGCGGGGGCGTCTGTCGGGGCGCGCAGGGCGCTCGGCGCGGTCGGTGGCCTCGGCAAGGGACTCACCCTTGTAGATCCACACCTTGATGCCGATCTTACCGTAGGTGGTGTTGGCCTCCCAGAAGCCGTACTCAATGTCAGCACGGAGCGTCTGAAGCGGAATGGTGCCCTCGTGATAATGCTCGGTACGGGCGATCTCAGCGCCGCCGAGACGGCCGCTGCACGAAACCTTGATACCCTTGGCGCCAAGACGCATGGTGCGGCCGATGGCCTGCTTCATTGCGCGGCGGAAGGAGGTACGCTTCTCAAGCTGAGCGGCAATGCTCTCAGCCACAAGCTGAGCGTTGATGTCGGGATTGCGGATCTCGACAACGTTGACGATAACGGGACGGCCCACCATCGCCTCAAGCTCCACACGGAGCTTCTCGATCTCGACGCCGCCACGACCGATGACCATACCGGGCTTGGCGCAGTGGACGAAGACGCGCACGCGGCTTCTGTCACGCTCGATCTCGAACTTCGGGCAGCCGGCTGCCTGAAGCTTCTTCTTCAGATACTCTCTGATGTTGTAGTCGGAAACCAGCGTATCGCCGAATTCCTCGTCACTGACAAACCATCTGGAATCCCAATTCTTGATCACGCCAACGCGCAGACCGTGGGGATTGACCTTCTGTCCCATATCAGCCGACCTCCTTTTCCTTGACTGCCATCGTCACATGGCTGGTTCTCTTCAAAATTCTGAACGCTCTGCCCTGCGCTCTCGGCATCACTCTCTTGAGGGTGGGGCCGGGGCAAACAAAGCACTCCGAGATATAGAGGCTGTTCGCGTCCATCCCGAAATTGTGCTCCGCGTTGGCAACGCAGCTCTTCAGCAGCTTCACAAGGGGCTCGGAAGCGCTCTTGGGAGTGTGCTGAAGGATCGCCATAGCGGTATCGGTGTCCTTGCCACGGATAAGATCGAGGACGATCTTGACCTTGCGAGGAGAAATTCTGACATATTTGAGATATGCTTTTGCAACCTTAGCTTCCATTCTATGTCGCTCTCCTTTCATTTACCGTTGTTGGAGGTCTTGGAGCCCGCGTGGCCCTTGAAGGTACGGGTGGGAGCAAACTCCCCGAGCTTATGACCAACCATATCCTCGGTGATATACACCGGAACGTGCTTTCTGCCGTCGTGCACGGCAATCGTGTGCCCGACAAACTCCGGGAAAACGGTGGAGGCACGCGACCAGGTCTTGACAACCTTTTTCTCGCCCTTCTCGTTCATGGCCGCAACCTTGTTGTAAAGGTCCGCCTTAACGTAGGGGGCTTTCTTCAAGCTTCTGCTCATATTTCTGTCTCCTTCCGCTTATTTCGCATTTCTGCGCTTCACGATGAACTTATCGGTCCTGGCCTTGCGGTCGCGGGTCTTGTAACCGAGGGCGGGCTTGCCCCAAGGAGTTACAGGGCCGGGACGGCCGATGGGCGACTTACCCTCACCACCACCGTGGGGGTGATCGCAGGGGTTCATGACCGAGCCGCGGACGGTAGGACGGATGCCCTTGTGACGGGTCTTACCGGCCTTACCGAGCTTGACGGTGTCATGCTCGATGTTACCGACCTGACCGATGGTCGCCTTGCAGTCCAGACGGACGATGCGGACCTCACCGGAGGGCAGACGAACCTGAGCCACGCCGTTCTCCTTAGCCATCAGCTGGGCGGCGGCGCCGGCGGAGCGGACAAGCTGAGCGCCCTTGCCGGGGTAAAGCTCAATATTATTAATGAAGGTACCGACCGGGATGTTCTCGATCGGGAGGGTATTACCGACCTTGATGTCGGCATCGGGACCCGAGTAGATGACGTCACCGTCACGCAGGCCCGCGGTGGCGATCACGTAGTTCTTCTTGCCGTCCTCGTGCTGCAGGAGCGCGATATAGGCCGTACGGTTGGGGTCGTACTCAACACCAACGACGGTGGCGGGAGAAGAGTTCTGACGCTTGAAATCGACAAGACGGTACTTCTGACGGTTTCCGCCGCCCTTGTGACGGACGGTGATCTTACCGTAGCTGTTACGGCCCGCGTTCTTCTTCTTGGTGGCAAGGAGCGACTTCTCGGGCTCAAACTTGGTAACTTCCTCAAAGGAGGGCGCCGACATATGTCTGCGCGACGGAGTGGTAGGATTGTACTTAAACGTTGCCATTCTTCGTTACCTCCTCTCAGTTCATGCTGTCGAAGAAGGCGATCGTCTTGGAGCCCTCGGTAAGGGTGACAATGGCTTTCTTCCACTCGCTGGTGTAGCCCATGTGGACGCCGAGGCGCTTGGGCTTCTTCTTCATGTTGATGGTGTTTACGCTCGC
Organism: Eubacteriales bacterium; assembly: GCA_045634705.1. Classification (GTDB taxonomy): domain Bacteria; phylum Bacillota; class Clostridia; order Oscillospirales; family CAG-272; genus UBA1740. Next base: position 6,219 of record JAZRAU010000061.1, on the reverse strand, counting down.
AACCTCAACGCCGAACATAGCTTCCACGGCCGCGGCGATGTCCGCCTTGGTCGCATCCTTGGCCACCTCGAAGACGTAACGCTTCTCGGCAATGGCCGCCATGCTCTTCTCGGTGATCAGAGGTCTGACGATGACGTTCTCAATGCTTTTCATTAGGCATAAACCTCCTCGATCTTCTTAACGGCCGCCTCTGCCACGATGAAGGTATCGCAGTTGAGGATGTCGTAAACGCTGAGCGCGTTGCAGACCGCGGTCTTGACGCCGGGAATGTTGGCGCAGCTCTTCACGACGATCTTGTCGACCTCGGGAAGGACGATGAGCGCACGCTTGCCGGCACCAAGGGCCTCAAGCATCGCGGTCATGGTCTTGGTTTTGTACTCGGCAGCGGCGATCGAGTTGACAACGATCATCTCGCCGGCGGCCACCTTGGAGGAGAAGGCGCTGAACATCGCGGCTCTTCTCGCTTTCTTGTTCATCGTGAGACGGTAGCAACGGGGCTTCGGGCCGAGGGCGATACCGCCGTGGACCCACTGAGGAGAACGGGTGGAACCCTGTCTCGCTCTGCCGGTGCCCTTCTGCTTCCAGGGCTTCTTACCGCCGCCCGAGACCTCACTGCGGGTGAGGGTGGACTGCGTGCCCTGACGCTGGTTCATAAGATAGGTTCTGACAGCGGTATGAAGGAGCGCACCGTTGACCTCGGCGCCGAACACCTTTTCGGACAGCTCGATCGAGCCGACCTCTTTACCCGTCATATCCATAACTTTCATAGTAGGCATTCTAACTTCCTCCTTCCGTTATGCTTTCACCGAATCGCGAATGAAGACGATGCCGCCCTTAGCACCGGGAACGGCGCCCTTCACTGCGATGAGGTTCTTCTCGGCATCGATCTTGACAACGGCAAGGTTCTGGATCGTCACCTGCTCGTTACCGTACTGACCGGCCATCTTCTTGTTCTTGAAAATTCTCGCAGGGTCGATAACACCCATCGAGCCCGACTGACGGTGGACAGGGCCCACGCCGTGGGTCATTCTCAGCTTGTGCAGGTTCCATCTCTTGATCGCGCCCGTGTAGCCGTGGCCCTTTGAAGTGCCCGTAATGTCGACCTTGTCGCCTGCGGCGAAGGTATCGACAGACACGACATCACCAACGTTGTACGCGCTGCAATCGTCAAGGCGGAACTCCTTGAGGTGCTTCTTCGCACCGATGCCGGCCTTCTTGAGGTGGCCGAGCTCGGGAGCCGAAACGACCTTCTCTCTGCAATCCGCAAACGCAAGCTGCAGAGCTTCGTACCCGTCAACCTCAGCGGTCTTCTTCTGCGCGATGGGGCAGGGACCGGCCTCGATCAGGGTAACGGGGATGACATTTCCGACTTCATCGAAAATCTGAGTCATGCCCAGCTTTTTACCGATAATGCCTTTTTTCATTTTTCCTCCTGGTTATTGGTTGACGTTTGAATTTTCCGCGGGGCGGAACGCCAACGTGACCACAAGAAGTGGTAGAGAAACTAAGTTATGCCTTGATGTCGATCTCGACACCGGCAGGCAGCTCGAGGCTCATCAGGGCCTCAACCGTCTTCGACTGGGGGTTCTGAATGTCGATAAGACGCTTGTGAGTGCGGGTCTCAAACTGCTCACGGCTGTCCTTGTACTTGTGGACGGCGCGCAGAATGGTCACGATCTCGCGCTCGGTGGGCAGCGGAATGGGGCCCGAAACGGCGCTGCCGTTTCTCTTGGCGACCTCCACGACCTTAGCCGCGGCGGCGTCCACCAGTGTGTGATCGTAGCTCTTGAGACGAACTCTGATTTTTGCGTTTGCCATGGTTGGATTTCCTCCTTTTAATAATTTTGGAGGGCTGTCATTGTTAACACCCTGCCGCGCGTTCCTTTGGCCTCCCGAAAGAAGCCGGATTGCTTTCACGCAATTCCGGAAACGGCAAGGCGGTGTGTTCCCTTCACACATCGACTTCGCCCGGTTATTCGGACATACTCCACGAAAATTCCCTACCCAGGGGCGGTAGCAACCTTTCGCTTCATCGCACATCAAGCCCTACTATTATACATAATAGTGGCGTAAATTGCAAGTCCGAAGGCAAAAAATTCTTGAAAAATGTGCGTAGAAATTTCATAGAATTTTTCTCGCCATTTTTGTGCAACTTGAACAAAAACAAGGAAAACGAGCATTTTTTTGGTCATTTCTTCTCTTTTTTTGTCACCGCGGCGCTATTGTTTACATTCCGTTCACAAATGGAAAGTACAATAAGGGTAAGACTGTAAGGCCCCTCCAAGCCATCAAGGGCGCAGAGGCTCCCCTTATATAAATAAAAAGGAAGATTGTTATGTCAAAAAACCAAAAGCATACCTATCTCTTGTATCTTCTTACCGCTCCGATCGTTGCCGCGGTGGCCATTGTCCTGCGGTCGGTGGCGCTCTTTACGGAGTACGATGCCGCGCTCGGCTATTTTAATAGGCCCGCCCTCCCCATCGCCTTGGCGGCGATCCTTGTGACGGTGATCGCGGTGTTGGCCATTCTTACGCATGAGCTGCGCGGCTTTTTTGTGGCCGCTACCGATTACCGCGACCTGCCCACGCTCTTTTCGGGCATCTACCTTGGCATTGCCCTGGTATTCTTTTCGGTGACTGTGACCGTTTCGGCCATAGGAGACCTTTACGATCCCGCAGCGCTCCCCCTCGCCACGGTGGTCGCTCTCCTTACCGCGGTGGCCGCCCTTGTGGGAGCTCTGCTCTTTGCGGTGCGTGCCAATGACGGAAGCTCGGTGGGTACCTTGCGGGCGATGCTGACACTCTCGGTGGCGGTGGCGGGCCTCCTTTATGCGCTCCGCCTCTACTTGGATCCGTCCATTAAGATCAATGAGCCGAACAAGGCACTGGCCATTGCCGCCTGGATCTCGGTCTCCTTCTTCTTCCTTGGCGAGGCGCGGATCGCGCTTGCACGCGCCAAGTGGGCACTTCACACCTGCGTGACGGCCGTCACCGTGATCCTCACGGCCGCGCTGTGTCTGCCGAACCTCGTTTACCACGCCGTACGCGGTACCCCCCTGCTCGGCCATACGATGCCCGACTTTGTGATGCTGGGCGTGCTTCTGTACGCCACCTCCCGCCTTGTGGCGGCGTTCCTCTCGGCTCTGCGCGCCGAGACAGCCGAGGGGCAATACATTACCGACTTTACCGCCGACGCGGGCGCAAATGCCGCCGAGATCGGAGAGATCGCCGAGGACGCGGAGGAGGACAGCGATGAAGAAGCTCTTGATCGTTGACGGAAACAGCACCCTGAACCGCGCCTTTTACGGCATCCGCCCCCTAACCACACGCGACGGAAAAAACACCAACGCGGTGTACGGCATGCTCTCGATCCTACAAAAGCAGATCGATGCCCTGCACCCCGATTTTGCCGCCGTGACCTTTGACCTGCCCGCCCCCACCTTCCGCAAGAAGGCGTACGAGGCCTATAAGGCCAACCGCAAGCCCGCCCCCGACGAGCTACGTGAGCAGTTCCCCTATGCAAAGGAGTGCCTTTCCGCCATGGGGATCCCCGTGCTGGAGCTGGAGGGCTACGAGGCGGACGATCTTCAAGGAACACTGGCTCGCCTTGCCCACACCGAGCAGGAGGTGACTGCCTACATTCTGACGGGCGACCGCGACCTCTTGCAGCTGATCGACGATAAGATCCGTGTGCTCCTGATCGGCAATAAGGAAACGCTCTGCTACGACAGCGACCTCTTTTTTGAAAAATACGGCTTCCCGCCCGCAGGCCTCATTGAGGCCAAGGCCCTTATGGGCGACTCCTCGGACAACATTCCCGGGGTTGCGGGCATCGGCGAAAAGACAGCACACAGGCTGATTGCCGAATTCGGAACACTTGACGGCGTATATGAGGCCATTGACTCGCCCACCATTACCAAGGGCGTGCGTGAAAAGCTACTCCGCGACCGCGACATGGCTTACCTTTCGCGCTTTTTGGCCACGATCGACGTGCACGCCCCGATCGAGACGACGCTTGCCGACCTTGCGTACCGCGGCCCCGACCGCGCCAGAATGCACGACGTGTGCGTGAAGTACGAATTCTTTCAGCTCATCACACGGCTCGGTCTTGAAAGCGTTTGCGACTGTGCCGCCCCCGCGGACGACGCCCCTACCGCCACCGAGGGCGATGCCGCCGCTGTGCTTTCCCTCCCCCGCGAGCGCGTGGCGCTTTCCCTGACCGCCAAGGGCCTTGCCGTGGCCACCGAGGATAAGCTCCTCCTGTACCGCGGTCCGCTTTGCGACCTTGCCCCCCTCTTTGCCTCTGCGCAGCCACTGATCGTTTACGATGCAAAGGCTTGGTACCACCGCCTCCGTGCCGAGGGAATCCGTCCCGCCGTGCCGCCCTACGACGTGATGCTGGCGGCCTATGTGGACGATCCCAGCGGAGGTCATCTTAGCGAGCACGGTCTTATCGCCGCTTATCTCGGCGCGGATCTTCCGCCCGAGGCTCCCACCGCCCACCACCTTCTGGCACTTTCCGCGCACCTCGACAAAAAGCTGGCCGAGGCGGGCTGTGCACACGTTCTCACCGACATGGAGCTCCCGTTGGTGCCGGTGCTTGCCGACATGGAGGCCGAGGGCTTTTGCGTGGACACCGAGGGGCTTGCCGCCTTTGACAAAGAGCTTCACGCCGCCGCGGATCTCCTTGGCAACACCATTACCGAAATGGCGGGCATTGCCTTTAACATCAACTCCCCGAAGCAGCTGGGCGAGGTACTGTTTGACCGACTGGCCCTGCCCTACCCCAAGAAGAAAAAGACGGGCGCCTATTCCACGGATGCCGACATTCTGGGCGCGATCCGTCACCTGCACCCCATTGTGGATGCCGTGCTGAAATTCCGTCAGATCACCAAGCTCCGCTCGACCTACGCGCAGGGGCTTTTGAAGGCCGCAGACGAGCGCGGCTTCATCCACAGCGACTTCAAGCAGGCCGAAACCAAGACGGGCCGCCTGTCCTCCGCCGAGCCGAATTTGCAAAATATCCCGATACGTACCGAGCTTGGCAGCCGTTTTCGTAAACATTTCATTACAAAAGGCGAGGACTATCTCCTCATCGATGCCGACTACTCGCAGATCGAGCTGCGCCTGCTTGCCCACATGGCGGGGGACGAAACCATGATCGCCGCCTACCGCGAGGGAGCCGACATTCACACCCGTACCGCCGCAGCCGCCTTCCGCGTCCCCGAGAGCGAGGTCACGCCCGAGCTGCGTAGCCGGGCCAAAGCGGTCAGCTTTGGCATTGTGTACGGCATCTCAGCCTTCTCGCTGGCGGCCGACCTTGCGATCTCCGTCAAGGATGCGGGCGAGTATATGGAGGCGTATTTTGCCGAGTTCCCCCGTGTGAAGGACTACCTGGAGAGAGCCGTTGCGGGAGCCGAGGAGACCGGCTACACCGAAACGCTCTTTGGGCGCCGCCGCTATATTCCCGAGCTGACGGCATCGCAATATCCCGTCCGTCAATTCGGCAAGCGTGTGGCGATGAACAGCCCGATCCAGGGCACCGCTGCCGACATCATCAAGCGCGCAATGATCTCCGTCCACCGCCGCCTTGCCGAGGAGGGGCTGGACGCGCACCTCATTTTGCAGGTGCATGACGAGCTGATCGTGGAGGCGCACAAAAAGGACGCCGAGCGCGCCGCCCTTATCCTCCGTGAGGAAATGGAGGGGGCCGCCGCCCTTTCGGTGCCGCTGACCGTGGAGATCACGCAGGGCACCGCCTGGCTCACCGAGTGAAGGGAAAATCTTGTTCTCGCCCTCCGGGGGGCAATCATAAAAAGGGGGTGTCTCATTAAGAATTCAAGAAAATCAAAGAAAAAACGAGAAAAAGAGAGCAAAATCATTGCGAGCAGCGAATTCTTAATGAGATCCCCTTTTTGGGGCGTGCAGATTTAGGCATAACCGAAAAGGAACTATAATAAAACGGCAGAAAAACCTCGGTTTTTCAACTACAAATCAAAGCAAACTACGAAGATACCAAAAAGGGAGCTACACGGCAAAAGCCGTATAACTCCCTTTTCCTTTTCGGTTATGCCTAAATGTGACAGCCCCTTTTTGGTTATTTGCTTTCGAGAAGCTCCAGGAGTGTCACATCGCCAAAGGCACGCTTCCAGTCGGCCGAGAAGCCGGCAATCGAGGTGTCGGTGCTGGTGTGGGCAAGGAACCTGCGGAGAACATCGGG
>JAZRAU010000060.1:0-4753 GCA_045634705.1 Eubacteriales bacterium | reverse complement strand
ACGCCTCAATGGCGGCTTTGCGGCTTCCGCCCACCTCATACGAGGCAAAGGCACTGTGGAGCTGCTTGCGCTGAGCATCGGAGGGGAGCATGTACTTGGAAAGATCAAAGCCCGCGTACCCCGCAAGGTCGGCAAAGTGGTTCTGATCGATCTCCTCCTGCGTCAGAACGCAGGCATAGCCGCGGACCGCAAAGAAGGTGGGGTTCGAGCTGTTACCGACCCAACCGAGGTCACCCGCCGTGTAAGGCATACCAGGGACCTCGGCGATCTTCTGACCGTTGAGGTGAATACCAAGCGTCTGCATACCCGCGTAAGAGATCTTGGGGCTGGCCCCCTCGGTCCCCTTCTCTACCTCTCTCGGGGGATTGACAAGATAGGGCCCCTTGACGGTGGTGACCACCCTGTCATTCTCCTTACCGGTGTAAAGATCACGGTCACCCGCGGAGGTCTCGTAAATAATGGGGGTCGTATCCACCGAGCCGTCCACCACGGCGTAGAAGGCAAGGTACTCAACCTCGTCCTCTTTGGCCGTGATATACTCGGGCTTGCCGTTCTCATTCTCGGTGAAGACAACGATCGTGCCATATTTCTTGGATTCACAGGTGTAATACCACACACCGTCGATCTCCTGGCGATAGAGGTAATCGCTGCCCGAGGTGCGGACCGTCTTGGTGGCGTCGGTGCGGGGGAAGGAGTACATCCGGTTGCCATCGGCATCGGTCCTGTATTCCTTGATATAATAGTGACCGGTATCGTTGCCAACGGTTCTGTCAATCGTGATGGTCAGGTTAAAGGAGTGCTCATACTGGACGTAATCGTTAACGGGGCGTGTTTTCAGGAGGGTTCCCTCTGCCTGAACGAAGTCACCGCCGTAACCGGTATAGTCAACGGAGGACACCCGGATCTGGGAAGCGTTGGCCGAGGTGTTGAGACGGAAGGCATCCAGCTGGAAGTTCGGCGAATCGTTTCCTACCACTGCCATAACAAACTCGTAGGTCAGAGAGCCCGTGGGGTTCGGCGAGAAGAGCTGAAGAACGTTGTTCTTGCCGCAGAGAAGGCGCCCGTCACCGTACTCACGGATGTTGGTGTGGTAAAACTTCGCATCAGAGATGTCGCCGAAGCGGAAGTTCTTGTCATCCGAATCGCGGAAAACGTAGGTGTCGCGGAATTTCTGCTCACCCGACACCTGCGGAACAGCCTGAGCGCCGGGGGCGGGGTAGGACTTATCCATATACAGCAAGCCGTCGCCGGGTCTTGCGGCAAAGAGATCGACCCATGTAACGAGCTGGTCCTGCTTGACGTACAGCTCCTTATAGCTGATGGGCTCCTGGGGCAGGTATGCGCCGTACTGCACCTTGAGAATGTCATCGGTCGTAGTGTCAACGGTGCTCTGGACCATGGCACGGTTCCGCTTCTGAACCGAGGGGAGAGCGTTCACGACGGTATAGACCGTTCTACGTGACTCCACATCCAGAAGAAGAAGGCTGTCAATGTCGATTGAGAGCTCCATAGCGAGCTCGGTGAAAGCGGCACACGCTTCACCCGGATCATCCTTGGTAAGCACGCCGTAGACCACGTCATTCACGAGGTCGATCAGCTTGGCCTGGAGCTCATCGCGCAGCGCCGCGTCACCGCCGATCTTGTAATCGACAAACTCGGAAGCGATAAGGGCCTTCTTTTCCGGGGAGAGCATGGAGAAGACGCCGGGATCCAGCTTATACCACTTGGCAAGGTCAGCAAAGTGGTTCTGGAGCGTCTCGGCCTCGGTGAGGGCGCGAGAGTAGTAGCGGATGGCGTAAACGTCACCCGTGAAGGCGTTGTTATTGCCGATGTAGTCGGTCCACCCGGCCGCCGAGATCAGCGAAGGATCGATGCCGTAGGGAGTTGTGTCACTGCTCTGATCGTAGAACTGATCGATCACGTAGGTATAGCCGCTCCCGGCAGTGGCTTTGGAACGATCAATGGCATATTGGGCAAGCTCCTTGGTCGCATAGAGGCAGTATTTGTCCGCCGCAGCCGCGCTACCGTTATCAATTTCGTCCGTGGTCGTTATCACATAGACGTCATCCTTGGTGATCGTGGGAACAAAGCTTCTGGTCTCTGCCTTTTCGTCCATCGTATCGTAGGTATTCAAGCTTTCGTCAAGCCACAGCGCCTCCTTAACAGCTCCCGTATGACGGAGAACACGATAGCCGATAAAGCATTTAATATCCACATAGATCGCCTCATCGGGAACACCATACGTGACCGCCGATTGCCCGGGGCTGTAAATGGCAAAGGCAGGGGCAATGGTGCCTGCCTCAACCTCCGCCTTCAGTCTATCCACGTCACCCTGCGAGAGGTCTACGTATTTGGAGAAGGCCATAACCATGGCGGTCTTACCGATCCCCACGGGGAAGGTGTACGTGGGAGTGGTGGGCACCGACAGCAAATAACGGGTAAAGGAGCCATAAAAGCCACTCCAGTAGTCGCCGACTTTCCAGCTGGGGTGGTTTTTAGTGGGTTTTGACGAACGGAGCGAGCCGAACTGGAGCTTTAATCCGGTGCCGCTTGCAGCGTCTGCACCCGTGACCGTGGAGTTGAAAAAGTAACTGTCGCGAATGCAAAGCGAGCTGTCATCCTTTCCAAGCGTCTTGGCATCCATCACGTACTCGACCGTCATATCGTAGTCCTTGGTGGTCATTTGGCCGCCGGGCTTGATCTCAAGCTTGCCGGCGGTGATGGGCAGCCCCTTACCGACGATCGGACCTGCATTGGTGGCGGAAAGAGTTCCCGTGCCATCGGTCCAGATATAATCGTTGAGCGACGAGGCGCCCTCCTTGTTGCTGAAGAAGTCAGCCGCAAAGAAAAGGCCGTCCTGCACGTACAGGGCGTTGTAATCCTCCTCGGTCAGCACGGTCTCCTCCTCAGCCGCCGAGACCGAAAGCACCGCGAGAGGCAGCGCCGTGACGATCATGACCGCGAGAAGAAGCATAGAAAGAATGCGCTTTTTCATAAGGGTTCTCCTTTGCGAAAGGTAGTTCATAAATTTACTTGGGCACAGTTCACCCATTAAGTAATTTATTTTAACATATCTCCTTGCGTTTTGTCAATAGCCGAGGGGGGAAGAGAAGCCGATTTCCGTGGGTTTTTCGGCCCTTTGGAGGTACAAAAATCAAGGGGCTTTTTGTTGGTTTTCAACAAACGGCCGCAAAGACGGGCGCTCCGCCTGCCAAAGAGGCGGCGAAAAAAACGCAAAAAACGGAACGCGGGCGCGTTCCGTTTTTATACTGATCGCATGATTACTTTTGCGGAGAGGGGGCGGCGATCTCCCCTGCGGCGCGCAGGGAGAGCTTGGTGATGGCAGGGCCGACAAGCTCATAAATGAGGGTGGCGCAAAGGATGACGGCACGGATCTCCGAGGCGTATTCGGGTACCGCGGTCGAGGCGGCCAAGGAAAGGCCGATCGCCACGCCCGCCTGCGGCACAAGGGCAAAGCCGAGGTACTTCTTCACCTTGGGATCGGTGTGGCACATCACGGCACCGAGCGAGGCGCCGCCCACCTTGCCGACCACGCGGAAGAGAATATACACGGCTCCCACGATGCCCACCGTCGGCAGGACCGACAGCTGAAGGTCGGCTCCCGAGGCCACGAAAAAGAGAATGAACATCGGCGGTGTCACACCGTCACAAAGCTCCATAAGGTGCCCCACGTCCCCGGAGAGATTGGCAATGATAGCTCCCATGGCCATGCAGAGCAAAAGGTTGGAAACGCCGAGAAGCTCGGCAATGCCAAGCCCTGCGAAAATGAAGGTAAAGATGAGAGCCAATCGGTTGCCGCTTTTCTTGAAAAAGCGCAGGGGAATAAGGAACAGGGCGCCAAGCAGGGCACCGATAAGAAGGGCGCCGAAGATCTCCCAAAGAGGAAGAAGGACGTCACGCGCCGTGAGGGCGCTGCCGCCCACCAGTACACGGGCAATCGTGGCGCAGAGAGAAAAGAGGATCAGCGCCGTGGCATCGTCAATGGCCACGACTGAAAGGAGAGTCTCGGTCACAGGGCCCTTGGCGCGGTACTGCTTGATGACCATAATGGTGGCGGCAGGGGCCGTGGCCGCGGCCACCGAGGCCAGCACCAGAGAAAAGGGGGCGGACTGACCGAAGGCAAGGAGCGCCAAGAATACCGCCACCACGGCGCCGAGGGATTCAAGGCACGCAATGACGATCGGCGCGGCGCCGACACGGCGGAAGTAGGAAAGCTTGAATTCGTTACCGATCGAGAAGGCGATGAAGCCGAGCGAAACCTCGGAGATCACCGAGATCGAGGTCACAAATTCCTCGGAAAGAAATCCAAAGACCGCAGGGCCGATGAGAAGGCCCGCCACAAGATAACCCGTGACGTTGGGGAGCTTTGCGAGCTTAGCCAGGCGCCCGAACAGCATCCCCGCCGCGATCATGACGGCAAGATCAAAGAGAAGGTTTTGCATGGTCAGTGCTCGAAGCCCTCCGCATAGGTCACGGGAACGGCAAAGAGGACGCCCGTCCCGGGCTTATTGAGGCCGCCCGTGACATCCCGCGTGATCTCGGCCACAAGCTCCACCTTGTCATCGGCAACGACGGTAAAGATGACTTTGCTTTCCTTGCGGGAGGGGTTGAAAAGGCGGTGCAACGAGCCGAGAAAATGGTGCTCATTGTGCTCAACAAGCTCCTGCTCCATGCCCTTGCTGTCGCAGAAGGTGGCACCGAGGCCCTCCCCGTGCAGGCGCTCAAGGAGCGT
>JAZRAU010000059.1:0-2601 GCA_045634705.1 Eubacteriales bacterium | reverse complement strand
AAAAAGAGCAAGAACACAAAAGTGTTCTTGCTCTTTTTGTACCGTCCGAACAGGGTCTTGGCATTGCCGAGCCGAGGAGCATGGTCGCAACATCCACGCTGTGGATCTGCATACGGGCCTCCTCGGATCAGTCGTTGAAGCGGCAGATCGGCGTTTCGTTCTTGATGCGGCAGAGCGTTTCGATCAGCGAAGTGACCTCGTCGCGCTTAATGGGGTACTCCTTGTCCTCACGGAGCGAGGCGTACATGGCATCCCAGAAGCAAAGGATGTCGTCCTTCACCTCGTATTCCTCGGTCACCCACTTGACGTCCGCCGCAGTGGAGAAGGTGCCCGAGGCACCAAAGCTGTCACCGGGCGTGCCGGGGTTCGCGACCACGGGCGGAAGCACCTGCTGGGGGTCGATATATTTCAGCTTGATCTTCATGCCGTTTGACTCAAACGAGCCGCGCGTACCAAAGGCCATATATCGGCGGCCGTCATAAAGGGCGGAGGCGCCGCTGATGCAAACATTGACCTTGCGGCCGTTCTCGCCAATGAGATGAGCGGTGAAGTGGTCCTCGCAGTCGCCGCCCGCCGCGGCCTGCACGCAGTGGCTGTACTGCTGCGCCACGGGCGCACCGAGCAGACGGAGCGCGTGGTCCACGATGTGCGGGCCCCAGTTGAAAAGCTGGCCGCCGCCAAACTCGGAAATGGTCTGCCAGTCGTCGCGGCGTTGGTAGCTTCTCTGCGAGAGCGAGATCTCAAACACGTTGCCAAGCTTGCCCGAGGCGATCACCTCGGCAAGATTTTGGAACACACCCTCAAAGCGGCGGTTCTGCTGGGGGAAGAAGCGGCCGGAGCCGGGCTTCTCGGCGCGGTCAAAGAGGTCCTTGACCTCGTCAGCGTTCAGCGTAATGGGCTTCTCAACGAATACGTGCTTGCCCGCCTCCAGCGCCAGGACGGCGTGGCGGTAATGGTCGTTCGAGCGCGTGGCAATGTCCACAAGCTCCACCTCGTCGTCACGAAGCAGCTCCTCGATCGTTCCGTAGGTGCGGCAGCCCGTGGCCGCCTTAACCTTCTCACAGCGCTCGGCGATCGGGTCGCACACGGCCACGATCTCGTAAAGATCCTTCTTCTCCTCCATAAGGGCCTTCACGTGCATACCGTTGCCGGCTCTGCCAAGCCCCACAATACCAAGTTTAATGCGATTGTTGCTCATACCTTTTCTCCTTTTTATGGCCCACGGCCGCGAATAAGATTTCACACTTCCTATTATAAGGCAACCGTCCCCGTTTTGAAAGAGGTAAGGGAAAAATAGTGACGGCCGCATAGGGGCGACAAAGGGATTGGCGCACGGAAAGGTGTTCTCCCTTCGTTCCTTGGAACGCAAAAAAACAGGCCCCCAAAGGCTGATGTTCTTAGCGGAGAATTTACGCTTGGGTTAAAGTGCAAGCATCGCATTTGGCCGCCCAAACGCATTATGGGCTAAGCCCAAACCCTTATAATAAGCAGAAAGAGCAAACACACAGGAGGAACTGTATGTTTGCTCTTTTTCTGTTGGGCGATATATTCGCTGTGCGAATGCGATATAACCTCGTTTCACTCGGTTGCGATATGATATAAATCCCCAAGCCCCGCGGGGCATATCGCAAGGCAAGGCCTTATATCGCTCCCGTTAGGGAATATCGCAAATCCCGCAAGGGATTTATATCGCTGCGTGTTCTCCGTTAAGGATAACACGCCAAAGGGAGCCTGTTTTTTGGTGCAGTGAACAAAGAAAAATCCGAACCCCTCGCCTACCGGCTTTGGGTTCGGATTTCTACTGTTTGGTGCGGGTGACAGGACTTGAACCTGCACAACCTTGCGGTCATAAGAACCTGAATCTTACGCGTCTGCCAGTTCCGCCACACCCGCATCTCGGATTTCTTTCCGCAAGGCAACAATGATTATAGCATACTCTTTTGGGTTTGTCAAACCTTTTTTTCAAAAAAGTGCTGGTAATTGCAAAAAACTTGTCTTGGGATCAAAAAACTACCTCCTTGACAAACGCGCATGCGCGTGTTACAATGGCCGTGAAAAAACTACCAAAAGCAGAGAGGGAGAAGCCGTGACCTATACGAAAAGTGAGCTTTCCGAGCTTTTACATTTGTTCCTCGACATTGGCGAGGAGTTGACCGCCGCCGGCGGTGAGGTCTATCGGGTGGAGGACACCATTACCCGCCTCGGCATGGCGTACGGCGCTGTGCGCGTTGACGTGCTTGCCATTACCTCGGCCCTTGAGGTCACGGTGGCCTTTCCCGGCGACATCGAGCTCACGCGCACGCGCCGTCTCTCGAGCGCGCGTACCGATTTTAAGCGGCTGGAGGCGCTCAACGCCCTCTCTCGCCGCTGCTGCGCCTCACCCATGACAGCCGACGAGCTGCGGCGCGAGCTTTCGGCCGCGCTCTCCTCCCGCCGCACCCTGCCCCTGTATCTCGGGAGTGCCCTTGCGGCGGGCGGCTTTGCCGTTTTTTTCGGCGGCGGGCTTCTTGACGGGCTCGTCGGCGCCGCCTTTGGCCTTCTCATCTGCCTTTTGCAGGAGTCGCTGCCCCGCCTGTTTCCCAACAGCGTTCTTGTCTCCTT
>JAZRAU010000058.1:0-36032 GCA_045634705.1 Eubacteriales bacterium | reverse complement strand
GATGCCCGGGTGGCTCGCCGAGCTTCGTCCGGCAGAGAAATAATTTTCCGTACATTTTTTCGTTCTCATTACGTTCTTGTCATAAATTCATTGATATATAAAGAAAAAACGGCTACTTTTCGTGGTAGCCGTTCTGTTTTTGTTTCATACCTCGTTCTCTATTGCATTCTGCTTTCTTTTGTGCTATACTGTATTCATTATTTCCGTTTTCTCTTGAAAGGAGTACATCATGACGGGCGATCGGATTCAGATCCTCATTGCGATGGTGCTTTACATGAGCGTCGTCATCGGGATCGGTGTTTACTATTACAAAAGAGCCAACAAGAGCTCGGAGGACTATTTCCTCGGTGGCCGTTCCTTCGGCCCTTGGGTCACGGCAATGAGTGCCGAGGCCTCGGATATGTCGGGCTGGCTGCTTATGGGCCTTCCCGGTGTTGCCTATTGGTGTGGCCTTGCCGATGCCGCCTGGACGGCGATCGGTCTTGCGATCGGCACCTACCTCAACTGGCTGATCGTCTCCAAGCGCCTGCGCCGTTACAGCCTCCGCGCCAACAACTCGATCACGCTTCCCGATTTCTTCTCCAACCGCTTCCGCGAGAAGAACAAGATCATTATGTCGATCTCTGCTTTGTTCATTCTCGTGTTCTTCACGGTGTATGCCGCCAGCTGCTTTGTTACCTGCGGCAAGCTCTTTTCCACCCTGTTTGGTCTGCCTTACTGGGTTATGATGCTCATCGGCGCGGCCTTTGTTCTGGCCTACACGCTCATCGGTGGCTTCCTTGCCGAGAGCGCCTCGGACTTTATGCAGAGCATCGTGATGATCACCGCCCTCACCGTTATCGTCATCATCGCCACCGTTCAGGCGGGCGGCATCGGTGCTGTATTCGAGAATGCGGGCAAGATCGACGGCTTCCTTGAGTTCTTCGGTATGGCCAACCCGACGGTGGATAACGAGGGTGTCCAAGCGGTCGTTGGTGGCTCCCCCGTCTTTGGCGAGGCGCTGCCTTACGGCTTCCTCACCATTTGCTCGATGATGGCGTGGGGCCTCGGCTATTTCGGTATGCCTCAGGTGCTTCTCCGCTTTATGGCGATCCGCAAGGAGGGCGAACTCAAGACCTCGCGCCGCGTGGCCATGGTCTGGGTCACGATTTCGTTGGCCGTTGCCGTGTTCATCGGCATCGTCGGCCGTGTTCTCTTCCCTGTGGACTACCTCACGAAGTCGGGTGCTGAGAGCATCTTTATCGGCCTTGCCCAGTCCTCGCTCCCTGCGATCCTTGCGGGCTTTGTTATGGCGGGTATCCTCGCAGCCACGATCAGCTCCTCGGACTCCTACCTCCTGATCGCCGCCTCATCGGTGTCCAAAAACATCTATCAGGGCATTGTTAAGAAGGATGCCAGCGATAAGCAGGTCATGTGGCTCTCGCGCATCACGCTTCTCGCCATTGCCGTTATTGCGGCGCTTATCGCTCTTGACGAGAATAGCGTCATCTTCACGATCGTCTCCTTTGCCTGGGCGGGCTTCGGCGCCACCTTTGGGCCCCTGATGCTCTTCTCGCTCTTCTGGAAGCGCACCAACCGCTGGGGTGCCATTGCGGGCATGCTCGGCGGCGGCGGTATGGTATTTCTTTGGAAGTTCCTTATTGCCAAGATCGGCGGCGTGTTTGCGATCTACGAGCTGCTTCCTGCCTTTATCTTCTCGTCGATCCTCATTGTTGTGGTGTCCCTCCTCACCGAGAAGCCCTCGGCCGAGATCGAGGCCGACTTTGAGGCCGTCCGTACCGGTAGCGTGGAGGAGACCGCAGAGGCGTAATTCCCTCATCCTTCCCAAAAGCAGGAGCGCACGCTCCTGCTTTTTCTTTATGAAAATGCGCCCGATGCCTTGACAAACCCGCAAGTCTCCTATATAATATAGTAGAATATTATGCCTTGGCTTACGCCGGAAAGGGAAATCAGCATGGAAAACGCAAAGAAACAAGCTCTTGCGGAAATCGCTCGCCAGATCCGCATCGGCATCATTGAGAGTGTGTACCACGCCGGGTGTGGCCACCCGGGCGGCTCGCTCGGCATCGCCGACATTATGGCGTATCTCTATTTTGAAGAAATGAACGTGGATCCCAAGAACCCGAAGTGGCCCGCCCGTGACCGCTTTGTGCTCTCCAAGGGCCACACCGCCCCCGCCCTTTACGCGACTCTCGCCGAGCGCGGCTTCTTCCCCAAGGAGGAGCTTGTCACTCTCCGTCAGATCGACAGCCGTCTGCAGGGCCACCCCGATATGAAGCACATCCCCGGTGTCGATATGTCCACGGGCTCGCTCGGTCAGGGCATTTCCACCGCCTGCGGTATGGCGCTTGCCGGCAAGATCTCGAAGAACGATTATCGCGTGTATGCCGTCCTCGGTGACGGTGAGACCGAGGAGGGCCAGGTCTGGGAGGCCGCGATGTTTGCCGCTCATTACAAGCTTGACAACCTCGTTGCCTTCATCGACTGGAACGGCCTGCAGATCGACGGCCCGATCGCCGAGGTCATGAACCCCGCTCCCCACGATGCCAAATTCGCGGCCTTCGGCTGGCACGTCATCTCGATCAACGGCAACGACCTTGACGAGATTGAGGCCGCCCTCGCTGAGGCGCGCACCGTTAAGGGCAAGCCCACCGCGATCATCGCCCGTACCACCAAGGGCAAGGGCGTTTCCTACATGGAAAACTCGGTGGAGTGGCACGGCGCCGCCCCCAAGGAAGAGCAGTACAAGATCGCCCTCGCCGATCTCGGCGCGGCAGAAGCGTGAGGTGAATGAATATGGAAAAAATGGCAACCCGTGAAGCGTACGGCAAGGCCCTTGCCGCGCTTGGCGAAAAATACGATTTCGTGGTGCTGGACGCCGACCTGGCGGCCGCCACCAAGACGGGCATCTTCAAGAAGAAGTTCCCCGAGCGCTTCTTTGACTGCGGCATTGCCGAGGCCAACATGACCTCGGTCGCGGCCGGTCTCGCCGCCGCCGGTCAGATCCCCTTCATCTCGAGCTTTGCGATGTTCTCGGCGGGCCGCGCCTTTGAGCAGGTCCGCAACTCGATCGGCTACCCCCACCTCAACGTCAAGGTCGTCGGTACCCATGCGGGTATCACGGTCGGTGAGGACGGTGCCACTCACCAGTGCAACGAGGACCTGGCGCTGATGCGCTCGATCCCCGGTATGGTGGTCATCAATCCCTCGGACGCGACCGAGAGCTTTGCCGCTGTGGAGGCGGCCCTCCTGTATGAGGGTCCCGTGTACCTCCGCTTCTCGCGCTTTGCGACCCCCGATCTGACGGGTGAGCTTGCCGACTTCAAGTTTGAGATCGGTAAGGGCGTTACCCTCGCCGAGGGTGAGGATGTCACGATCGTCGCCTGCGGCTATATGGTTCACCTGGCTATGGAGGCCAAGGAGATGCTGGCCGCGGAGGGCATCCGTGCCACCGTCATCGATATGCACACCGTTAAGCCCCTCGATACCGAGCTTCTCGTGGCCGCCGCCAAGAAGACGGGCGCCGTTGTCACGGCGGAGGAGCACAGCATCAACGGCGGTCTCGGTGAGGCGGTAGCCTCCGCCCTCGCGGAGACCTACCCCGTGCCCGTGACGCGCGTTGGCGTTGCCGATGCCTTCGGTAAGAGCGGTAAGGTTCCGCCCCTGCTTGAGATGTACGGCCTCACCTCCGCCAAGATCGCAGAGCGTGCCAAGGCCGCTATCGCCCTCAAAAAGTAAACCCAAGGGGAGCCGTACGGCTCCCCTTTCTGAAAGCGCCTCGTGCCGATCGGCGGAGATGCTTTCCCAGGAGCAGCTATGTTTGAAAAGAACGCGCGCGGCCTCACTCCCGAAAAGATCCGCGCCTACAATTCCGAGACGATGCGCCTCCTCGCTCTCTATCTTGACCTTGGCGCCGACACCGTCACGCGTGAGGACGTCCTTGCCCTCGCCTCGGCCTGCGGTCTTTCGCGTGAGCGTGCCTACGCCACCCTGCTTGCCTCGGTGTGTGGGCTTGAGCCCGAGGCGCGCGACCGCGTGTACTTTGAGGAATACTTCGTGCCCATGGTGCGCGAGTGCGATCCCGCTCCCTTTCTCGAGGACCCCTACTACAAGACCGTGAGGATCCCCCAAAAGAAAAGCGGAAAATGGGAGCTTCGCACACAGGTCCTCCGCCCCTGTGAGGCGTTTGTGCGCGATGACCTGCGCGTACTTCCCGACGGGCGCATGCTCCCCTCTCTCGGCTTTTTTATGGAGGAATTCCCCTATCCCGCCGTTCTTGAAAACGGCCGCGAGTGGATGACGCTGATGCCGAATGAGACGGTCACTACCCTCCCCGCGGTGGCTGCCGCGCACGGCCGGGTCGTGACCTTTGGCCTCGGCCTTGGCTACTTTGCCTTCCGTGCCTCGGAAAAGCCCGAGGTGGACAGCGTAACGGTCGTGGAGCTGTCACAGGATGCCGCCGCCCTCTTCCGCGAGAACATTCTTCCAAGGCTCCCGCATAAGGAAAAGGTCAACGTCGTCCTCTCGGACGCCTTCGCGTTCCTTGATACCATGTCTCCCGAGGACTACGACTTTGCCTTTGCCGACATCTGGCATGACGTGGGAGACGGCCGCGCCCTCTACCACCGCTTCAAGACCTACGAGGAGCGCTTTCCGCATACCGAATTTACCTATTGGCTGGAGGATACGATCCTTTGCTATGAGCGCCCCGAGCTCTGGCAGTAAAGGGCTTCCGCCTCTTGGCATAAATCGCCGTTCGCTCCCCTTGACGTACTCTTGTACGCCTTCAGGTCGCGAGCAACGATTTCTGCTCAAGATGCGTTTGCCCTTGGGCTTCCGCCTTCAGGCATAACCGAAAAAGGAGAGCAGCGCTCTCCTTTTTCTATCGCCGTTCATCAAACAAAAGCGCCCCTTTGGGGCGCTTTTGCTATGAAAATTCCGTCACTTTCGGGCAATGTGTTGCAAAACGCAAGAGGAGTGCGGCTTTTCCCTTGCGCTTTTTGTCGGAAAATGCTATAATGACGGGGTATAAAAAACGCCACGGGAGGTCAATATGCTTTACGGTATCAAGACGGCTCTCATGAAAAAGGTCATCGCCAAGCGGCAAAAGGACAAGCCCTTTGATTATGAGTTGGGGGAGGCTTACGCGATTCCGCCGTCCGCCGCACCAACGGTTAACAACAGCTATTATTTCTCAGCGCACGATCCTGCCTCGGATACCTCGCTGTACTGTCGGCTGGGGCTCCGCTCCTGCCACGCCGAGGTTTGGATGCTGTACGCGGAGGGGGGGCGGCGCTATCGGCACACGACTCTCCTCCATAAGGACGCCTGTCCCCTCACCGTCACGCGGTGTGAGGAAGGGTGGCAGATCGCCTTCCGGGGGCCCCTAACGGCCGAGGACGGCAGTGAGGTGCGTGCCACTCTGGCGGCCACCTTCACCTCGGATACGCCCGCGGTGGACTTTTTTTCGCACATGCCCCCCGTATGCACGGCACGGGCCATGGCGGCAGAGAAGTGGAGCCGTGAGTTCTTTGCTGAGGTGCAAAAGAACAACCAGGTGCATTACGAGCAGTACGGCCGTCTTTCCGGCCGCATCACGCTTGACGACTGTGAGCGCCCCTTCTCGCTTCCTGCCGTGCGCGACCACTCCTTTGGTACGCGCGTTTGGGACTATATGAACAACCACGTTTGGCTTTTGGCGCTGAACGAGGAGGCGGCCCTCAATTTCTCCATGGTGTCTTACCCCGCGATATCGGTGCTGGAGGTCGGCAACTGGAAGTGCGCGGAGGCGCCGATGGCCTATATCCTCTCGGCCGAGTATGACCGCGCCGCCGTAGTCGCAGGCGCGATCCCGAAAACCCTCCCTCTTACCATCCGTCTGGCCGACGGTCGATGCCTCTCGCTCACGGCCGAGCTTGAATTTTTTGATGAGTACCTCTTTGAGGAGGGGGCGTACCGCCTCTCCGAGGGGGTGGGTAGCTTCCTTATTGACGGCGTGCGCTATCGCGGCATCATAGAAATGGGCTGGAACCGCAACACCGACCGCCACTTCAATGGAAAAAGCATAAAGGAGCTTAAGGTCTGACATGAGGATCATCACACTGGGAGAATTGACAGAAAGCGATGCCGCCCTTGTGGGGGGCAAGGCGCGCGGGCTTGATTTTCTGAAGAAGCAGGGCTATACGATCGCCGAGGGCTTTGTCATCACCGAGATCGACACGCTCACCGAGGAGGATCTTACCGCCATTGTCGCCGCCCACGCTGCCCTGGGGGCCGAGCGCTGCTCGGTGCGCTCCAGCGCCACCACCGAGGATGGGGCGGATTTTTCAAGCGCCGGTCAGTACGAGACCTGCCTTGACGTCGCCGCCGATGGGCTCTGCGCCGCGATCGAGCGGTGTCTGGCCTCGCTCACCTCGCAGAGGGCTGTGGCGTATTCCGATGCCTTCCTTGAGGGGAGGCCCACACGCATGAATCTTGTCATTGAGGCTATGGTGGACGCCGCCGAGGCCGGCGTGATGTTCACCCGCGATCCCGGCGATGAGGGCGCCGTCCTCATTGAGTCGGTGGAAGGTGTCGGTGAAAACCTTGTCAGCGGCAAGAGCTGTGCTTGCCGTTACTCGCTTGAGCGCACCGCCTTCCCCGCAGGCCCCCATGAGGGCAACCTGCCCGAGGAGGTGCTCCGCCGCCTCTATTCCGAGGGGCTGGCCATTGCCGAGAAATTCGGGTGCGATTCCGACCTTGAGTGGGCCGTGGACGGCGAGGGGCGCCTTTTTTGGCTACAGCTCCGCCCGATTACGGCCAACGCCGGCGCCGATCTTTTTGAGTTTGACCCCAAGGAGTCTCTGGACGGACACCTCTTCACCAGCCGCAACGTTGGAGAGATGCTCCCCGGTGCCGTTACTCCCCTCTCGCTTTCCACCAGCGTGCTTGCCATTGACTACGGCATCCGCGATATGCTCCGCAAGGTGGGCTGCATGAAGCACGCGGACGATATGCCCCCCTTCTCGATCATCGTTCCTCTGGGCTATCACCTCTTTTTTGATATGTCAAAGATCCACGAGATGTCGCATCACGTGATCCTTGCCACTCCCTCGGCCATGAACGTGTCGATCATGGGCGAGTATTATGAGCCCTGCCCTCCGCCCGACGGCAAGCACCGCTCGCTCTTTATCCGCCTTTTCAACTGCATCCGCTTTGCGCGCTTTCTCTTCTCGTCCAAAAGCGCCAAGGCCGCCTCGGAGCGTGTGGCCTCTACCCTCTCCTTTGCGGCGACCGAGACCGCCGAGGAGCTGTACCGTGAGATCGACAGGCGCCTGCCCGCCCTCAACGAGGTGCTTACCCACCATTACGTTTGCTCCAGCTTTTCGGGCTCGATGAACAGCGCCCTCTTTATGACGCTTTCGAGTGAGTTTTCCGAAAAGGCCGAGTACCAGGCCTTTGTTTCCACCATTCTCTCGGACATCGAGGGGATCGAGAGTGCCGATATCCTCGCCTCACTCTCTGCCATTGCTTCTTCTCTTGCGGCGCTTTACCCTGAGGCCGTCTCGCTCTCTGACGCGGAGCTGTTGGCCCTTCTGCACGGCAAGGAGGGTGGGGAGGCGCACGAGCGCTACCTTGACTTCCTCAAAAAACACGGACACCGATCGATCAAGGAGGCCGAGATGCGCAATCCCGGCTGGAAGGACGATGAGGCGTCCCTCATCCGCAACCTCCGCACCGTCCTTGCGGGTAAGGTGAGTGCCGAAAAGCACACTCCCTTCGATCCCGATGTCCTCTTTGCCCCCTTCAAGCCAAGCCGCCGCCGTGCCCTCAAGTGGATCTCCAAAAATGCCCGCCGCGCGGTCCTTGAGAGGGAATACTCGAAGTCGCGCATCATTCGTGTCATTGATAAGTTCAAGGAGCAGTATCGCCTTCTGGCCGCCCGTCTTGTGGCGGAAGGGCTGTTGCCCGACGGGGACGCCATTTATTTCCTCACCCATGGGGAGATCGGCCGTCTCCTTGCGGGCGAGCGCGCGCTCTCTCGCCTGGCCCTTTCCCGCCGTGCCATTTTTTCCGAGGCCGAGGAGCTTCTCTATCCCGATGTATCGATCGGCAAGCCAAAGCCCACAGAGCCAGAGCTTTGCCATGACGGTGGAGTCATTCACGGCGTTCCCGTATCGCGGGGACGGGTCTTTGGCCGTGCGCGCATCGTCCGCACCGTGGAGGATGCCGAGCTTCTCAAGGAGGGCGAGATCATGGTGGCCGCCTTCACCGACATTGGCTGGTCGCCCTATTATTCGGTCATCTCGGCCCTTGTCACCGAGGTTGGCAGTCCGCTCTCCCACGGCGCCGTGGTGGCCAGGGAATACTGCCTGCCCACCGTTGTCAATGCCAAGGGCGTTACGCGCCTTATCAAGACGGGGGACCCCGTGGCCGTCGATGCCACGCACGGCACGGTCGCCGTTCTGACCGAGGAGGAGTACCTGGCCCACGTCGGTCAGGGGGAAGCCTCTCCCGTATAAACAAAAAAAGCCTCATAGAGGCTTTTTTTGTTTATCCCCTTTTCTCAAGGCGGAGGAGCAGCCGGGAGAAGGGTAGGATCAACGTGCCGAAAACGGCGTTGGACACGGCGTGCGTGATGTCAAACACCGCACCCGCGCCGATCCAGGCCAGTAGCTTTTCCCAGCTGTCCAGCCCAAAGAAAAGGGCTTGCATGGGGGCGTAAAGCACCCCAAAGAAAAGACCGTGCAGTCCCGCCACCGTGGGATAGAGGATCGCCTTCAGCCAATGCGGGGCGTCCTTCGGTATGGCGAGAAAGCCGAAAAACAGAGGGAGAAAGATGTAAAGGTAGGGGATCCACCACAAGGAAAAGCCGTGGATCAGCCCGTCAAGGAAAATATAAACGTAAAGCGGGATCAGGGCACGGGCGCGATACACCGCCACAAGAGTTCCCAAAAACAAGGCGAGAAGATGAATGTTCGGCAGGATCTCCATGGCCATTTTTGAGGCAAACATCATGGCACCGAACATAGCAAAAACGGCGGTGTCTTTCGCTATTTGGGCCGAGCCTTTCCTTACCACGTGTTCGTACGGACAAGCTCGTAAACGGCACCCGCCGTGATCGCAACGTAAGAGGCGCCAAGGTCGGAGGGCTCCCCGTTCACACGGACCTGCCAGTAGTAGCCGTTGTCAAGGTTGTAATCGGCACGGATGCCGTTCACGTGGCTGATCATCAGCCCGTATTGATCGTTTTTGCCCTCAACGAGGCCCTCGGCAAGGAGAGCATCACCGAGGGTCGCTTCATCGGTGTTCAGCGTCAGAGTGACCGTCTTGTCCTCGGCCGTGACCTTCACGGTGACAGTCACGGCACCCTCACCGACCGTGGCGTCCTCTTTGTATGTGGCATTCTCCCACGATACCGGCACCGGCGTGCAGGCGGACAGAAGAATGAGGAACAGAACAAGCAGGGGAACGACGCGAAGGAGTGTTGATTTTTTGTTCATTTTGTAAAGTTTCCTTTCCCGAAGAAAACGCGCTCTCCCAAGGAGAGCGCGCGAAAAGGAAACGAGTTCCGTCGTCGCATCTCCCATTGCCCAAGAGCGATTTCCCTGCACAAGACGATAAGCATTCCGGCTGACGCCCTATCCCACGGCGATCACGGCAATGGCTGTTGCTGCGGATCCTCCCCGCATTTCCTTACCCCTGCCCTATGGCAGTTGCGCCGTCCTTGCGGCGCCGAATTGTGTCGTATGCCCTTATTATAACGGAAAGGCCACCGCCTGTCAAGCCCGCCGCTTCATATTGCTTTCCCTTTTGCATAAACATAGTAAAAAAAGGGGGTATGTCTATGTCCGAGCGAGCCGTGCGCTTTTTCCGTAACGGAGCCGTCCTTGCGCTCTCGGCCCTCATCATGCGCACGGTGTCGGTGGCCTTTGGTGCCTACGTCACGGGCAAGGTGGGGGCCGAGGGCATGGGGTTATATTCGCTCATTATGAGCGTTTATACCTTTGCCGTCACCTTTGCCACGTCGGGCGTACAGCTGGCTGTCACCCGCCTTGTGGCCGAGGCGCTTGGCCGCGGCGATGCGGTGGGGGCGCGGGCCGCCCTTCGCACCTCAATCGGCTACGCCCTCCTCTTTGGGAGCGTTGCCTCGGTGGTGCTGTTCCTGGCCGCGCCCACCCTCGGCACCGCCCTCCTCGGTGACGGGCGCACCGTGCCCTCGCTCCGCCTGCTTTCGGTCGCTCTCGTTCCCGTGGCGCTTTCCTCGGTCTTTTATGGCTATTTCACCGCCGTCCGCCGTCCCACGCGCTCGGCGGCCGTCACCATGGCGGAGCAGGGCGTGCGCATTGTCCTCACCGTCCTCGCCCTTAGCGCTCTCTTGCCCTCGGGCCTTGACTACGCGTGCCTTGCGCTTGTGGGCGGCTCGGCTTTGGCGGAGATCCTCTCGGCTCTCTTTCACGGGGCGCTGTATGCGCTCGACGTCCGCCGCCTCCGCCGTGCCGAGCGCGGAAAGCCGCCCGTCCGCGCGCTTTTGCACATCACCCTGCCCATTGCGCTTTCCTCGTACGTCCGTTCGGGCCTTGTGAGCGCCGAGCATATGCTGATCCCCCGTGCGCTCTCGCGCGGCGGCGCCTCGCGCGATGAGGCGATCGCCGCTTACGGCACGCTTTCGGGCATGGCGCTCCCCGTGGCGCTCTACCCCATGGCCGTGTTGTCGGCCTTTGCGGGTCTGCTTGTACCGGAGTTTGCCGAGGGCGCCGCCAAGGCGGATGGGGCGGGCAACCGCCGCTTAGCCGAGCGTACTTACGTGCTGGCCCTTTGGTTCGGCATCGGTGTTGGCGGCATCATGGCGGCCAACGCCACCTCCCTCGTCAGCGCCGTGTACGGCGATCCCTCGGCGGGGCTCTACCTCTCGCTGCTCGCGCCTCTGCTTCCCGTGATGTACCTTGACCACGTCACCGACGTGATGCTCAAGGGGCTTGGCCGTCAGGTCTATGCCATGGGTGTCAACATCCTCGATTCGCTCGTCAGTATCCTGCTCGTCGTCTTGATTCTCCCACACCTCGGCGCCGTCGGCTATGCCCTGGTGATCCTCATTGCGGAGGTCTTTAACTTCGGCCTCTCGATCGTGGGGCTTTCCTCGGTCCTGCCGTTCCGCTTCCCCTATCTTCGCGGCGTTCTTTTGCCGCTGTCCGCCGTGATGTCGGCCGTTACCCTCGTTCGCCTCTTACCAACGGGAGCGGGGATCCTCGCCCTCGTTTTGCGCCTTTTCCTTTCCGCCGCCCTTTACCTTGCGCTTCTTTTTCTCCTTGCGCTGCCCCTCCGCGCAAAAAGAAAAAAAGCCCTCCCCGCCCCTCTTGACAAGGAGAGCGCCATCGGCTACAATAATTGTATATTCGGACGCCGATGAGGGGAGAGGAGCCCACCATGACCACCTGCTGCTTTACGGGCCACCGCCGCCTGCCACGGGGAATTTATCCCTCCCTGCGTGCGGCCACCGAGGCCGCCATACGCCGCGCCTACGCCGCGGGCTGCCGCCGCTTTTTTGCGGGGGGGGCCTTGGGGTTTGATATGCTGGCGGCGGCGATCGTTACGCTTTTGCGCGACAGTGAGTATCCTGACATCACGCTGACACTGCTTCTCCCTTGTCGGGATCAGGACAGCCGCTGGTCAGAGGGGGATCGCCGCCGTTACGCCGCCATGCTTTCCGCTGCGGACGTGGTCCACACCCTTGCCCCCACGTATTACGAGGGGGTCATGCGGGAGCGCAACCGTGCGCTGGTCGCCTCCGCCGATCTTTGCATTGCGTATCTTACCGACCGTGCCAGCGGCACGGGCACCACTGTCACTATGGCCGAGCGCCGCGGGATCCCTGTATGGAACGTGGCTGACGAACTGTAAAAAGCACGCACAGCCCAGGGCCGTGCGTGCTTTTAGCAAAAAAGAAAAGCCGCTTATGCGGCTTTTTCTTTTTGGTCAACTGTTTCCGAGCAGATCCCCAATGTTGACATTATTATCCTGAGACTGCGTGATATTATCTTCGGTTTTGAAACAAATGACCGTGAAATCAGGGGAAGTGTATTGGTCCTTCATAAGATCACCTTGCCTCCATACATACATATATACTATATTATACAAATCTTTCTCTCAAAAGTCAAGACTTTTTGTGATTTTTTTTATTTTTAACATAAAAATCAACTTTTCCTTGAAAATCAAGGGAAAATCAAAGAAAAAAATTTAAGATCTCCGCAGGTTTTCAAAGGAAAGACCGTATTTTTCCGCGATGTCGCGCGCGTAGCTCTTGCCGTCGGGCTTTTTCCTGTGAATGCGGAAGGATCGGCGCCCCTCCTCGATCCCCGCCACCAGCGTGTCAACGGCCACACCTCCCACCTCGCGGGAGCGGCGGTTGATCTCATCCACGTGCTCACAAAGCTCGTGCAGGTGCGTGGAGAAGAGAGCGCGCACGCCAAGGGCGGCAAAGGCCGAGAGGATCTCAGCGGCAATGAAGGAGGCCTCGTACGCTCCTGTTGAGGACAGCGATTCGTCAAGAAGGACCAAGGCATCGGTATCAGCCGCATCGAAGATCTCGCGCAGGCGCGCACACTCCTCGCCAAGCCGCCCCTTGTCCAGGGTGTCCTCTGCCCCCGTCGGAAAATGTGTGAAGATCGCACTCACAGGGCTGATCGCCGCCTCCTCGGCGGCCACGGGAAGCCCCAGCTGGAACATCGCTTGGGCAAGGCCCAGGGCGCACGTCACCACCGATTTGCCGCCGCGGTTCGGCCCTGTCAGAATGTAGATGCGGGCAAGGTCGTCAAAGGCGAGGTCATTGTCCACCACGCGCTCCTCGATCCTCAGCGCCACGTCGGGATTGTAAAGGCCGCGAGCCGAAAACACCTTTTCCTCCGTCGGCTTCACCGACGGGAACACGGTGGGATAGTCACGCTCGGCAAGGCGGCGGCAAAGCTCGGCTCCGCGGGTGATGAACTCGATCTCGGGCAGGATCCGCAGGAGGAAATCGGTGCTGTCCAGCACGTACTCTCCAACGATCGCGCGCCAGCCACGCACCGAGGAGCGGAACACGTCATCAAGCGCCCCGTGGAACGCGGACAAAAGGGCATCACGGCGGTTTTCGTTCTGCTTTTTGTCAAAGGGGGTGAGGGGAGCGATCGTGGTCATCGCATCGTTTTTGAAGCTAAGGCGTAGGATCTTATCCAGAACGCGCCCCGACTTGAAGGGCACCGAATTGACCGAAAGGACCCCCGCCTCCACGGGTCGCATCGTGGCGTCAAGGTTCACGCCCACCGTGATGCTCCGCACCTCGCGGATGCGCGAGGAAAGGTCGCTGAGGTCGGCGTTCAGCTTTTTGTAGTAGTCGCTCGAGGCCAGCGTCGTCACCACCTCGGCAAAGGTGCGGAACGCCTCGCTCTCTATGCGCCCCGAAAGGGGAGAGAGCCCCTCGTACAGCCGCGCGATGCAGGAGACGTACAGCTCGACCTCGGTGATGCTGTAAAGGTAGGATTCCCCCGTCGGATCGTAATCGGCCTCAAGGCGCCGCAGCTCGGTAATGTCAAAGAGGAGGGGGAGAATATCGCGGAGCGTCTCGGAAAGCTCGGGCAGGCGCAAAAGGTCGCGGAACATGGCCTGACGGTAAGCGATCACCTCGCTGTCTCGTGTGAAGAAGGAGGGAAGCGAGGAATTCTTCATGGGGAGCAGCGAGGAAAGACCCAGCTCACAAAGGACCTCGGCCTCAATGCGTACCCCTCTCTCCTCGCGCTCCCGCATCTCGCTCTCGCGGTCGGGATAAAGGAAGCTGAGATATTTCTGTTCCACGGCAAAACCCTCACAATCCATACATATCTATATTAATTATAGCATACGGTAATGCAAAATGCAAGAAAGAAAAAGCCGGATATGCAGAAAGCATACCCGGCCGGGGAAGGGAGCGAGAATTTTTTTCGGTACGGAGCTCCTTCCAAAGGCGGAGGATTATTTGAAAATGCTCGTTCCTACGCCGTTGTAGAAAAAGGTGACGTCTCCTGTCCCGAGCGTTGCCGCATTTTCAGCGGTAATAAGCGTATCACCGTAATAGCAGTTAATAAAGGTAGAGGTACACTCGCTCGTGTCAAACTCAAAACCTTCCTCAAACACACAGTTGGTGAAGGTAACGTTGTTATAAGGACGGCAGAAGGCATATCCGCTTCCCTCGCCAAAGCGGCAGTCAATAAAATCCACAGATTTATGGACGTCGGAGAAGCTGGTCCAGCCGTTCAGCACGGTGTTTTTGATGGTTACGGAATACTCCTTGCTGCCGTCATCGGAGTTGAAGGTATAAACGACGTCCTCGATGACACAGTTATCAATCACGATATCACCCGTTCCTCCGCTGACAAAGATCCCGCGGAAGCCACCGGTAATGGTCAGATTTTTCACCGTACCGCCGGTAACGTTCAGGGCACAGTCCCATGTGTCATTGGCACCACTGACATCAATGGTGTGTCCGTTACCGTCGAGAACGTCACCGTTGTTCACGACAAGGCCGGCTTTGCCGTAGCCGCTTTGTGCGGCGGCAACACCGCTGACATTCTCCATAAGATGGATGTGGGCATCCTCATTCCCCGTTTCAAACGCTTTCAGAACTTCCGAAAGATCGGTGCTGCTGACCGCTGTGGCGATCTCCTCAAAAAGGGGCATGGAATAGGTGGCGTACCCACCAGCGGCGGCAAGCCCAATCCACACCTCAGCCTCGGCCGCCGATGCGGACTTGGCGGAGGCGGTGTTGGCAACGGCCGTCACGTTCTCCTTATGGATGCCGTACAGGGTGATGCCGTCGTCCGTGCAGGTGTCAATGGCGGCAAAGTGGTTGTTTTCGAGGATCAGGGCGACACCGTTTTGCGGATCGGCATTCAGCGTGGTGTCGCTAACCTCAACGTGAAGGTAGCGCAGGGCCGTTCCCTTGGGGTTGGCAAATTGGGAATTCTTAAGAATGAGCGTTTTATTGGGAAGCGTTGTAGTGAACTGAATGGCATCCCAGTTGGGGCTAAGGAAGCGACAGCCTTCGACCGTGACCGAAACGTTGTGCGCATAAATGTGGGAGCCATTTTCGGCTTCTGTCCCGTCAAATACGGTGTTCACCACACAGGAGCCCTCGCTCATATAGAGCTGGACATCGGTGAGGGTGTGGCCGTTGCCGTTTAAGGTGGCCCCCGCCTTCAGGGACAGGTTGCCGTCCACGGCAATATCTGCCGCCAGGGTAACGTCATTGCCCGTTGCCAATGTGGCGGTCAGCCTCTCCTTTGTGGCGACAAGATAAGTAACCTCGGCCTGGCCGCTGACTGCTGCATTGCCTTGAACAGCCTCGACCGTTACGGAAATGCTCGCGGATTTTCCCTGATAGACGTTCCCTGCTTCGGCGGGAAGCTCAATGGAAACGGCGAGGGAAGGCATATCCTGCTTTGCGGAAAGCTCGCACCAGGCCCCCGTATAAGCGGCAAGGCCGGTGATGGGTTGCTCGTTACCCACCGTCACCACAAGGCCGGCCATCAGGGCCTCGCCCTCGGTGCAGGCGATCTTGACGCGGTACTTGATATTGACGTTGCTCTCGTTTTTTCCAACCACACGGAAGCTGACCTTGTCGCCGGGGACGATGCGGTCAAGCGTCAGCTTGCCGCCCTCAAAGGTGGCCTTGCCGCCTGCCGTAAAATGCCCGTCGTTGTACCATTCCCCCTCGGGTGTGTCGAGAGAGCTGGTGCGTAGGTCCGCAAGGTCAGCAGTCATCTTCACCGTACCGGCATTGACGGCAATGTTGACCTTATCCTCGCTTGTAAACAGCGCAAAGGTCGAGCCGGCGATCAGGGAGAAGCAGAGTGCGATCGTCAGAATCGAGGAGAGAAGTGCTTTCTTTTTCATAATAAAACCCTTTCTTGAAATGTGATTTTAGCCTGCAATAGTAAAGTTTTATTTACAGACCTTATATATATAAGGCAAGGTCATTCCCCTGCCGTTGCTTGCGTTGCCGTTACGATAAAATCAAGGCCTGCGTATGCCCCCATGGCCGCATTATTGTCGCTTCGGTCCTCGAACTCAATGCGTATCACAAAGCTTTGCGCCTCCTCGCCGGCGCTTATGAGCCCTTCTAACAGGATCGCGCCGTCGGTAAGGTCGGCCAAGGAGTGGGTGATGACGGTGCCGTTCTCGCTTCGCAGAGAAACGGTCAGCTGTTCTGCAAGCGCCGTTGCCTCGGCGGTCATTTTGGCCTCGATCCGATAAACCACGGCAACGCTACCGCGGTTACGCAGCTCAAGGGTGGCACCAAGGTAGCTTCCCGGAACCAGCATAGCGCTTTCCGCCTCCCCGAAGAGAGGCCCCGCATACCTATCGCTGAGATCGGTCTCCTCCGAGGAGGAGACGGTCCGAAGATACCCTTCGCTGTCAGGGACGCGGCAGTCAAGCTCGGTGCGGAAAAGCTCCAGCTCCAGCGAGCCCGCACGGAGATAGGCTGTGCCGCTCTCCGGCTCTCCGAGAACGCTATAGGTGGTGATGACGCCAACGCAGATAAAGATCATGCAAATGGCGGTGGTAAGAACCCATCGTTTCACGGAAGTGTCTCCTTTTTTCTGAATTTAGTCGTTGGCATCATTTTCGGAGCGCTCCCCGTTCTTTTGGCTCTCCAGCTCGGAAAGGCGGCGGCGCAACGCCGAAAGCTCTGCCTCGGCCTTCGCCTGCTTGGCGGCAGTGCGGAGACCTGCCAGCTTTAGAACCTCAAGCAGAAGGATGATAGCACAGGGGATGATCACGATGAAAACAATGCCCGCCTTGCTCTCTAAAAGGCTGACAAAAAAGCCGAGAGGGTAGCACTGTCCGCGCACCCTGCCGATGACGTAATTGCCGCTGTGCTTTTTCGAGGTATCGATCGTCTGATACAGGATGTCGGTGTCCGCATTTTTGTTATCCCCCGCCAGCTGCAAAAGGTAGCCGCCCTCGGGCTTCTTCTGCACGGAAATCAGACGGTGGGTGATCGTCACCTGCGTGTCGTACACGTAGCGGAAGGTCAAAACGTCGCCGACCTTGAGCGAGGAGTAGAACTCCTCGGCAGCGGCCTCGTCCTCGGGGATCGATTCCACCAGCACCATGGATCGCAGGGGAATGCTGCCGATTTGAAAGTCCTTGACGTCGGTCAGCTCACACTCCTCCATAGAATCCGAGACCACGACAAAAAGGCGATAGCCAAAGACCTCGGCGGCCCCATAGGCATCTCTCCTTGCGGAGAGGAGAAGTGCGGCGGCAAGGAGGCAAACGACAAGAAAAGCAAAGCAAAGAGCGTTCGTGAGCAGGCCCACGATGCGTTTTATCTTGGCTTTTGTCATATGGCTTCTCCTTTCAGCCGAACTTGACGGGTCGCCTTACTGTGGGGCGTGGCCTGCTCCGGCCTCAAATTCACAGCGCGGGCAGACAAGGCGCCCCTCCGGCACAACGCAGCCGCAAAGCACGCAGGTGTTATCGTCGCTTACGGGAAGGGGCACATCTTGGGCTTCCTTCTCCGGTTCATAGCTTCGAGTTTCTGATGTCTTGTTTATCATGGGAGGTGTTCCTATTTTGAAATGCAACATAATGAGAATTATGTGGTATTTTTGACGGCGCAGTTACTCCTTTTGGCGTTTTTCACAAAAAAATGGGCACAACAAAAAAACCTTCCGTACACTTTTTTCAAATCGAAAAAACGGAAGGTCATTTGTCGTTGTTATGTATCCGAAAATGTATCTGAAAATTAAAAAAAGGTATTGACTTTTTTATGGGGTTATATTATAATGACACAAAAAACCACAATGTACAAGAGCCATTAAGGCTTTGACATCACATAATTCTCATTACGTGCTTATTGTTCCCGATGCTTTGGCGTCGGGCTTTTTTTATACGATGAGTCGCAGTCGTTCCATTTTGCGCCGATGCTCCTCGCAGGTGGTGGTGATATAAATGCGGGTGGTGTCAATGCTTGAGTGTCCGAGAATGTCGGCCAGCTTGGCAATGTCCTTTTCTATTCCATAGAAGCTGCGCGCAAATAAGTGACGTAGATTATGGGGAAAGACCTTTTCGGGCGCTACTCCGGCCTCCCGGCACAGTCCCTTCATTTCCTTCCATATATTATAGCGACTGATGGGAGTACCGTTTCTCGTAAGGAATACCGCGCCTTTGCGGATGCCGCGGCCCTCGGCATAGCGGAGCAGGCGCTTTTGCAATTCACGGACAAGGAAAATGCGGCGGCGCTTACCCTTACAGCTGACGGTGGCCTCGCCGCGGCGCACGGCCTCCACGGTGATATAGCATAGCTCACTCACCCGTATTCCCGTACCGCAGATGGTCTGCAGGATCAGATTCAGGCGCTCGTTCCTATGGGCTTTGGCGGTGGCTAACAGTCGCAGATATTCGGCGCGCGTCAGCTCACGCTCAGGAGGGCAAAACGCATCCCGTTGCATGCGGAATTGCTTGACACAAAGCTCGTGAAGGCCCAAAAAACGCAAAAACGAGTTGACAGCAGCCAGCATGGAGTTGGCGCTTGACACCGCGTAGCTTTCCCCCAACCGCCGCTTGTACTCCACAATGAGGTCCTTTTTCAACTCCCGCCCCTTGCTGAAAACGGCAAAGTGGCCAACGTCGTGCAGGTATTTGGCAATCGTGGCTGCGCTGCGCTCCTCCTGCTTCAAGAAAGCAGAAAACTCCTTTATGGTTTTTGTTGTAATGCTTAAATGCTTCATAAAATCCTCCTTAGTATCGGTATCCTTCTTAGTATGCTACGGAGGAGAGGTATCTCATTCCGTTATGCAGCAAAGGAAGAAATGAAAAAGCGGGAGGTACGCTTTAGCGTACCTCCCGCTTTGATGTGAGATTACAGAACGCGGACGCGGATCACGCCCTCGATCGCGGCCATGGCCTCAGCCGTTCCCGCAGGAACCGCGCTGTCAAGCTCAAGGATCGTGTAGGCGTACTCGCCCCTTGAGCCGTTCGAGAGGTTGGCAATGTTAATGCCCTTCTCGGAAACGCAGCCCGTAAGGCTTGTCAGCACGTTCGGAATATTCTTGTGCAGAACGCAGATGCGCGCCGCCCCGTTGTGCGGAATGGAAACGGCGGGGAAGTTCACGCTGTTCTTGATGTTGCCGCGCTCGAGGTACTCGCAAAGCTCCTCGGCGGCCATAACGGCGCAGTTGTCCTCGCTCTCGGCGGTCGAGGCGCCAAGGTGCGGGATCGCCACAATGCCGGGAACACCCACGGTCTCCTCGGTGGGGAAGTCGGTGACGTAAGCGGCGATCTTACCGCTGGCAAGGCCCTCCTTCACCGCCTCGGCATCGACAAGGTCGGCACGCGCGAGGTTGATGATGCGGACACCGTCCTTCATCTTGGCAATGGTGTCGCGGTTGATCATCTTCTTGGTGTCGGGCGTTGCGGGAACGTGCAGGGTGATGTAATCGGCCCCCGCATAGATGTCGTCAAAGGTGGCCGCGCGGTTGACGGCGCGGGACAGGTTCCAAGCCCCCGCCACCGAAAGAAAGGGGTCGCAGCCAAGCACGGTCATGCCAAGGTGCGTGGCGGCGTTGGCAACCATACCGCCGATCGCGCCAAGGCCGATAACGCCCAGCGTCTTGCCCGAAAGCTCGTGGCCCGCGAACGCGCCCTTACCGGCCTCCACGGCCTTGGCCACGCCCTCGGTGCCCTTGAGGGACTTGGCCCACTCAACGCCACCGATCACGTCACGCGAGGCAAGGATCAGGGCGAGAATCGCCAGCTCCTTAACGCCGTTGGCGTTGGCACCGGGCGTGTTGAACACCACAATGCCCTCCTCGGCACATTTCTCCACGGGGATGTTGTTTACACCGGCGCCGCAACGGGCAATGGCCAGAAGCTCGGGCTCAAAGGCCATGTCGTGCAGGGCGGCCGAGCGCACCATAATGGCCTCGGCACCCACCTCATCGGCGCTCACGGTGTAGCGCGACTTATCAAACACATCGGTACCCACCGATGCGATCTTGTTCATCAGCTTGATCTTCATTGTCTTACTGCGCGGACTTCGGGTTCTTCTCCGCAAACTCCTTCATAAATTTGATAAGGGCCTCCACACCCTCAACGGGCATCGCATTGTAGATCGAGGCACGCATGCCGCCCACCGAACGGTGGCCCTTGAGGTTCTTAAGGCCCGCGGCCGAGGCTTCCTTCGCAAACTTCTTGTCAAGCTCCTCCTCGCCCGTCACAAAGACCACGTTCATCATGGAACGGCTCTTCTTGTCAACGGGGGCGATGAAGTAGTCCTGGCTGTCGAGGTAATCGTAGAGAAGGGCGGCCTTGTACTCGTTGCGGCGCTTGATCTCCTCAAGACCGCCAATGCTCTCCAGCCACTCAAAGACGAGCTTTGCCATGTAGATGCACCAGCAGGGAGGCGTGTTGTACATCGAGTCGTTGTCGGCCATGAGCTTGTAGTCCATCATGGCGGGGACCGTCTCGCCCGCGTGGCCAAGGAGGTCATCACGCACAATGACGATCGTAAGGCCCGCGGGGGCAATGTTCTTCTGTGCACCGGCGTAGATGAGGCCAAACTTTTTGACGTCCACAGGCTCGGAGCAGATGCAGGAGGACATATCGGCCACCAGCGGCACGTTGCCCGTCTCGGGGATATAGTAGAACTTCGTGCCGTAGATCGTGTTGTTGAAGCACATATGCACATAGTCGGCATCGGGACGGATGTCGCTCGGCTTCACCTCGGGAACCGCCGTAAAGTTGGCACCCGCGGAGGAGGCGGCGCAGGCAATGTCACCGTACTTCTTGGCCTCCTGGTAGGCCTTCTTCGAGAACTGGCCCGAAACGATGTAGTCGGCGCACTTGTGATCGGAAAGCAGGTTCAGGGGCACCATAGCAAACTGAAGCGAGGCACCGCCCTGCAGGAACAGGACCTTGTAGTTTTCGGGGATGTTCATAAGGCGGCGGAGCGAGGCCTCGGCCCCTTGGATGATGGGCTCATAATCGGCGGAGCGATGGCTCATCTCCATCACCGACATACCGGTGCCCTGATAGTTGAGGAGGTCGGCCTTAGCCTGCTCAAGCACCTCCATAGGAAGCATAGAGGGGCCGGCAGAGAAGTTGAATACTCTTTCCATGGCGTTTTGCGTCAAGCGACGCGTCCTTTCCTAAAATTCATCTTTCGCGCATACGCGTTTACGATTATACATTCTATATTATATAACAAAACCCAAAATTCGTCAATTGCTTTTTCTCATCCCAAGAGAAACTTTTTGGCGGAAAAAGCGCTCCGCTTTGTCGCTTTTCAACAATCGGCGAGGAGCGCATACAGCTCCCCCGGTGTCATCCTGTCGATGTAACGGGAAACGGGCAGGGACAGCACCGCCTCCCTCGGCTTGCCGATAAGCTGTGCCTCCAGCTCCTCGACGGGCAAAGCACCAAAGAAATCCCCCGAGAGGGTAATGCCCTCAATGACATCGCCAAGGAGCGTCATCTCGGCCAAGACAACGCCAAAGGGATAGGCGCGCTTGCGGCTGACCGAATACTCCTTGAGGTAGCGCCTTTCCGAAAGGAGCCATTCACGGCTGCGGTTCCGGTCATACAGCGCCCGCACCTCACAAGCGCTCGGCGCCGTTACCCTTTCGGCCGAGAAATGGGAAAGGGCAAACGCCTCAATGCGGTCGCAAAGCTCCTTGGCGTTTGCACAGCCGGTGAGCCGATCCTTAAGGTTCATCACCCGCCCCGCATGCGACTTCACCGCGCGGTGGGAAAGCTTCTCCTTATTGGCACGCAGCACGGCCGACATGGTTTCAATATCGGTGTTGAAGAGCAGGGTGCCGTGGTGCAGGATGCGGCCGTCCGCGGCCGCCTGCGCGCTCCCTGAGATCTTCCGTCCCTCGCATTCGAGGTCGTTGCGGCCCGAAAGCTCGGCCTTGACACCGAGTGAGGCGAGCGCCAGAACGATCGGCTCGGTAAAGCGGGCGTAATCGAGGGCGGTGCCTCCGTCCTTCGCGATCACGGTATAATTGAGGTTTTCTGTGTCGTGGTACACGGCGCCTCCGCCCGTAATACGGCGGGAAAGAAGAATGCCGTGCTCCTCAGCATAGCCAAGGTCCACCTCGGCGTAGGCGTTCTGGTTCTTGCCGATCACCACCGTCGGGCGGTTTTGCCACAGCATAAACACGTCGTCATCCGAGGTGCGGAAGAGATGCTCCTCGATCGCCAGATTGAGGTGAGGGTCGGTTGAGGTCAGACGTAGGTATTTCATAGGCCTCCTAATGAGAATTCGGGCATATTGCTATGCCCGAATTCGCTTGGTTTTTTACACGCCGCGCTTGGCGCGCTCGATCTTTTCAAGATCGGTAAAGTTGGTTTCGGCAACGTGGCCGGGCAGGGGCATGATCTTCTCGTGCAGAGCATCGATGATCCAGCTGGCCTGCGGGAAGAAGCTCTTTTCAAGCTCAAAGGCGGGCGTGATCCAGTTGCGCGAGCCAACGACCACGGGCGGGCCGTCGAGGTAGTCGAAGCACATCTCGGTGATGTTGGACGCCATGTCGCGCATGACCGAGTTTCTCTCGCAGGCATCGCCCACGATCAGCACCTTACCGGTCTTTTTGACCGAGGCGACCACCTTCTCGTAGTTGAAGGGCACGATCGAGCGCGAGTCAATGACCTCGGCCGAGATGCCGTACTTCTCCTCAAGGATCTTCGCAGCCTCCATGGCGCGGTAAAGCACGGCGCCAATGGTCACAATGGTCACGTCCTTACCCTCACGCTTGATGTCGGGCTCGCCGAAGGGGATCTCAAAGTGGCCGACGGGAACACCGTCCGCGCGGAACTCCTCGCCAAAGCCGTACACTCTCTGCGACTCAAAGAACACAACGGGGTCGGTGCCCTCAAGCGCCGAGGTCATGAGGCCCTTGGCGTCGGTGGGCGTCGAGGGGAAGACCACCTTCAGGCCGGGGATATGCGAGCAAAGCGCCGTCCAGTCCTGGCTGTGCTGGGCGCCGTACTTAGAGCCGACCGACACACGGAGGACGATAGGCATCTTGAGGATGCCCGCGCTCATGGCCTGCCACTTGGCCATCTGGTTGAAGATCTCGTCGCCCGCACAGCCGATGAAGTCGGCGTACATCAGCTCAACGATCGCGCGGCCGCCGCACATAGCGTAGCCGACGGCAGAGCCGACAATGGCGGACTCGGAGATCGGAGAGTTGAAGAAGCGGTGGTAGGGAATGGCCTCGGTCATCTTCTTGTAAACACCAAAGGCGCCGCCCCAGTCACGGTTATCCTCGCCGTAGGCGATGAGGGTGGGATCCTCGTAGAACTTGTCGATGATCGGCTCGAAAAGGCCGTCGGTGACGTTGTACATCTTCATCTTGGAGACGGGCTTACCGGAGGCATCCTTCGCGGTACGCACCTTACCGGCGATCTCCTTCACGCGGGGGCACTCCTCCTTGGGCATCAGGACGTCCGCCTCGCGGGTGGGATCCATGCTCTTGACCTTTTCGTTCGAGAACATGATGGAGGCAATGGCCTCGGGCTCCTTGTTGAGGTCCATACGGGGCGAGATATCGTCGTTGATCGCCAGCTTCATCACCTCGGTCATGCGGGCGGTGATGTCCTCGTGCATCGCCTGGAACTCGGCCTCGGTGGCCACACCGCCGAGAATGAGCTTCGTCTTGAAGGCGAGGATCGGGTCGGCATTCTTCCAGGCCTCGATCTCCTCAGGGGTACGGTAGGTGGAGGAGTCGGAGGGCGAGTGGCCAGAGACGCGGTAGGTCACAACGTCAAGCAGGGCCGGGCCCTTGCCCTCAAGCAGCAGCTGCTTCTTGCGGGACACGGCGTCGATAACGGCCAGGGGATCGTAGCCGTTCACGCGCTCAGCGTGCATCTGGGTGGGGTTGAAGCCGGCGCCGAGGCGGGCCACCATATCGTAGCCCATGGTCTCGCCGCGCGTCTGACCGCCCATACCGTAGTGGTTGTTGAACACGTTAAAGAGGATCGGCATGCCGCCGTCCTCAAACTTGCCGTCCATGCCCCAGAGCTTTGTGATCTGGTCCATCGAGGCAAAGTTCAGGGCCTCCAGCACGGGGCCACGGCCCGTCGCGCCGTCACCGCAGTTCGAGATGACGATGCCCTTCTTGTGGTTTGCGCGCTTGTAGAGCGCAGCACCGAGGGCAATGGGGGCGGAGGCACCGACGATCGCGTTGTTGGGCATCAGGCCGAAGGGAATGAAGAAGGCGTGCATCGAGCCGCCAAGACCGCGGTTAAAGCCGGTCTTACGGGCAAAGATCTCGGCCAGGGCTCCGTAGAGCAGGAAGTTGATCGCCAGCTCCTTGACGTTGCCGCCCGCGTTCATGTGCTTCTCAACGACCGAAAGCACAGCGCCGTCGAGAAACTCCTTCATGATGTCGTAAAGCTCCTTGTCGTCGAGCTTATGAATGGAGGAAAGGCCCTTGGCGAGGATCTCACCGTGGCTTCTGTGCGAGCCGAAGGAGAGGTCGTTGATGTCAAGGCAGTAGGCCTCACCGACAGCGGAGGCCTCCTGACCGATCGAAAGGTGGGCGGGGCCGGGGTTGTTGTATTCCACGCCGTTGTAGCAGCTCTTGGTCTTGACCTCGTTCAGCATGGTCTCAAACTCACGGATGATCGCCATGTCGCGGTAGATGCGCATCATGTCGTCCTTCGTGTAGAGCTTCAGCTCCTCCTTGAGGGTCTTATTGTACTGGCAGACGGGAATGTCCTCAAAGTGAATGTAGCCGGCGTCAAAGGCGCGGGCAGGATCAACGTATTGACTCTTAGGCATGATTGTGTCCTCCTAAAATATATTACATAAACATGGATTCGCGAATGACCTCGCAAACGGTGGGATGCGGGAAGACCAGCTTCTGAATGTCCTCCACGCGCATCTCGGTCTCCACCATCATGGCGGCGCCGTAGATGATCTCGGAGGCGTAGGAGCCGATCATATGCAGGCCGACAATATTCTTATGCTTCTTGTCGATGATGACCTTCAGGATGCCGTAGCCGTGCTCGTTCTCGGCGATATAGCGGCCGCTGTACTTCAGCGTGACCGACTTCACCTCAACGTCAAGCCCCTTTTCCTTGGCGGTCTCGGTCGTTTCCCCCACCGAGGCGACCTCGGGGTTGGTGTAGATGACCGAGGGGATCGAGCTGTAATTGATGCGGTCGCGCTTGCCG
Organism: Eubacteriales bacterium; assembly: GCA_045634705.1. Taxonomy (GTDB): domain Bacteria; phylum Bacillota; class Clostridia; order Oscillospirales; family CAG-272; genus UBA1740. The sequence goes on along the minus strand of JAZRAU010000058.1, from coordinate 10,850 downwards.
AGGATGTTGTTGATGCACACCTCACCCTCGCGGTAGGCGGTGTGGGCCAGCATCGATTTGCCGTTGACGTCACCCGCCGCAAAGACACCGGGCACGTTCGTCTTGCCGTACTCGTCGGTCACAATGGCACCGCGCTCAAGGCGCAGGCCGATGTTCTCACAGCCAAGTCCCGAGGTCCTTGCGCGGCGGCCGATCGAGACCAGCGCGTAATCGGCGGGAATCTCTGTCACCTTGCCGTCCTTCTCGTAGGAGACCGTCTTGTTCTTGATCGATGTCACCTTGGCGCCGAGAATGAACTCTACGCCGCGGGCGGCGTAATCCTTTTGCAGAAGCGCCGAGATCTCACGATCCACGGGGCCTGCAATGTGGTCGAGCATCTCAACCACGTAGACCTTCGAGCCGACCGAATTGAAGTAGGAGGCCATTTCAAGGCCGATGACGCCGCCGCCCACCACCACGATCGTCTTCGGGATCGCGGGCAGGTCAAGCACCTCACGGTTGGTGAGGGCAAAGCCCTCCTTCAGGGAATCGGCAAGACCGTCGATCGGGGGCAGAGCCGGCGAGGAGCCGGTGGCAATGAGAAGCTGACGGCCAACGTAATCCTTGCCGTCCGCCGTGACCACAAAGCCGTCGGCGCCGCGCTCCTTGATAACGGCGGAGGCCTTGACCACCGTGACGCCGCTCTTTTTCAGCTTGGCGCCAACGCCGGCCACCAGCTGCTTGACAACGCCGTTCTTGCGGTTGACCACAAAGGCGTGGTCGATCTCAGCCGAGCCGAAGGTCACGCCGTAATCCTTGCTGTGCTTGGCGTAATCGTAGATCTTGGCCGAGTAGAGAAGCGTTTTGGTGGGGATGCAGCCCTCGTTGAGGCAAACGCCACCCAGCGCTCTTTCCTCAATGACAAGGGTCTTAAGGCCGGCGTGGCCGGCACGCTCCGCGGCGTTGTAGCCCGCAGGGCCACCGCCGAGAATGATCAGATCGTACATCGCGTCTCCCCCTTACTTCGCCATAAGCAGGTCGATGTTTTCCAGCGCAAAGCCAACGTCCTGAAGGAACCTTGCGGCATCGGCGCCGTCAAGCACACGGTGATCGACGGTGAGCGAAAGACCCATCGCGGGGTAAACGACGTCCTCGCCGTCCACCTCCTTGAGGCGTCTTGTCACGCAGTCAACACCCAGAATGGCGGTCTGGGGAGGATTGATGATAGGCGTAAAGGACTCAATGCCAAGCGAGCCGAGGTTCGAGACCGTGAAGGTCGCGCCCGTCAGAAGGTCGGGATTGATGTTGCCGTTCTGCGCGGCGGTGATGACCGCCTTGGCGTTCTTCGAGATATCGTTCAGCGACATCTTGTCGGCTCCGAAAACGGTGGGCACCATAAGGCCGCGCTCGGTGTCCACGGCAATGCCGAGATTGACCGAGGAAAAGTAGCGCATCTTGTCGTCAAGGCAATGCGCGTTGAAGCCGCGGTGCTTGGGGTAGCGGAGCACGCGGGAGACGGCGTAAAGGATCACGTCGTTCAGCGTGATGTTGGCAAGGCCCATTTTCTCGGCGCCCGCCTTCAGCGACTTGCGGAGAGCGAGGAGCTTTGTGGCGTCAAAGGAGGAGTTAAAGGTGAGCTGCGCCATACCGGTGAGGGAGGCGCACATCTGCTTGGCAATGATCTTGCGGATGTTCGGCAGCTTCTCGTCCACGTACGCGGCCTCGGCCACAGCCGCGGCAGGCGCGGCCGCCTCGGCGGCGGGAGTCTTGGGCGCGGTAAGATCGCCAAGCACCACCTTGCCGTTAATGCCCGAGCCCTGGGTGGCGCTCGTGTACTCGGCGGCGGCGGCGGGGGAGACGGTCAGCCCCTTGTCAAGGAGGGTCTGCACATCACGCTCAATGATGCGGCCGTTGGGGCCGGTCGGTGCGGCCTTCAAAAGGTCGGCGCCCGTCTTGTCGGCTAAGATCTTGGCGCGCGGGGAAATGGCGCCGGTCGCGGCTGCGGCAGTTGTGGGAGCCGCGGGAGCCACCTCGGTGGGGGCGACCGCGGGAGCCGCCTCAACGGCAGGGGCGGGGGCATCGGCAGGAGCCGCCTCACCGGCGGGGACCAGCGCGGAGAAGTCCTCGCCCTCGTTACCGATCACACAGACCGTCTCAAGGCAAGGCACGTCGTCTCCCTCCTCGCGGAAGATCGCCAGAAGCACGCCACCCTCGGGTGCGGGCTCCTCAAAGGAGGACTTATCGGTCTCGTAGGAGAAAAGGACGTCGCCCTTTTCCACCTTGTCGCCAACCTTCTTGTTCCATGCCGTGATGATGCAGGACTCAACGCTCTGCCCTTGGCGGGGCATAATGATCGCAGTTGCCATGGTTATCTATTCCTTTCGCATCTTTTGTTATTTGGTTTCGATTTTTCTGCGCCTATTATTTTACCACCAACGCGCTAAAAAGTCAAGTATCTTTACTATATAATATAATCTATTCGCGCGCAAAAGAGAAAGAGGAAGGGCGCGGCCCTTCCTCTTTCTCTTTTGCTTTTATGCCCTTCACGGGCGTCCCGCCGACTACCGTGACACCGTCGGCGTTGTCGGTCACGAAAGCTTTTTGCTCCTTCCGCGCTTTTCTCGGTACGCTCGGGCCAGACGATTGTAAAATCGCTCGCCCTTACCGTAGAAGAACACCTCAAGAAGGGCAAAAAGGCCAAAATACAAAGGCAGGGCGATCGCGGCAATGACCGGATACGTCAAAAATTCAAGCCCGGCAAAGGGGGAGTGGATAAGAAACATGGAGTTGACGTCATACGCCCTCGCCTCGGAAACAAGGGCGCCGAAAACCAGATTGCAGTAAAGGCCAATCACAAGCATCTCGGCGATCGAGATCGCCATATGGCGCAGATTCCGCCAAAGATCCACACGGATATGCCCAAAAAGCGGAAGAAGCAGCACGTTGAACAAAAGGGTGGCGTGTGCCACAATGCTTTTTGTGACCTCAAAGTTTGCCAGGGTGGGCTCACGGATGAAATCCACGTTGGCAAACATCCCCACAAGAGTGGAGAAGATCCCAAACCAGAAGATGTAATCGGCCAAAAAGGCATGGAGCTTGGAGCCTTTGTTCTTGCAAAAGGCAAAGATCACGCAGGACCACATGACCACGTTGCAGGGGTAGATCGGCAAGATGAGATTGGGGTTTTGCCGCAGATACTCCATGGCCGTTCCGCTGACGGTCACGTGGTAGGCAAGCGAGCTGTAATGGCAAAGGATCGTTAAAAGCGACGCCAAGAGCAAAAGGATCCGCTCGGCCCGTTGGCTCCGTATAAATTTTTTCGACAGCCAAAGCCCCAGCGCGATGATCGCCAGGAGTATGAGATTGAAAATCACGAGTGTCAGCATAGCGTTTTTCCTCCAAGGTTAGACGGTCGTGGGGAATACCGGCGGCAGGGAGCGCTTCGGTCAGCCAGGGGGCCCGTCGGGGCGGTGGGGCGCCCCTCCCTCGGGGCGCTCAAAGGGCTTGACCGTCTCCTCTTTTTTGCGATAACCGCGCGTGGATCCTGCGGTACGAAACACCCAGCAGGTATATGAGGATCAAGAAGAAAACAAACCAGTAAAAGGAGCCGATCTTCGGCGGCCATTTGGCAATAAAGCCGAAGAGCCCCACCTCCGAATAAAAGTCCATAAAAAAGTACGGGTAAGGGTCGCCTCGGCCAAAGTCCACCCGCAAAAGGCACAAAATTCCGGTGAAAATGAAATATAGGAAGGGCGGTATCAGCGTGAGGGGAACAGAGCCTTTGTCAATGCGGGCAATCTGCCGATCGGTAAAGAAATCAAAAACCGACAAAAGGGGCACCGCAACGTGCGTTAAAATGCTGGCAAACGTCCACACGTTAAAATCGGCAAAGGGGGCAAGCACCGAGCAAAAGACAATGCCGGTAACGGTGATGGACACCGTAAAAATATACTTGAACGCGCTGACCGTTCTCCGCTGCCCCTCGGTGGCGCGTCCCCGCATCAGCATCACGGCAAAAACGAGAGAGGTGATGCCGATCCACAAATTGGACAGCTGTGTAAAATACAAAAGCCTTGTCAGCCAATGGGAATATCCGTCCCTCTTGGCAAAGTAGCAGGAAAGGAAAAATCCGGTCACGGAAAGGACAAAGATCAAAAGGTTCAAAAGGATCGGAAGGCCGATATCGGTCAACACCTTATCCTTGGTTTTTCTCATGGCTCCCTCCTTACACGGACGTGCTTTGGCTAACACATGAAATTATAATACATATCTTCAAAAAATTCAATACCCTTCGGAGGCTCGGCTTCTGCGGAGCCTCCGCGCCGAGCGAGGGGGCAAAAAAACAGGAGTGCGGGATGCACTCCTGTTTTCTGTAAATTACAGGGAAAGAAGATATTTGCCGTAGGCATCTGCCGCCTTCATCGCGGCAACGACCTTTTCTGCTGTAACCTCAAAGGGCATATTGTGGATGGTCTCACCCGCAACGGTAGCGGCCTTCGCAACGGCAAGGAGCTTCTCATCGGTGACCTCGGTAACGCCAAGCTCACCAAGGGTAACGGGAAGGCCAACCTCAATGCAGAAGCCTACGATCTCATCCAGCTGCTCGGTGGGCACGTTTTCCAGCATAAGCTGCGTGAGAACACCAAAGGCCACCTTCTCGCCGTGATACATGTGGTGGCACTCGGGAAGAACGGTAAGGCCGTTGTGGATCGCGTGAGCGGCGGCAAGCCCGCCCGACTCAAAGCCGATGCCGGAAAGGAGAGTGTTGGCCTCGATAACCTTCTCAACCGCTTCGGTGCAAGCGCCGGATTCCAGCGCGAGCTTAGCCTTGACGCCCTCCTCAAGGAGCGTATCAAGGCAGAGCTCGGCAAGAGCCATGGCGGCACAGGTGACCTTGCCGCCGGCGCAGGTACCCGCGTCCTTCGCCTTCGTTGCTCTTGCCTCGTAGTAGGTGGCCAGAGCATCGCCGATGCCCGCAACGGTAAGGCGGGCGGGAGAGTTGGCAATAATGTTGGTGTCCATAAGGACCATGTTGGGGTTCGCAGGGAGCCAATGATATTCCTCAAACACGCCCTCATCGGTGTAAATGACCGAAAGCGCGGAGCAGGGGGCGTCGGTGGAGGCGATCGTGGGGCAGATGATCACAGGCGTCTTGCACGCGTGCGCCACCGCCTTGGAGGTGTCAAGGATCTTACCGCCGCCAATACCGATGACCATATCGCAGTCGTTGGCCTTCATCACCGCGATAAGGCGGTTGATTTCATTCCAGGAGCACTCGCCGTTGAAGTAATCGTAAACCGCACCGACCTCGCTACCGCCGAAGCTCGCTTCCAGGATCGCTCCGATTCTCTTGTAGCCCGAAGCGGTGATGATGACAAGCGCCTTTTTGCCGTAAGCCTTGGCATAGTCGGCAAGCTTGCCCATTTCGCCCGCGCCTTGAACGTATTTGTTAGGACAAATAAGAATTTTTGCCATGATATCTCTCCTTCGTTTTTGTTTTTCCCACAGCATTATACAATAAAGACGCCATAAAGTCAATAGTATCCGCCCTATCACGGGGTTGCTCCGTACGCGGAGCGCATCGGCAAAAAAGAGCATCCGCGAGGGATGCTCTTTTTTATGGTGAGGTAGTCGGGGACTGAATCGAAACCTTTCCTCCCGACAAAATGGAATTTGATTATTTTATGCTCTTTAGATTCGCCTCTATCTGTTTTATGACATTTATAAAATCCGAATCACTCTTTCCCGTTGGATCGGGCAAGCCCCAATCATCGTCAAAGGCTCTACCGATGAAAGGGCAACCCACATCGCATCCCATTGAAATTGCAACGTCGGGTGGCGGTATCTTGTCAACGGCTTTGCTGTACTGCGTTTGCTCCATATCAATTCCATAAAGTTGTCTCATCAGCCGTACTGCATCCTGATTGATTTGCGGTTTGGTTTCCGTTCCTGCCGAGTAAAAGTCGAACTCATCACCTCGCAGATGCTTTCCGAGAGCCTCCGCTATCTGACTGCGGCAAGAATTATGTACGCAAATAAAGGCTATCTTCTTTTTCATTTGAACGGACACCTCCCACCGATACATTGATTATTCTGCGTCGAATGCACACACTTGATTTTATCAAGCGACATTTCAACGCCGAGGTGTTCCTTTGCAAGCTCCACGGCTTTGATGATAGAAATATAGGAATCACGCTTACAGCAACGGGGGCCGCCAACCTCGCCAATTGCACCAAGGGCGGAGGAGGTCATCTTATTTGACAAGCCCCATGCTTCATTCGCAAGCGGAGTTGAGCCTGTCACGATGGACACGAACATTCCCGCACTCACGCCTGCTCCGCAAGCGCCCCAAAATCCGCAAGCACCGCCAGGAACTTTCTTTCCTCTCGCTTGCATCTCGTAGAGTGATTTCTCAAGATCGATATTACCGCCTGCGTTCTTATATGCGGTAAGCAATGCCGAGCCAACCATAACGTGATGCTCGGGGCCGTGCATATGACAGAACGGCAGAGTCATCATTTTCTGAATGATCTCAATGGGGTTCTTCGAGCTTTGTGCAAGGCATACACCTATGATGCTATCCATTCCCTGTGTATGGCACTCGTTGCATATGTAGTGACCGTTTTCGCAAGCGGTTTTACTATGTTCTTTTTTTTGGCAGATCGCACATTCCATCAGCTCGTCGTTTTCTAAATATTTCAGCGGCGCACCGCAGATCAAGCATTCGTCTTTCATAACAACCTCCGTCAAATGCTTATTTTTCGACGAGATTATTGTAGCATATATTTGCCGAATTTTCAATCTCTTTTAACAGGCACGCGAATATGAACGGACGGGCAGCAAAAGAAAAACAACCCGAAGCGGATAAATCGCTTCGGGTTGTTTTTGGTGACCCGTACGGGAAGACGCCTCGCCCACGAGGTCTCCACAGGAGAAGGCGAGGCTACTTTTCGAACCCAATTCGGAGTGCTACGCGCCCCGAGTGGGTTCGTGCGCGGAGCGCATCGGCACAAAAAAAGAGCACACCGGAGTGTGCTGCTATTACGGGAATTTCGCCTACGGCGAATATCCGCACACTCTCCGCCTGGTGAGCAAGCTCCCCGATCTCCGAGTGGCAGATGCGAACCCAGCAACGAGGGCGATGGCCCTCGTTGCCGTGTTTGATGAGCGTACGGGAATAGGTCTCACCGCGGCCACGAAAAGCCGAGTGGATTTCGGCTTTTCTCCGCGGCTCGGTCAGTCGCGGCTCTGACGGTCCCCCGGACCGTCATTCACTACCGCTCCCCTTCGATTCCCGTACGGGTCACGTAAAATCACAAAAAAAGAGCATCCGCGAGGGATGCTCTTTTTTGTGGTGACCCGTACGGGAATCGAACCCATGTTTTCGCCGTGAGAGGGCGATGTCTTAGCCTCTTGACCAACGGGCCTGGTAGCGGAAGTCGGATTTGAACCAACGACCTGTCGGGTATGAACCGAATGCTCTAGCCAGCTGAGCTATTCCGCCATTAACCAAACGCTCTAACATTATAGCAGACGTTTTTCGGTTTGTCAACACCTTTTTGCGTTATTTTTTTCTTTTTTTCTTTTTTGTGACCGTGGGAGGGGCGTTGGGCGGAGAAGATGCCCGTTGTCGGGGAGGCAACGGGCGGTTTTTCACCGTATCTTGACCGAAAAGTGAGCCGCGCACATCGGGCACACGGCGGTGTGGGTGCCCCGCTTCTTTGGCAAGCGGAGCGTGCGGCGGCAGGTGGGGCACCTCCGATAGACGTGCGTTTTGCGGTCGCGGAGGCGGTGCTGTTGTCTTACAAAAAAGCGCCGCACAGCGCCGAGCATCGCCAGAAACCGCTGATTTTCCCGTGCGCGCCTTACGCGGTTTTTGGAAAAGAAGCGGAAGAAATAGACAAAAAGCAAAAGGGCCTGCACGATGCCGAGGGCAAAGTGATCGGTAAAAAGGCGCAAAAGGAGCGAGAGGAGCAGCACGTAATAGACCGTTCTGCCGAGGGCATCGGGGCCGTTTCTCCCCGCCATAAAGCGCGCAAAGCGCACGCGGAAGGGAACTCTTTCCTTGCGGTTCTTTTCTTCTCTCATATCACAGGCCCCCTTGGCGGCGGTGTGGCCTCGGACTCATAATAGCCGGGCACTTCGGGTAAAAACTCGGCGTAATACTGCGCGATCATCGAGCAGCCGCGGAACAAAAAGGAGATCATCATCAGGGTGAGGAAAAAGCGGAGGAGCGAAAAGCCGCGCACGGGACGGCGGCGGTAGGTGCGGTAGGTTCCGTAAGGGCGGTAAGGTCCAAACGGCCCAAAGGGGCCGTAATAGCCGCCGTAGGGGTTTTGTCCCTCGGCGCTTTGGGTGTTCTCGGTTCTCGGCGGCTCCTTGCCCGCGCGGCGGTCACGGATCGCCTCGTAGGCCGCATTGATCTCCTTCATCTTTTCTTCGGCCTCGCGGCTGTTCCCATTGAGGTCGGGGTGGTACTTGCGCGCCAGACGGCGGTACGCCGCGCTGATCTCCTCATCGCTTGCCGTCTCGCTGACGCCCAAAACACGGTACGGATCCAAGGAAACCCCTCCTCTCAAAGTCTTATATTCTTTATTCTACACCGAAAATATGAAAATACCGTGAAATTTCCATAAAAAAATAAAAAAGGAGCTTATACGGCAAAGACCGTACGGCTCCTTTTTGCTTGCGCTTCTGCCGAAATCCGCAGCCCCTTAGATCGGAGTTCCGTCGGGGTGAAAGAGGGGCAGCTCCCCGAGATAGGTGATGTCCTTGCGGCCAATGGCATCGCCCTCGGCCAACACCGCCATTTGCCCCACAACGATGCCGCCCGCGCTCTCCACAAGACCGCGCAGGGCCGCCAGAGACTCGCCCGTGCTGATGACGTCATCGACGATAAGCACGCGCTTGCCCTTCATGTACTCGGCGTCGTACCCGTCAAGATAGAGCGCCTGACGCGCGACGGTGGTGATCGACTGCACCTCGTAGCGAATGACGTCGCGCATATAGAGCTTCGGCCCCTTGCGCGCGAGGATATAGCGGTTTTCACCGAGCAGGCGCGCCATGGAGCAGATGAGGGGAATCCCCTTGGACTCCGCCGTGATCATCACGTCGTGCGGCGGCGCGATCGCGGCCAGCGCCTCGGCGCATTTCTCGGTCAGCTCCACGTCACCGAAAAGGACAAAGGCACCGATCGAGAGGGTGTCGTTCACAGGGCAAATGGGGAGCTGACGGACAACTCCCGGCAGTTTCATCTCGTAGGTCATAGCTCGGACTCCTTCCGTTACTTACTATCGCTATTATAGCGCCCCGCGCGAAAAAAAGCAAGAGGCGCCCCCCTTTTTCGCAAAATATTGCCCCCGGCGCCGCGCCTTTCCCTTTTGGCTCTTGCTTTTGTCGAGAAAAACCGTTATAATAAAAAGGAACAAAGAAAGGGGGGAGTGCCGTGATCGATCCTTATAAGCTTCTTGGCGTGGATTACGAGGCCACGGACAGCGAGGTCAAAAAGGCCTATCATAAGCTTGCGCGGCAATACCACCCCGATAACTTTGCGGACGATCCCGCAAAGGGCGAGCTTGCCACCCAAAAGATGAGCGAGATCAACGCCGCCTACGAGCAGATCGTGGCCGACCGTGAGCGGGGGATCCGCGGCGCCTTTGCTTACGCCGCCGCCACACCGCACCCCCCCGCCGAGGACACCCCGCCCTCCTCGCCCCGAAAGGCAAAGGAAAAGGAGAAGCCAAAGGCCCCGCCGCGCTACCGCAAGAGGGAAGAGGAGATCCCGCGCGAGTTTGTGGGCTATGAGCGCGTTCGCGTTATGATCCATGACGGGCTGTGCGCCGCCGCCCTCGGCGAGCTTTACCGCGTGCCCGACAAGCGCCGCGATGCCGAGTGGCATCACCTTGCCTCTCTCGCCCACCTCGGATGCCGCCACCTGCATGACGCCTTCCGCGAGGCCGACCTTGCCGTGCGCCGTGACAGAAAAAACAAGGAATACCGCCGCGTGAGGGACGAGATCAAAAAGGGCGACCTTGGCTTTGCCGCCCCGAAGGAGAAGCAACGCCCGAAGGGGCGCCGCCGCCTTGTCCGCGCCCTTTGGGACGGGCTCCTTCGCGCATTAGGACTTGACGATTAACATAGGACGGAAGATATATGACGAAAATAGGATTTGTATCGCTCGGCTGCTCGAAAAACCTCGTGGATACCGAGGTGATGCTCCACAAGCTCATCACCGCGGGCTATGAGGTCACGCCCGATGAGACCGAGGCGGACATCGTTATCGTGAACACCTGCGGCTTCATCGGCGATGCCAAGCAGGAGTCGATCGACAACATTCTGGATATTGCCTGGCTCAAAAAGAACCGCGCGCTCCGCGGCATCATCGCCACGGGCTGCATGGTCGAGCGCTACCGTGAGGAGGTGCTCCGTGAGCTGCCTGAGGTGGATGCCATTGTGGGCGTTGGCAGTCTTGACTGCATCGTGGAGGCTGTTGAGGCCGTTCTGCGCGGTGAGCGCTACACGGCGCTCGGCGATCACAACACCTCTCCCCTCGGCGGCGACCGCGTTTTGACCACCCCCGACCACATGGCATACCTGAAGATCGCCGAGGGGTGCGACACCCGCTGCACCTATTGCGCCATTCCCGCCATTCGCGGGCGCTTCCGCAGCCGCCCGATCGAGGACATTGTGGAGGAGGCCAAGGGGCTTTCGGAGCTTGGCGTGAAGGAGGTCTGCCTCATCGCGCAGGACACCACGCGTTACGGCCTTGACCTTTATGGCGAGTACCGCCTTGCCGACCTTGTCCGCGCCATTACCGAGGCGACCGATATTCCGTGGATCCGCCTTCTTTACTGCTATCCCGACAAGATCAC
>JAZRAU010000057.1:0-2302 GCA_045634705.1 Eubacteriales bacterium | reverse complement strand
CCAGGTGCGCCAGCTCCTCGGTGCCGACGTCGGTCAGGGTGCCGACCACGTCACGGTAAGGCATCGAATAGCGCTGGGAGAGATAGCGCGTGGAGGCAGCAAGCTCGCCGTCCGGCCCACCGGCCTGGCTGATGATCATGGCGGCGTACTTCGGGTTGGGGGTCTTGATCCTCACGGGATACTGAAGCTTTTTCTCATAGATCCACATACTTAACCCTCACTTTCCCAGGGCCAGGGGGTGTTGACCCACTCCCAGCGGCCCTTGGCCTCGGCTCCCATCACCGTCAGGGGGCCGTACTGTTTTTCATAAGCCTCGGTCTTTTCGCGCAGCTCATCGCGCACGCGGCGGAAATAGGCCAGCGCCTCGGGGCACTCGGGGTAAGAATCGAGGTAGAGATTCGTCTCCACAAGCGCAAAGGAGAGGGCGCGGATCTCGGCCAGCAGCTTATCCTTGGCGTTCATCGGCGGCCTCCTTTCCCGAGGGGCTTTTCAAGCTCCGCAAAGATCGTGCCGCGAGAGAGGCCCTCGGCGGGCTCATACATATTGCGGAAGCATTGCGTGGGCGCGTACACCATGGCAAGGCTCGGATAGTGGTCGCACCCCGGGCCGCCGTTTCCGCAACGGGCGCCGGTCGCGGGAGAGGCGGGCGGCATCGGCTGCTGAGGCTGCGGGGGCGTCGGGCGCGGGCGCGCCGCCACGGCCAAAACCTCATCCAGAGGGCAGGACGCGCGGTCACGCGGCGTCATATAAGCATCGTAAAGGTTCATGGCAGTTCCTTACATCGTTTTTTGAGGGGGTAGCCAAAAGGGGCGTGCCCCTCACCAATACTATATGTAGCTGTGGGCTTCACCGCCACCGAAATTTGTCGAAGAAGGAAAAAAGCGGGCGGCTTTCCCACGGCGTGCATAAAAAAAGGCCCTCTCGGGGAGAATGAGGAACGAAAACCCAAAGAGAGGAAAGGTATGTAAAATGAAGAAAAAAGGATTCAAGGTCTTACTTCTCGCGCTTCTTTGCCTTTCGGCACTGACCGTAAGCGCGGCGGCCGCGGGGCTGCTTTCGGACGGTCTTGCCGTTATGGCGGGAGAAAGCCCGATGATCAAGGGCGCTGTGGCGGGGGACACGGTGCGCTTCTCGGCCGCCGACTTCAAGACCGCCATGGGCATCCGCCGCTTTGACGGCATCACCCTCACCTCGCTTCCCGACAAGGCCGAGGGCACGCTCTTTTTCGGAGAGACGACGGTGGCCGCAGGCACCACCGTTCCGCGCGAATCGCTCTCCTCGCTCACCTTTGTTCCCGCAAGCGACAAGGTGAAGGAGGCGGTGTTCACCTTTACCTGCGACAGCTACGCGGGCGGCGCCGAGATCGCCTGCACCATTCGCTTTGCCGAGCGCCTGAACTACGCGCCCACCGTCCGTGACGTGGCGGCCTCCCGCCTTGTCAGCACCTACGCGGATCACGCCGTGGAGGGCACGCTGTGCGCCGCCGACCCCGAGGGCGATGCGCTCGAGTTTATTGTGGTGGAGATGCCCGAGCGCGGCACGCTCACCCTCCTCGACCGCGCCCACGGCGACTTCCGCTATACCCCCGCCGAGGGCTATACGGGGCGTGACGAGTTCACCTTTGTGGTGCGCGACGTGTACGGCAACTACTCCGAGACCGCCACGGTGAGTGTGACGGTCGCGAAAAAGGCGAGCGACCTTGATTATGCCGATATGGTGGGCGCGCCCGCCTCTCTGCCCGCGCTGGTGCTGGCGAACGAGGGGATCATGCTGGGCACCCTGCAGGGCGACGGTATGTACTTCTTCCCCGAGGGCGAGGTCACGCGGGGCGAGTTCCTCACCATGGCGATGAAGGCGGCGGGAATTGCGCCGCGCGCAGGGCTTACGAACACGGTCTTTGACGATAACGGCGATATCCCCGCGGGGCTCCGTCCCTACGTGGCCGCCGCGCAGGAGGCGGGGTACGTGGTCGGCACGCTCTCGGAGCGCGGCCTCACGTTTGAGTCGGACACGCCGATCAGCCGCGGCGAGGCCGCCGTGATCCTTTCGCGCATTTTGCGTGCCGACACGCCCGTCAGCACGCCTCTCTTCCCCGATGAGGGTGACGTCACAAGCCGCACCCACAACGCCGTGATGGCGTTGTGCGCCATGGGCGTTTACCCCCGCACCGAGGAGGGGGCGCTGGCCGCCTCGGAACTCCTTGACCGCGCCACCGCCGCCGAGATGCTGTACGCCACTCTCCTGGCTTGCAAGTAAAGAATACTTGGCATAATGCAAAAAAGGCACCCATACGGGTGCCTTT
>JAZRAU010000056.1:0-7271 GCA_045634705.1 Eubacteriales bacterium | reverse complement strand
GGCGCGCCGCAGGGGAACGCAGCGGGGTCGGTGCGGACGGCCGTAACGCGCGCACCCGACATCACGGGGGAAAGAAAGCGTGTGTGATACAGAACGCGGCCGCCCGCCTCCTCAATGCGGCAGAGCATCGCAGAAACCGTATCCAAAAGGAGATCGGTGCCCACGTGCGGACGCGCCTCGGTGAGGATCTCACGCGGAGCGCCAAACTCCACAAAACGCGAAAGGACGTAAGCGGTCATCGGGTCGTTGACACGGGTGACAAGCTTTCCGTCCGAAAACGTGCCGGCGCCGCCGGCGCCGAACTGGATATTCGTATTGGGGTCAAGAACGCGGTCGCGGCAGAAGCGCGAATAAGCCGTGCGGCGCTCCTCGACGCTGCCGCCGCGTTCAAGAACAAGGGGGGCATACCCCGCCTCGGCCAGAAGCAGGGCGGCAAAAAGACCGCAGGGGCCGGTCCCCACCACCACGGGAGGGGCGGACATAGGCTCACTCCCGACGGCGGGGGTGGGCATTTCCTCGGCAAGGCGGGAAAGCCCCGCGCCCACAAGGCGGGCCGCATCCCGCTCCGAGAATTCCCCCGTAACAGCCACAGTGAAAACAAGGCGGATATCCCGCCGCTTGCGCGCATCCACCGACCGACGGTAGATCGAAAGCTCCGCACCCTTTGGCAGGGCACCGAGGCGGCGGAGGCGGTCACGGACGAGCGATGTGACCTCCTCACGGGAGGTGTCGGGCCCGACCGAGACGCCGCTGTAAAGAAAGGTCATAGGGATGCGGATACGGTGAGCGCGGCCACGGCCACCTCGGGGTTCGCATCGCGAAGCCCGTCGGGATCGTTGATATACATGGTGCCGCACCAGATGATCGCGGCCAAAAGGAGGCACACAAGGTACAGCCAAGGGTTAAAGCGCAGAAAAAAGCGGCGCAGCTTTCGTTTCATCTTCATTCTTCGGTTTCCTCCTTTTTGGGAGCGATGCTGCCGTGGGCGCTGAGAAGGATCTCCGAAAGGCGGAGCTTCAACGTTTGCGAGGTGAAATCCCGCGTCAGCGTACGGTTATAGGCGAGGGAAATGGTTCCCGTTTCCTCGGACACCACAACGATAACGGCATCGCACGACTCGCTCATGCCGAGGGCGGCGCGGTGGCGCGTGCCAAGATTCGGGTCCACGTCCTGGCGGCGTGTCAGGGGCAAAAGGCAGCCCGCGGCGCAAACGCGCATATTGCGGACGACAACGGCGCCGTCATGCAGGGGCGAGTTCGGGAAGAACACGCTACGCAATATGTAGGGCGTGAGCTTGGAGTCGACGTCCACGCCCGAGCGAATGATGTCACCGAGCTTTGTTGAGCGCTCAATGACGATCAGCGCTCCCGTTTTGGTGCGCGCCATATCGGTGGCCGCCTCACAAATCGCGTTGATTCCCTCCACGGTAGCCTCGTTGCGCGTATCCGCCGAGAAATTCTTAAAGTTCTTCAGAGGCTCACCGCCCAGCTTTTCAAGAGCATCGCGCAGTTCAGGCTGAAAGATGAGGACAAGCACAAGGATCCCCGCCTCGGAAATGAGCTCTAAGAGCGTACCCACGGCGTAAAAATTGAGGGTGCGCGAAAGGAGAAGGGCGACAAGCCAAATGGCAAGGCCCATAAGCAGCTTGCCCGCGCGGCGGTCCCAAAGAAAGCGGACGGCCACGTAAAGGATCAACGACAGCAGAAGAACGTCCAGCACCGAGCGCACGATGTCCAGCGCACCCATGGACGAAAACTGCCGACCGAGAAAGGAAAAGAGACTGCGGAAAAGCCCCTCCTCCGCCGGTGCGACCATAGTCAAGAAGTTCATACGGCTCCATTCTCCCGCCTCGCACGGTGCGGCGCGGGTAAAAAGTGTAATAATGATACAGTTTATTATATCACATATTATTATCGTGCGCAAGAGAAAAAACCGCTTCTCCCTTCACTTTTGTGCGATATTTTTGCCATTTCGCTTGACATCGCCTCTCTTTTTTGCTATAATTGTCTCAAATGAGACACAGAGAGGGCGCGTATGACTGAAAAAGCCGCATTTGAAAGCTGTATCCTTGTCCGCGGACTTTCCGACGGAGAGAAGGAGGCGGCCTACCTGGCCGCCTCGCCGCGGGCCGTCCGCTACACAGTGGGAGATGTGATCGTAAGGGCGGGGGCTCCCTTTGCCGCCGTCGGCCTTGTGGCGGAGGGGATGCTGACCGTGACACGCTCGGGCGAGCATCGCCGCGTGATCCACAAGCGGCTTGGGGCAACCGAGATTTTCGGCGTTTCCTCGCTGTTTGGTGGCGGTGCCCCCTTCCCCACCACCGTCACCGCCGAGTCGGCCGCCCTTGTGCTTTTTCTCGACGAGGCAGGGATCTCGCGTATGCTTTCCGCCGTGCCGCGCACGGCCGAGCGCTACATTGCCCTTCTCTCCGAAAAGATCCGTTTCCTCAACCGCCGCCTTGACACTCTGGCGGGACGGAGCGCCGAGGAGCGCGTGGCGGCCTATCTCCTCTCCCACGCGGGGGGTGGCAAAGAGCCAAGCATCACAAAATCCGCCCTGGCCTCTACCCTCGGTCTTGGGCGGGCCTCTCTCTACCGCGCCCTGGATGCCCTTACCGCCGCGGGCCTTGTCCGCACGAGCCGCGAGGGGATCGAGGTGGTGGATGCCGAGGCACTCACTTTGTTTATCAATACCGAAAGGAACATAAAAAAATGAAAAGAATTCTTTGCCTTTTACTTGCCGTTTTCCTGCTACTGCCCCTGCTTTCTGCCTGCGGGCGCGATGACACCACCATTCGCATCGGGGTGCTTTCCGGCCCCACAGCGATGGGCGCCTTGAAGCTCATGAAGGAGGGCGACGCGCGTTACGAGTTTGAGATCTATCCGTCGCCCGATCTCATTGTGGGTGATATTGTGGCGGGCAAGCTTGACATTGCGGCGCTCCCCACCAACAACGCGGCCATGCTCTATAATCAAGGGGCCGATATTCGCGTGATCGCCCTCAATACGCTGGGCGTTCTGCATCTTCTCGATGCCACGGGAACGGTGACGAAGCTGTCCGACCTTGAGGGAAAGACGGTGCACGTGCCGAACGCCGGCTCCAACCCCGAATACGTTCTACGCCACGTGTTGGCCATGAACAACATTAACGCCACGGTGGAAACCTCAATCGTTCAGCCTGCCATGATCCAGCAGGGGCTTCTCAACGGCACGGTCGGCATTGCCGTTCTGCCTCAGCCCGCCGCCACGGCCACCGTGGTTAAGGCCACCTCGCAGGGCAAGACCATTACCGCCCCGATCGACCTTTCTGTGGAATGGAACAAGGACGAGGCAACGCCCGTGGTGCAGGGGTGCCTGGTGGCAAGCGCCGATTTCTGCAAGGATCATCCCCGCGCGATCGCCGAATTCCTTGAAAACTACGAGGCGTCGGTGGGCTATATGACGGACGAGGCAAACCTTGATGCGGCCGCCGCCCTTGTGGTGGAATACGGCATCCTCCCTGCCGCCGCCGTGGCCAAAAATGCACTTCCGAAGTGCGCGATCACCTATGTGGACGGCACCGAGATGAAGACGGCGCTTGACACCTTCTATGACATTTTGTACGGCTATGCCCCCCAATCGATCGGCGGCAGTGTTCCCGGTGCGGACTTCTATTACAATGCAAAATAAATACCTCGTCGGGGCGGCCAAGCTCCTTGTTCCCCTCTTTTTTTGGGGAGGACTTCTCTGGCTTGTCGCCGCCCTCCTCGATAAGCCCCTGCTTCTGCCGACACTGCCCGCCATTGGCAAGGCTCTCCTTGCCCTCTGCGGTAATGGGAGCTTCTGGCTGGCGATCGCGGCGTCACTTGGACGTGTGCTCGGCGGTCTCGGCATCGGGGTGGCGCTTGGGGCGATGTTCGGGATTCTCATTCACCTGGTTCCCGCGGCCGCGCTTCTCATCCGTCCGCTCCTCACCGTGGTGCGCTCGACGCCCGTGGCCTCCTTTGTTATCCTTGTGTGGAGCTTTACGGGGAGCCGCACGCTTCCCTTTGTGATCGCGGCGCTGATGGTGCTTCCCATCGTAGCCGATGAGCTGGCCACAGGCCTTGCGGAGGCCGACCCCGCACTTGGTGAGGTGGCGCGCCTTTACCGCCTCTCGCCCTGGAGGCGGCTCCTCATTTACCGTCTGCCTGCCGCCCTGCCCTACCTTTTCGGCGCGCTCATCACCTCGGTGGGCTTTGCCTGGAAGGCGGGCATCGCCGCCGAGATCCTGGCCAACACCGCGGGGTCTTTGGGACGCGGCATTTATTCCGCCAAGCTTCACCTTGAAACGCCCGAGCTTTGGGCGTGGACGCTGACGGTCATCGTTTTAAGCCTTCTTCTTGAATTCTTTGTAAAGAAAACCTTGCGTTTTCTTGAAAGGAGGGCGGTATGAGCGTGTTAAAACTCGAAAATCTCAAAAAAAGCTTTGGTGATAAGATTCTCTTTTCCGATCTCTCCTACACCTTCCCAGAGACGGGACTTTTCCTCGTGACGGGGGAAAGCGGCGTGGGAAAGACCACGCTTCTCCGTATGATCGCGGGGCTTGACACCGAGCATCGGGGCGACATCGCAGGAGGGGGGCCTGACGCCGTTTCCTTTGTGTTTCAGGAGCACCGCCTATTCCCTGCGCTCACAGCGCTTGACAACGTGTCCGAGATCCTGCGTGCTGAGGGGTGCGACCGCCACACCGCCCGTGAGCGCGCCGTCGAGGCCCTCCTTTCGGTGGGATATCCCGAGGAGGCGTTCGGGAAGCGTCCTGCGATCCTTTCGGGCGGAATGCGACAGCGCGTTTCGCTGGCGCGGGCGTTGGCATCCAACCGCGGGATCCTTCTTTTTGACGAGCCGGAAAAGGACCTGGACGCCGCCCTCCGCGCACTTCTCCACTCCCGCCTGGCCGAGGAAGCCAAGAGGCGCCTTGTCCTTGTTGTGACCCACACGCCCGAGGCGCTTTTGCCGATCGCCGACGGTACCCTCCGCCTCCGTGCGACGGACGCTGCAGGCACGCAAAATAATCCTTGACAAATCGCGCGCACAGTGTTATAATAAGGCGAAAAGCGATGACGGAACGAGTACCCGCGATCGCGCTGTGCAGAGAGAGGACGGTCGGTGCAAGTCCTTACGGCGCCCGCGGCGAAGACCACTCCCGAGCTGTGCGCGAGAAAGTAAGCGCCACCGCCCGCCCCGCGTTATGGGAATTTGAGTGAAAGTTCAAGGTGGAACCGTGTGTAAAAGCACCCTTGACGATGCCCCCGTGGCTCGTCGGGGTGCTTTTTCGGTAATCAAAATTTTTCATATCACAAGGAGAACACTATGAAGGTCATTTACGCGAACGGCACGGTTGCCGAGTGCGCCCCCGAGGAGGAGCTGCACATTCTGCGCCACACGGCGGCGCACATCATGGCACAGGCGGTCAAGCGGCTCTTTCCCCATGCCGATTTTGCTTACGGCCCCGCAAACGAAAAGGGCTTTTACTATGACGTTGACCTTGGCGACACCAAGCTGACCGAGGAGGATCTCGCAGCAATCGAGGCTGAGATGAAGAAGATCGTCAAGGAAAATCTGCCGATCCGCCCGAAGATCCTGCCCCGCGCCGAGGCGATCGCCTGGATGCAGGAGCTGGGCGCCAAGTACAAGGTGGAGCACATCGGCGATCTTCCCGAGGACGCCGAGATCAGCTTCTTCACGCAGGGCGATTACACCGATATGTGCACAGGTCCCCACCTCTGCTACACCAAGGCGCTGAAGGCCTTTAAGATCATGGGCCAGTCGGGCGCCTACTGGAAGAACGACAAGAACAACAAGATGCTGACCCGCATCAAGGGCACGGCCTTCCGCACCCAGCAGGAGCTTGACGATTACCTTGTCCTTCTTGAGGAGGCCGAAAAGCGCGATCACCGCCGCATCGGGCGCGAGATGGGGCTCTTTATGTTCTCGGACGATGCCCCCGGCTTCCCCTTCTTCCTGCCGAAGGGCATGGCCGTGAAGAACGCCCTCATCGAATACTGGCGCGAGATCCATACCCGCGAGAATTACGTTGAGGTCAACACGCCCCTCATCATGAACCAGCGCCTCTGGAAAACGAGCGGCCACTGGGATCATTACAAGGACAATATGTACTCGACCGAGATCGACGAGGAGACCTTCTGCGTTAAGCCCATGAACTGCCCCGGCGGCGTTCTGGTCTATAAGAATGACCTGCACAGCTACCGCGACCTGCCGATGCGCGTGGGGGAGCTTGGCCTTGTCCACCGCCACGAGCTGAAGGGCGCCCTGCACGGCCTTTTCCGTGTGCGCTGCTTCACGCAGGACGATGCACACATCTTTATGCGCCGCGAGCAGATCACCGACGAGATCGTGGGGGTCGTGCACCTCATCAACGAGGTTTATAAGAAGTTCGGCTTCAAGTACGCCGTGGAGCTTTCCACCCGTCCTGCCGACAGCATGGGCAGCGATGAGGACTGGGAGGCCGCCACAAACGGCCTGAAGGGCGCCCTGGAGGCGCTGGGCCTTCCCTACACCGTCAACGAGGGGGACGGCGCCTTCTACGGCCCGAAGATCGACTTCCACCTTGAGGACACGCTGGGCAGGACCTGGCAGTGCGGCACCGTCCAGCTTGACTTCCAGATGCCCCAGAACTTTGAGCTGGAATACACCGACGAGAACAACCAAAAACAGCGCCCCATTATGGTCCACCGCGTTTGCTACGGCTCGATCGAGCGCTTCATCGGTATTCTGACCGAGCATTTTGCGGGTAAGTTCCCCGTGTGGCTGGCGCCCGTGCAGGCCAAGGTACTTCTTGTCTCCGACAAGGTGGCGCCCTACGGCCAAAAGATCTACGAGGCGCTCCGTGCCGAGGGCATCCGCGTGGAGCTTGACGACCGCAACGAGAAGATCGGCTATATGATCCGTGAGGCGCAGGTCGTCGGCCGAGTGCCCTATATGCTGGTCATCGGTCAGAAGGAGGCCGAGGAGGGCAACGTTTCTATCCGCAACCGCGACACCACAGAGACCGAGACGATGCCGCTTGCCGACTTCATTGCCAAGATCAAGAAGGAGATCCGCGAGCGCGTATAAGCCCAAAGATAAAGAAAAAAGCCGCTTTTGCGGCTTTTTTCTTATGAGTGGCGCTTCTTCCCCGCGGTGCCGCGCCCCGCGCCACGGCGCGGAGGTGTTGCGGTCGCCGTGCGGCGACCGGTGGGGCGGCGGTTGCCGCGCCCTCGGGCCTCGAACAGCGGGGGGCGTTTATCGGGG
>JAZRAU010000055.1:0-25113 GCA_045634705.1 Eubacteriales bacterium | reverse complement strand
GATGCCCGAATTTACCGCTATCAGAATTTGAAGTATTCCTTGGCGTTCTCATAGCATACCCCACGGACGATGCGCTCCAGCATCTTGCGATCGTCGGGGTACTCGCCGTTATCGACCCAGGTGCCGATGAGGTTGCAGAAGATGCGGCGGAAATACTCGTGACGGGGGTAGGGGACAAAGCTGCGGCTGTCGGTCAGCATACCGACAAAGCGCGAGAGGTTGCCGAGATTGGCAAGAGCCTGCATCTGGCCCTCCATGCCGTCACGCTGGTCGTTGAACCACCAGCCCGAGCCGAACTGGATCTTCCCTGCCGTCGGGGCGCTCTGGAAGCAGCCCATAATGGTTCCGAGGACGTAGTTGTCCTTCGGATTGAGGGTGTAAAGAATGGTCTTAGGCAGGCAATCGTCCACCGCGAGGGTGTCAAGGAAGCCCGCAAGGTCGGCCGCGATCTCACGGTCGTTGACCGAGTCAAAGCCCGTGTCGGCGCCGAGGAGGCGGTACATTTTGGTGTTGTTGTTGCGGAGAGCGCCGATGTGGAGCTGCATCGTCCAGTCAAGCTTCACGTACTCCGAGGCACAGAGCTTGAGGACGGCGGTGCGGAAGATGTCGGTCTCACGCTCGGTAAGCTCACCGCCGTTCACGCGCTTTTCAAAGACAGCGGCGGCATCCCCCACCGTGCAGGGTGCAGCCTCAAGAGCGTGGTCGGAGAGGCGGCAGCCGTGGTCGTGGAAGAAGGCAATGCGGTCACGGAGCCACGCAATGAGCTCATCGTAGGTCTTGACGCCGATCTTTTCAATATAAGGCAGGAAGGTCTCCTTACCGATCTCAACCGCCTTATCGGGACGGAAGGTGGGAAGAACCTTGGTCGAGAAGCCCACCAGCGCCTCATGGTACTCCAGGGTATCGGCGGGATCGTCGGTCGTGCAGATCGTTTCCACGTTCGAGCGCGTGATGAGCGCCTGAGCGCGGAAGGAGTCGCTCGTCAGGGCGGCGTTACAGATCTTCCAGACCTCCTCACAGTTGTCCTCGGTCAGAGGCTCGGAGATGCCGAAGTAGCGAAGAAGCTCAAGGTGCGTCCAATGGTAGAGAGGATTGCCGATGAGCAGAGGGAGAGTGGCGCTCCACTTCTTCCATTTTTCAAGGCCGTCCGCCGCACCCGTGATGTACTCCTCGGGCACACCGTTGGTACGCATCTGACGCCACTTGTAGTGATCGCCGCCCAGGAAGAGGTCGTAGGTATCGCGGAACTGGTAGTTATCCGCGATCATCTTGGGCTGCAGGTGGCAGTGGTAGTCAATGATCGGCAGGTCCTCTGCAAAATCGTGGTAGAGGCGCCTCGCGGTCTTTGAGCGAAGCATAAAATCGTCGGTAATAAATCCTTTTGCCATAATGTCCTCCGTGTGGGCGCGTGGGCGCCATGATTTCTAAACCGAGTATACCACCTTTTTCCCTTTCCGTCAATCTCTATTTTGAAAAAACGCGAAGTTTCAAGAAAAAAGAGCGCTGTTGGCAGGAGCGCGGAGACGCGTCTTTTGTATGGTATTTTTTACATTTTTATGGTTTTTTAAGGATCCGTAGCCTTTCTTTTTTCAAAAGCGTGAGAGGCCTGTTCCAAAGATCGGTGGCGAGGGCCTTGCGTGCGGCGGGGGGCGGGGCAGATCAAAGGCGGCGGCGGGATAGCCGACACGGGCGCGGCGCCGGGGCGCTCGTTCAGCTTTTATCATGGTTCCTCCCGACTTCTTCCGAAGGGATACTTACCGTGCCGTCGCAGGAAATTAAAAAAGTGTCACGCGGCGCGCGCATTTTCCCTTGTAAAATCAAGCGGCGCGTGGTAAAATAGAGAAAAACGGCAAAAAGGGGAGACAGCATGCAGAATACAGCCGAAATTGCGGTCATCGGTGCGGGGCACGCCGGCATTGAGGCCGCGCTGGCCGCGGCGCGAATGGGGAGAGAGACGATCCTTTTCACCCTCTCGCTTGACGCTGTGGGAAATATGCCCTGCAATCCCTCGATCGGGGGAACGGCCAAGGGGCACTTGGTGTACGAGATCGACGCCCTCGGAGGAGAAATGGGCCGCGCGGCCGATGCCGTCACCCTGCAATCGCGTACGCTGAACGGCGGTAAGGGGGCGGCGGTGCGCTCAAAGCGCGTGCAGACCGACCGCATGGCCTACCGCGCCTACATGAAGCGTACTCTGGAAAGAGAGCCGCATCTCCGCCTTATACAGGCCGAGGTCACAGATATCCTCACCGAGGACGGCCGTGTGACGGGTGTGCGGACGGCACTGGGCGAGGAGTTTTCGGTGGCGGCCGCTGTGGTGGCGACGGGCACCTTCCTTGGCGGAGAGATCTTTGTCGGCCACAATTCCCACCCGGCGGGGCCCGACGGTCTTTTGCCCGCGACGGCGCTGACCGCCTCCCTCACCTCGCTTGGGCTTACGCTCCAACGCTTCAAGACGGGTACCCCTGCGCGCATTGCACGGCGGAGCGTGGACCTTTCGGTGCTGGAGGTGCAAAACGGCGAGGAGGGGGCCATTCCCTACTCGGCCGACAGCGACAAAGCCGCTATGGCGGCAAGGCCGCAGCTTCCCTGCTACATTCTCTACACGAACGAAAAAACGCACGAGATCATACGCAAGAACATCAAAAAAAGCGCCCTCTTTTCGGGCCTCATTCACGGCACAGGGCCACGCTACTGCCCCTCGATCGAGGACAAGGTCACGCGGTTTGCCGACAAGGAGCGCCACCAGCTGTTCTTAGAGCCGACGGGGGCCGACACCGAGGAATTGTACCTTCAGGGCTTTTCCACCTCGATGCCGCCCGAGGTCCAGCGCGAGATGCTGCACTCCCTGCCGGGCATGGAAAGAGCCGAGATGACGCGCTATGCCTACGCGATCGAATACGACTGTGTCGACCCCACCGAGCTTTACCCGACGCTGGAGGCCAAGCGTGTGCGCGGGCTTTACGGCGCAGGGCAGTTCAACGGCACCTCGGGCTACGAGGAGGCCGCCGCACAGGGGCTTCTGGCGGGCATCAACGCGGCACTGTCCGTGCGTGGCGAGGAGCCTCTTGTCCTTTCACGCGCCTCGTCCTACCTCGGGACGCTGGTCGACGACCTTGTGACCAAGGGCACGCGTGAGCCCTACCGCATGATGACCTCGCGCTCCGAGCATCGCCTGTGTCTCCGTCAGGACAACGCCGACCGGCGCTTAACGCCGATCGGCCGCCGCCTTGGTCTTATCAGCGACGGGCGCTTTGCGGCGTACGAGGCAAAGCAGGCGGCAATCGCCGCCGAAAAGGAGCGCCTTGCGCGGACGGTGATCGGCCCCGGCGAGGAGAACAACGCTCGCCTTGCGGCCCTCGGTACGGCAAAGGTCTCAACGGGGATCCGCCTCCTTGACCTTCTCCGCCGACCTGAGCTCAATTACGCATCGCTCGCGCCCCTCGATCCCTGCCGTCCGCCCCTCGATCCCGCCGTCACGCTGACGGTGGAGATCGACATCAAGTACGAGGGGTACCTGCGGCGCGAGGAGGCCGAGATCCGCCGTCAGGAGCGCCTTGACGGCCTTGCGCTTCCCGATGGGCTCGATTACGGTGCCATTCGCGGGCTCCGCATTGAGGCAGCCCAGAAGCTGGCCGCGATCCGACCGAGGAGCGTGGGGCAGGCGGCGCGCATCAGCGGCGTCAATCCCGCCGACATCAGCGTGCTGCTCATCTATCTCGGAAAATAAGTCATACTTCGCCGACCGGCGCATATACTGCTATCAAGGGCGGTCCTCCGCCTATCCGTTTCGGGGGTGTGGTATGTGCCAGAGAAACCTGTTTAAGATCCTTAGTCTTGCCATTCTTGCCTTTGGGCTTGGCATCGTTCTCTCCTTTTTTATCCCCGAGGGGGTCCTCGTCATCATCGAGGCCGTGCTTATCATGGCGGTAGGAGTGCTTTGCTTTTTACAGAAATAGGCAGGTACCTTTTATGAAGATCGTCGTTCTTCGCACGCCGAGATTTCTCTCGCCCGTGCTGCGCCGCTTGTTCGGTATTCCCAAAAAATCATAAAAAAAGGCCCTGCCACAAGGCAGGGCTTTTTTCAGTAGCGGTACCGCTTTTTGAGCTTAGCAAGGCAAAGGACGGTGACAAGGGCGGCACAAAGCTCGGCAAGAACGATTGAGAGCCAAATACCGTCAAGCCCCAAAGCGAGGGGCAGAAGAAGCACCGCCGACACCTGAAAGACCAGGGTGCGAAGAAAGGACAAAAGGGCGGAGACGGCGCCGTTATTGAGGGCCGTGAAGAAGGCCGAGCCGAGAATGGCCAGCCCTGCAAAAAGGAAAGAAAAGGAGAAGAAGAAAAAGCCGCGCACGGTCATCTCCAGCAGGGCGGCATCGTACCCCGTAAAGAGATAGGAGAGGGGATACGAAAGAAGAAGGCCCGCCGCCGTCATCAGGACCGAGGACGACAAAACGATCACAAGGCTCTTGCGGAGGAGGCTTTTCAGCTCATCCGTGCTCCCCGCGCCGAAGTGGTAGCCGACGGGGGGCGAGAGGGCGATGGTGTAACCGATGAAGGCCGAGATGAATACAAAGTTGACGTACATAAGCGCGCCGTAGGCCGCCACGCCGTCCTCTCCCGCGTACGCCATGAGCTGGCCGTTATACAGCATACCGACAAGCGACATCGACACGTTGGACATCAGCTCTGAGGAGCCGTTCCCCATGGCGCGACCGAGGGCGGAAATGTCAAGTTTTGTTTTCCCTATACGGAGAATGGACGAGTTCCTTGCCAGAAAATAGAGGAGGGGGCCAAAGCCGCCCACCGCCTGACTGACGGCAGTAGCGGCTGCCGCACCGACAAGGCCCCAGCCAAAGACGGCAACAAAAAGGACATCGAGCAGTATGTTGGCGCAGCCTGCGGCCGCCGTGAAGGCAAAGGAGAGGCCGGGCTTTTCCGCCGTGACGAAGAAGATCTGAAATTCGAGCTGGAGCATGTAGGCGGGGAGAGCCAGAAGGATCACGCGCCCATAGGTCACGCAGTCCGAGAGCATCTGTCCCTCGGCGCCGAGGAGGGCACCCACAGGGCGAAGAAGCAGGATCCCGAGGGCAGCGATGATGCCACCCGCGCCAAGCGTGACGTAAACAAAGAGCGAAAAAAGCGAGTTGGCCCGCCCTCGGTCTCCCTCGCCAAGCGTTTTGGAGACAAGGGCAGAGCCGCCCGAGCCGAGCATGAAGCCGAGCGTGCCGAGGATCATCAGAAAGGGCATGATGAAATTGAGGGCAGCAAACGGCGTTTTCCCCACGTAGTTCGAGACAAAGTAGCCGTCCACGACCCCGTAGATCGAGGTGAAGATCATCATGGCCACCGAGGGGAGCGCAAAGCGGAAAAGGCGGCGGTAGGTAAAATGGTCGGAAAGACGTATCTTCTCTGTCATAGGCGCTCCTATCCGGGTTTCGGTGTTGGTGGCTCCGCGCGGAGAGGGCTTATCCGTAAAGGAGCGAAAGAATGCGGTCCACAAGACCCACGGGAAGCAGGCGGTCAAGCAGAACAAGGAGACGGTAGCCGGCACCGACGGTAAAGCGGCGGGGCAAGCGGCGGCCAAGCAGGCGACGGCTGAGTACGCGGGCTACCCTCTCGGGGCTTGCGCCGTTTTCCTCGTCACGCGCCATCCGCGCCACGCTCTCGGCAACACGCCCGCCATAGACGCCGTCCTCTGCCCCGTAGGTCCTTCTGGCCGCGGTAAAGCCCGTGCAGGTATCGCCGAGCATTGCCACGCCCACCGAGATGCCAAAGGGGCGCACCTCATTTCCATAGGCGCGCAGAAGGCTCTCCACAGCCGCTTTGGTGGCGGAATAATGGGCTTGGAAGGGGATAGGAAACACCCCGGCGACCGATCCGATCGCAAGTATGCGGCCGTGGGTTTCCCTAAGAGGGGGCGTGAGGGCGCGCAGGCAGTTGTCCACTCCCAAAAGATTGACCGAGACCTGCATGGCGGCGGCGTCCTCGGGGATATGCTCGAGGGCGCCGGCGATGCCGCAGCCCGCGGCCAGCACAGCAAGATCGATCCGCCCGGCCTCACACAGGATCGCGCCGACCGCTTTCCTCACGGCCTCGGCATCGGTGACGTCGACCGCCATGGGACGCACCCCCTCGGGGGCGGTGCCGCGGCGCGAAAGGCCGTACACGGTCAGCCCGCGCGACACAAGCTCGGCGGCGAGGGCCGCCCCGATCCCACAGGAGGCACCCGTGATGAGGGCGACCTTATTCGACATTCAGAAGTCCTTCCTCCTCCATCGTCCTTGCGATGATGTCGGCCGCCTCATCAAGAAGCGGTATGGTATGCGAGGCCATCAGGCTGACGCGCAGAAGGCAGTCGTCGGGCGAGGTGGCGGGGGGAAGCACAGGATTGACGTACACGCCGCGGTCGTAAAGCGTTTTGGCAACGCGCAGGGTGGTGACGGTATCCTTCGTATGGATCGGCACGATCGGTGTCGGTGCCTTGGTGATCGGCACGCCGCGCTTGTGAAGCTCCTCCTTGAGATGAGCCGCCAGCTCGGAAAGATGCGTGACAAGCTCGGGGCGGCGACGAAGGACCGACAGCGAGGCCAGCGCGCTGGCGCACGCGGCCGGGGGGATCGAGGCCGAGAAAATGAAGGGGCGGGATGTATGGCGCACGAATTCTGCAATCAAGTGAGAGGAGGCCATAAAGCCCCCGATCGAGGCAAGCGACTTCGAGAAGGTGCCCATGATCACGTCCACCTTATCGGTCAGCCCAAAGTGATCGGCTGTGCCGCGTCCGCCGTTGCCGACAACGCCAAGGCCATGAGCATCATCCACCATGACGCTGGCATCGTATTTTTCAGCAAGCTCCACGATCTCGGGAAGAAGCGCGATGTCACCGCTCATAGAAAACACGCCGTCGGTCACAATGAGCTTGCCCGCTCCCTCAGGGATCGATTGGAGCTTCTGCTCCAGCATATCGAGATTGTTATGGCGGTAAACGTGCGTGCGCGCCCCCGAAAGGCGGCAACCGTCATAGATCGAGGCGTGGTTCTCGCGGTCGCAGAGAATGTGATCCCCCGCGCCGGCAAGGGCACTGATGATGCCGAGATTGGACTGAAAGCCGGTGGAAAAGGTCACGGCGTCCTCCATGCCCACAAAATCGGCAAGCTCCCGCTCAAGGCGCAGGTGCATGGCCAGCGTGCCATTCAAAAAGCGGGAGCCAGAGCATCCGGTGCCGAGCGTTTTGATCGCATTCTCGGCGGCGGCCGTCACCTCGGGATCCACGGTGAGGCCAAGGTAATTGTTGGAGCCAAGCATGATGCGGCGGTGCCCCTCCATGATGACCTCGGCGTCCTGACGGGATTCCAGCGCGTGAAAGTAAGGGTACAGCCCCATGGCGCGGATATCCTCTGCGCGGGTAAATTCGCGGCATTTTTTCAAAAGCGATGACATTGTTGTTCCCCTTTTTTTGAACTGAAAATCGGTGATGCGTCAAAAAGATGCTATTATTATAGCAGTTTTCTTTACATAAATCTATGTAGAAATTGAACAAAAAGGAAGATAGCGCATAGGCAGAATTTCATAAAAAGAGGGCTCTGAAAAGGAATTTGGCCAGGATTTGAGGTCAATCGAACCCTTTGCGCTACGCGCAAAATGGGTTCTTGCGACATCAAGCTCACCAAAACAAAAAAGAAAACCGCCAAGAAGGCGGCTTTCTTTTTGGTGGACCTGGTGGGATTCGAACCCATGACCTCTGCGTTGCGAACGCAGCGCTCTCCCAGCTGAGCTACAAGCCCATCGTTAGCACAAACTATTATACCATAAAAAAACGCTCTGTCAAGAGATTTTGAAAAAGAAAACGAGGTTTTTGTTAACTTTCACCCGAGAGAGGGCGAAAACGGACTTGTGTTTTCGCTTTACTTATTGTATAATGAAGATGCACATATTTTTCCACACCGAAAAGGAGTACCTATTATGTCCAAAAAGGTTCTGGCTTTTGACTTTGGGGCGTCCTCGGGACGCGCCATGCTCGGCGAGTTTGACGGCAAGGAGATCAATGTCACCGAGATCCACCGCTTCTCAAACGATCTTGTCATTGCGAACGGCACGATGTACTGGGATATCCTGCGCCTCTTCCACGAGATCAAGCAGGGCATCATCAAGGCCATGGCTGCCACCGACACGATCGATGCGATCGGCATTGACACGTGGGGCGTTGACTTCGGTATGATCGACAGCCACGGCGATTTGGTGTCGAACCCCGTGAACTACCGTGACGAGCGCACCGTGGGCATGCCCGAGGAGGTGGAGAAGATCATCTCGCAGGATGAGCTTTATGCACTGACCGGCACGCAGACCATGCGTATCAACACCCTCTATCAGCTCTATTACCTGGCAAAATACCGCCGCGACCTTCTCGACCGCTGCGAAAAGATCCTCTTTACCCCCGACCTTATGGCCTACCTGCTGACGGGCAAGATGCGCGCCGAAAAGACCATCGCCTCAACCTCCAACTTCCTCGATCCGCGCACGCGCACCTTCTCGACCGAGCTTCTTGACAAGCTGGGCATTCCCACCTCGATCCTCCCCGAGATGATCGAGCCCGGCGAGGTGTACGGCACGCTGACCGATGAGCTTTGCGCCGAGCTTGGCTGCGGCAAGATCCCCGTGATCGCCGTTTGCACGCACGACACGGCCTCGGCCGTTCTGGCCGCTCCCACCGACCGCGAAATGATCTACATCTCCTGCGGCACGTGGAGCCTCTTTGGCACCGAGCTTCCCGCCCCCCTCATCACCGAAAAGAGCGCTAAGATCCAGTACACGAACGAGGGCGGCCACTCGGGCACCACGCGCTTCCTCAAGAACATCATGGGCCTTTGGCTCATTCAGGAGTCGCGCCGTCAGTGGAACAAGGAGGGCGCGAACGTCTCCTATGCCGACCTTGAGCGCGAGGCGCTGGCGGCCGAGCCCTACCGCTGCTTTATCGACTGTGATGCCCCCGAATTCGCCATCGCGGGCGACCTGCCGCGCCGCGTGCAGAAATTCTGTGAGGTGACAGGACAGTACGTTCCGAAAACGCGCGGTGAGATCATGCGCTGCATCTACCAGAGCCTGGCTATGAAATACAAGCAGAACTATAACACCCTCTGCGAGCTCTCGGGCAAGCATTTTGAGCAGATCAACATGCTGGGCGGAGGCATTAAGGACACCCTCCTTTGCCGCATGACCGCCGATGCCACGGGCGCGCGTGTTGTGGCGGGGCCCGTCGAGGCCACCGTTATGGGCAACATCGCCGAGCAGCTGATCTCGCTGGGCGAGATCCGTGACGTGAAGGAGGCCCGCGCGATCATCACCGCCTCCACGCCCCTTTCGGTCTACGAGCCGCAAAATCCCGACGAATTTGAGGCGCACTACGCCGAATTCTGTAAGCATCTCGGCAAAACCGGCGAATAAGAAAAGACCGAGCGAATGGGGCGTACCCTTAAGGACAGTTTTCAATGATACACAAAAAATGCAAGTCATGCCGAAAAGTTTGACTTGCATTTTTATATATTAGGGGCAAGCAATAATGCCCGCTTGTACTAAATCATCATAGAAAAATAAATAATCGCCATTCAAATACTTGACACGAACATTAAAACCATTACAAGAACAAGAATGTACTACATCATTTCCAAAGCTACTTGCAGGTGTTCCTATAATTGTATATTTGGTATTCAAATAATAGTTATACAGATAAGCTGTTTCTCCCATCCAAATCCAAGAGTAATCGTAGATTGATTTTAACTGTGAATCGGAAATCCAATCGCTATCCCATTCTTTTTTTGCTTTACTTTCATCAAATGCTTGTGGTTCAAATTCTTCGTTAAAGCTACCGTCGGCATTTAACAAGCCTACACTAATAAGGTCTTTGGGATTAAAGCACCACATATCTTCAACTATACAAAAATGTATTCCGCTATACACTCCTTCGTTATTATATTCTTGTACAAATTCTTCGGGCATATCATAAATAAACAACAATTCGGTAGAAAAGATACCCGAAGTATAGAAACCAAATACTAAATTGCCTATTCCCAAGTTGTAGTTTTCATAGGAACTCGCCATAGTGCCAAACCATAAAGATTCATTCCCCGAAAGCTCTTGCAACTCATACATATCAATGTATTCAGCATTTAATAATCCGGAACTCTCGTCAATTTCATATATTGAACTAACTATAATTTCTATTTTTTGTGGAAACTCTGCACTATCAAGCCCTTCTTCAAAGAAGGCAACTAAGCCTTCTTCCAGCCATTCCACAATCCCCTTGTCATCGGAAGCAATTTTATCCATTATAGTTTGCTCCACAGTAATTGATGTAGTGGAATTGACAGTAGCATTAATATAACTGTTGTAATATGCGAAATCTCTGTTATATTCCAAACATAATTGCTCAACTACAGATTGCAATTCGCTGATGTTGTTTGATTGATTGTTGCCGAAATTGTCGCCATCGGCATTGTCATTACCCGTATTGTCATCGCCTGTATTGTCTTCTGTGTTGTCACCGTCGAGATTATCATCACCAACATTGCCGCCGTCCGCGTTTTCATTGTTTGTGCTGTCATTGGGAGCAACCAACGCCTTTATTAACGACTCTGTTTCGATATATCCATTATTAGCAATAACCTCTCCATCAAAAATTGCATAAATAACTGTACTGCTATTTACAGAATATATGAATGTAAACTCGCTACGAATTGTTGCACCAAAAGAATTTTGGGCGTCTACGTATGATTGCGCAACAACGTAGAAATTGTTTTTACCAAAGCTCCAGTTGTTTATATTAGGAAAATCAGCACTTTTGGGAGATTTTAAGATACTTTTAACATTGTTTTGTGTGTAAATTTGATAATCTGTTTTTTCAGATATACTCAT
The DNA here is from genome assembly GCA_045634705.1 of Eubacteriales bacterium. Lineage (GTDB taxonomy): Bacteria > Bacillota > Clostridia > Oscillospirales > CAG-272 > UBA1740. Next base: position 14,205 of record JAZRAU010000055.1, on the reverse strand, counting down.
CGGCAAATACCATTCTTCAAAATACATCATATCATATGTTACTTGCAAAGAAGCATACGTATTTGTTGATTCATCAATTACCGAAATATGTATATCGTCAATTGCTTCTGTCGGGCATCTGAAACGTTGGTAGGTTTCGGTTATGTTATATGCATTACCTGTTTCACAATTTAGGCTTTTAATTGTATTATCGTTATAATAAGGGAAATTACCATACGCAGTAAATTTGGCAACGTTATCATTTACAAAGCAAAAAAGCACTTCTCCATATTTTTCGTGTGTATATTCGTAATATACACAGGGGATTTCTGCAAATCCAGAATAGGGAGTTTCTCTTTCGATTACTTCATTAGGTTCTCCCATAATTGTTTTTATTTGAGCAGGTGTTTTGTTAGCAAACTGTGAAATATCACAAAAAACATCAATGTTTGTATCAGGTGGAGTATTATCTCCACCACAAGATACTAAAACGAGTATCATAAGTGTCATCAAAAGCAATACATAGATTTTTTTCATAGTCATTCCTCCATAAATAAAAAAGGTGCGCCCCAATAGAGAACGCACCGAAAAATGCGTTTCCATTGTTACCACACAATTCTCAACAAATCAGGATACTCTCCATCACTCGTCAAGCGGAAATCGCATTTTTGCCAAATCCATTATTGACAAGTGAAAAAGGTACAGTTACAAAACCCTCTACAAAAATAGAGAGTTATCCAGTGAAATTTGTTGATTGAACTATGTGGCACAGTTATTATAGCACAATTTTTACGGTTTGTAAATTATTTTAGTGAACTTTATCAAATTATTTGAATTGTATAATCTAAGGTAACAGGTAATGTGAGTGAAAACTGACAGGAATCTGTGGCGAGGACCATAGGGCTCGGGTGCTAAATGACGCAGCTGAAGGACGGTCTGACTTGCGAGAGTGAGCAGAGCGCCGCAAAAGTAAGCGCGTTTCACAATGGGCCGATCCTCCGCCGAACACAGGTGACGAGCAAGTCGTGACGATTTCCTCCAACCCCCGCCCCACGGAGGCGCGAAGCGCCGACGTGGGGAGCACCCCGGGGCTAACAGGGGTGCAGACTTAAAAACCCTTATAGACTAAGGGGAAAGTGGAGGAAAGAGGTGCACGACAATACCGACAAAATCCTCATTGACTGGCTCTCGATTACCTCCAAGAGGTTATCGGCCAAGGAAATGACCGAATTATTGGGGCTGGAATCGGCCCCGTGGGAGCAGGGGAACGGCTATCACGGCTACAAGTCCAAGCTTTGGTATGACAGCATCTCGATCCACTTCGACGGCTCGGGTGAAATGGGTACTTGGCTTGAGATGTCGGGCCAGGGCTGTCGTGCGTTTGAGTCCTACTCAAATAAGCGTGATCTCTATAATACCGATATGTACGCGCCGCTGTTTCGCCTTGTGGTGGACAACCCCAAGGAATTCAACATAACGCGCCTTGACGTTGCCTTTGATGAATTCTCGGGGATTCTTGACGGCAAGCGTGTCTTTGACGATACCGTCAACCAAAAATACAAAAGCCGAGCCGAGGCATGGTCGGCAACGATATCGTCGGACGGACTTTCTATGAACATCGGGAGCCCAAGAAGCAAGGTCCTGATCCGCATTTACGATAAGCGCGCCGAGCGTTTGGCCAAGATCACCGACCGAGACCAACGCTCTCGCATTGAGGAGGATATTCCTCATTGGATGCGCGTGGAGCTTCAGCTCCGCGACGATCGCGCCTTGGAATTCATCAAAACAATGGCAGGGTGCGGCAAATGCTCCGTGAATGGACAGCCGATGTCTGTCGGTGCCGTTTACACCGGCGTCCTCGCAAATTATTTAGAGTATGGGTACGCCGTTCCGGCCCGAGGAAATCCGGACAAGCTCATTTGGCATACCTTTCCCTATTGGCAGAACGTTCTTGCGGGCGCCGAAGCGATTTCGATCTATTCACAGCCCGGCACCGACTACAACCTTTCCCGCCTTGAAAACTACGTTTGCAATATGGCGGGTAACGCCGTGGACGCGCTCGTTAAGATCCGCGGCGTGGACGGCTTCCTTGAAAAGCTGAAGGACAGGCATATCAAGCCGAACCCCAAATACATAATGCTGATCGAGGATGAAAAGCGCCGCCGAGAGGAGGCCGAAAAGCGGCGGAGAGAGGAGGAAGAAGACGATGACTGAAGCATCAGAGCTCGAGGCCCTCCGCGCAGAGAATGCGAAGCTCCAAAAGGAGGCAACAAATCTCCGCACGCAGTTGTTCTTCCTTAGAGAGCAGGCCCGTGAGACCGACGATCGCCTGACTCCACGCCGAGCGCATATCAACGATCTCGGCCAGCATTATTGCCCCCGATGCCGCAAATGCGTCTTTGAGCCGCCGACTCTGGCCCATTATTGGAAAGCGTGCGACTACACGGGCAAAAAGCCCCCCGAGTGGTGCCCCGTTTGCGGGCAGCACCTTGCTCTTGTCCTGAACGTGCGAGAGCTTCCTCGGGAGTATCAACAAGGATCCTCAAAAAAATCAACATAAAGGAGAAAAACAAATGGCACTTGGTATCATCGTAGGTAAGGAAATCTCGCAGTTCACGGATCAGCAGACGGGCGAAGTCGTCAAGATGCGTAAGCTCCACGTTCTTTGGGACAAGCCTAAAAGAGTGACGGACGGCTTTGAGGGCCAGAAGGTTCAGGTCGAAAGCGCGTCGTTTGACATTGACGATCTTAAGATCGGCGACCGCTGCAGCTTCGAGTACGAGATCAACGCAACGAAGAAGGGCAACTTTGCCAAGCTCGTTGACGTTGAGGTCGTGGGCCATGTCGATCTCGACGCCCTCCTCGCCAAGAAGTGAGCTTCGGGAGATCCGATGCCCGGTGTGCGGTCTCCTCCTTTTGAAAATGCACTTTCAAAAGGGGGAGCTCACCCTTGTTCCCTTCTGCCGTAAGTGCCGAAGGGAACGCCCAATAACCATAAGAGCCGAGAGCCGATAACGCTCTCGGTTTTTTCTTGAAAGGAGCAGTATGCGAACAAAAAGAAAAACGGCGGTGGGCCGTGCGGTCTCTTGGATCGCGGCGGGCCTTGCCGTCCTAACGGTGGTTGGTGCGCTTGCCGCCCTGGCGCCTCGCCGTGATACCCCCGAGACCAGCTTCCCCGCCTATGGCTCTTCGGAAGCAGCTCTTGTAAAGGTCAAGAGCGATTTTTTGAAATCGGGCGAAACGCTCACGGCGGCTTCGTATTCGGAAGGGCGGCACGTGATCGCCATTGACGGTACAGGGCCCTCCGAAATCCGCGAGGCAAGTGACGGTGTATCGTGGGAAAACCATGTCATCAGCTATGAGGACGTCAATGACGCTTATAGTGTTGTAGTTGATGAGCTTTTGAATTTTGAAGGGGCCTGGTTTTTTGGACTTAATCATTGGAATGACGAAGAAGGCGGACGCGTTTACCGTTGTAGAAACAAACGGTTTGACACCACGGATTTTTCGTCTTTTCTTTGGACGAGAAGCACCGTACAAGGAAGGTCCGATGCAGGTGATCTGACCTGTCTTACTGCTTTCGGTGCAAATCTTTGCGCCGTTGATGAAACGGGTTATCTATGGCATAAGGTGTCGAACGGAGTTTTTTCTCTCGTCGGACGCCCCTTTGAGGGTGCCCGTGTTTACGATCTTGAAAAGTGCGGAAATGCCTATTTAGCCCTCGGCGCAGATGCGGAGGGGACAGTCCTCTACACGGCAACGTCACTCACAGGCGCGTGGGCCAAGCAGCGGCTTGACGGCATCCGCGCGAATTCCTTTGCCACGTCGGATAAGGCGTGCTTTATCGCGTGTGATGACGGCAAGATCGCGTATTCCGAGGATTTCAAGTCCTGGAAGATCTCGCGCATGCCCGATGACGTGGATTTTAGTGAATTTTTCTATTTTCAAGGCACGTACTATGCGATCGGCAGCAATGAGAACGTCGGTGTTCTCTATGAGAGCGCCACGGGCGCGGCCTGGGAGCGCGTGGCGAGCGTGGACGAGCCGTTGACGGCGGTGTCCGTGGGCTCTGACGAAGCCCTCCTCTACGGTGAGGACGGCGGTGTTTACCGTTTGACTAAATAAGGGCTCGTGCCCCTTAAGCACGGAAAGGAGTTTTATCATGGCAAAAATCAAAAACAAGTTTTCTTGGAAGTCCCTTCTGACGGTGGGTCTGGCCGTTCTTGTGGTCCTTGGCGCTGCGGCAGGCATTATGTCGCTTGCACAGCGCGACACGGTGAAGATCGGCGCGGGCGAGTTTTCGGTCGGCGGGCTCGATCCCGCAACGGGTAAGTTCGTGGACGACAAGACCGCGATCTATACCCCCGAGGCGTTTTCGGCTCAGGGTCTGAAGATCACTCCCGATTTTGAGACGGCGGACGTGGAGTATCAGATCTTCTGGTACGATGAAAACGACCGTTTCCTGGAGGCGAGCGACGTTCTGACCGAGGGCTACTCCGAGCAGAAGCTTCTCCCGACCTACGCGCGTATCGTGATCTACCCCTCGACGCTTGACGAGGACGGTATGGAGATCGAGGATTTCAAGATCCGCTTCTATGAGGTCCGCAAGATCGCCAAGGCCCTGACGATCACCGTTGACGCCAATCAGGACAAGGTGTTCTCGAAGAACCTCTTTGAGGTTGGCACTAACGGCGTTTCCGCCGAAATGGAGATCGAGGGCTTTGACGGCCTTATGCTCCACCTGCCGAGCGCGACCGTGACGCCTGCCGAGTACACCGTAACCTTCTATGCGGAAAAGACCGATGCTGAGGGGGCGACCTCGATGAAGGAGCTGGACACCGTCGCTGTTACGCTTCAGAACTACGCCGAGGGCGAGTTCATGTGGTACACCGTGGATAAGGTTCCCGCGGGTGCGACTCACGCCACCGTGACGTACTACGATACTAACACCAACGTTGGCGTTTACGGCATCGGCCGTTAAGGTGGTGAAGCTTTATGGCGCGTTCAAGACGTGGTAAATGGCGCGAGATCATCTCTGCGGGGCTTGCGGTCCTGTTCATTGTCGGCGCTGTCGCCGGTATTGCCGCGATCGTAGGCCGCAAAACACGCACGATCGAGAGCACATCGTTCTCGGTCGGCGCTCTGAACGATGAAGGACAGTTTCAGGAACACAAACAGTCTATTGCCTCGGATTTCTTTGAATGTCAGGGCTTGACGATCGAGCCGGTGGACAACGCGACGGGTTCGTATAAAGTTTTTTATTATACGAACAATAAAGTGTTTGTAGGTTCAAGTGATGAGATGACACCGAAGGATGGTGTTTATGAGAAGGGCGATACTTACCCTGTCGCTGCTTATGCGCGTGTAATGATCACACCTGCCGTCCCTGCGGACAAATACGGTGTAGAGGAGTCCTTCAAAATTCGTTTCTATGAGGTGTACAAATATGCGGCTGAATTTAAGATTGTTGTATCGAAAAAACAGCATCCGCGCGAGGATCTTTACGATGACAGCAAAGCTGTCTATGGACTTACGTTTGATAGGACGACGTATGATGAAGTGATCACCATCGTTGAAGATCCCGAAACGAAGGTTTCTGAAAGGATTGCGGTTAACCCCAAATACAGCAAATATGAAATTTACGTAAGATGTACGCCTCCGTGTACTTCTGCAACGAATGCGGCAATCGCGTATGAGGATACTGATATTCCGGTTTCCCATGCTAATATCCAGGCTGTTAATATTACAGCCGAGTGGCAGAAAATCACTATTAGCGTTCCTTCTGATTCGGAAGGAAATCTGTATCTTTTGGTACGTGCCGACAAGGATGCCGATATTTGTATCTTTGGTGTAAGTTAAATCCCGAAAAGGGGGAGGGGGATTCCCCTCCCCCTTGATTTTTGAGGTGAAAAATGCAAAAAGAAAAAAATATCCCGCGTAAGCTCCTGGCCCTGTTCCTCTTGGCGCTTATGCTCATGGAGCTTCTGCTCGGTGTGCTGTCGTTGACGGCAAGGGCGGCAGATGCCGTTGGGAACGCGCTTGGCTCGCAAACCGTGGAGCAAGACTTGGAGGCGGCGGGCTTTGATTTGTCGCTTTACAACAAAAATTTAGCGGCCGATCCCGAGGTGATGATGCTCTCGGAGCTCGGCTATACCGAGGAGGGGCGTGGGCTTGATGAGTCCTTTTATCTTCTGGTGTATGTGTATAACCCCTCAGGGCTCGCTTTGGACCTCGCCAAAAACAACACGGTCAACCTTGGTATCGGCGGAAAGAATTACGAAAATTGCAAGCTTGTTTGCTACGGCTCTTCATCGGATCATTTGTTTTACCGCTTTTACGTAACGAGGGACAAAAGCTTTTTAACGTCGGCCCGTGAGTGTGCGGCCGCTCATAGTGGAACGCGCACGTATTCGGTGGCCGGAATCCAGCTTTGGAATTCGGCGGCGGAAGCGTTGAGGGATAACGAAGTAGGAAAGACTTATTCCTTCACGGGATATGCCAAGGGGTGTCACGAGACGAGCGAGCTTGTCAGCACGCTTCGGAGTTCGTATACGGGCCTTGAAACGATAAGCTTAGAGCTGGAGCATACCACGTGGCGGAATAGGTTATATGATTTCGGCTTGGGATATTTGGGTGACGAGGGTGTTTGTGATGCCATTTCAACCGTTTATTTTGGCGTTCCCAAAAAGTACTTAGAGGAATATGCCGGCGGATTAAAGCAAATTTCTGCCGAATGGTATGAGTTCAAAACTAAGGAGATCTTTGTAACGTGGGACGGCGATTCGTATAAGGGTGGAGGAGCATATGGAGAACTCTTACCTTGGGTTGGCAAAACTTTAGGTGAAACCTATGCCGAAGTGAACGATGACGGCGAGTATTTTCTTGTAAAAAACGACCACTCTTTTTCTAATACTTCCAATGACCTAACACGTCGTGTTCTTTGGAAAGTATTAGATGCCACTGGATTAGTGGATTTTATGTCCATTGGAGGTGCTTATAATCCTAATGCTTTTTCTTGGAAAGAGGATAAAAATACGCTACAGTATTACGAAGTCGGTGGAGAACGATATCGTGTCGGAAATCTTCAATTTCCTCGAGATCAATTGACTACGTTTTTAAGTAATAGTGCGTCTATAGCACCTTCTATGCATTGGCTTTTTGGGATTTCCCCTCCTCAGGATAGGGAAGATACGGTGATTTCCTCTGAACGTTTACGGGATTATATGGTGGAATACACCCAAAAAGTCTCTCCTTCAGTAGCAGATTTAGCGTTAGGCAAATATGCACTGTCCCTTTTTGAAAAACGAATTGATGAAGATAGGGTTTCGTTAGTTTCAGAGGAATCTCCATGGCGCTATCGAGGACTGATTCGCCAAACGGTTAGCGCTGACGAAGAGGCTTCTACATTAATTGAAGCTGATCAGTCATGGTGGGAGAAATTATGGAATATCAAGCAAACAGAAAATATCTCTTTTAATCCGCTGTATGTTTTTAGCGCTAACGATATTTTAAATGTCGAGTCTTTAAATCCTGATGATCCCGAAGATGTATCCTCCTTTGAAACCACGTTTTTGGTTGAGGACAAAAACACTTCAGCAAAATCCGGAAGTGTGCTTGCAGATCTGCAAGAAATGATCAATAACGATCTTGTGCCCGTGCTTTATCGATTCGCAGTTACCGATTATGCCGTTTACAATGCGATATTTGATAATACCGATGATTGGTATGATGAGACGTACATTACACTTTATGATAAAGTAAACATGTTTGAAGGCGGCTCTCATGAATTCGGCAAAATCGACGGTTACGTCGCACAGCAGACCGTGTTCCTTGATTTTGACATCATCTCCCTTGGTTTTGATACGGGCGAGCAGGGTATGGCTCTAAAGATCATTCCCGTGGTCGCCGATCCCATTGACGTAATTTCGGGCCTCATCGCTCCGAATGACGTTCCTATCGAGGAAACCGAGTGGTGGCAGAAGATCATCATGCTCCTCGGCCTGATCCTCATTCTCGTTGTCTTTGGCACGTATCTGATGCCCGTCTTTATGTTCCTTTGGTCTAACCTTATGAACGTCCTTTACAACCTTGCCAAGCTGCTTTGGAAGGTCCTCTTGTGGCTTGTGGGGCTACCGTTCCGGCTCCTCGGTCGCATCTTCCGACGATGAGGAGGTGAGAGTGTGACCGAGCTTCTGACGATCGTCTGCACAACGCTGCTGACGTTCACCCTGACCGAGCTGCTTCGTGCGGGCCTCCGCGCTTGGCGACACAAAAAGCCCCGTAAATAACGGGGCTTGAAAGTGCATTTTCAAAGAAAGGAGGTGAGAGCGTGGCAAAGAAGAAAGTGGAAAGAGAAACCTATCCGCATTTTCGGCATTATAAGAAGTCAGGTCATCCTGCGTTGATTTTGGCCGAAGAAAGCACAGATCGATATAAATTCCGGCGTGTTACCTCTTCGGAGTATAGCGGACATCATCGTAATGAATGTGTTTCGCCAAATCCTGATAAACGACGAAGCACGCCGATGTATATCGTGAAGCAACGGCAGTCCGATTATAAGAAGCATTTTAGTTCATGGAAATATCCGTGGAAATTCCCTAAAAAGTAAATAAGCAACGCCCTTCAAGAATACTCACGGTGTGAGCCCTCAAAATACTATGCGTTGCTTACGGTACTTATTATATCCCATCTCCCAGCATTTGTCAACCCCCCAAAATTTTGAAAGGAATTTGAAATGAGATCTAAGCTTCGTCGCCTCGCCTATGTCCTTGGTGCCCTCCTGATCGGCCTTATTCTTTGGTACGTGTTTTTCACGTGGGGGAGCTTGCAAGGATGAAGGACAAGCTCGCGCGGCTTCGCGCCATCGATTACCGGCATTACATAGCCGCGGCGATCACGCTCGGCTTTCTTGCCTGCGGCTTCATCTTTCATAACGCCCTGCCGCGGCTCGCCGAGGCGGTCCGAGATTTTGGCACCTCGATCGGCTATTACGTCATGGCGCTCGTGGACGGTGACCGCAACCCCGTGGCCGCCACCGTCACGACCATGCCGACGTGGGAATTTGCTCCCTCGCGCTTTCCGCCCCTGCGGATTTTCCCGTGGACCTGGGAGGAGTTTCAGGTGTTGTGGGGGCGCTTCACCGACGCGCTGTTTTCAGCCGAGAACCTCCGCGCGTGGTGGTATAGTGTCACCGACGTCTTGTATTACCTTTCAAAGGCCCTGCTTGTCCTGATGCCGCTTGTCTTTGTGGCGCTCATGTGGTCTCGGCGGTATTTGCGTGAGCGCACCGATCCTCTTTTGGAACGTTGCCTTGATCTGCTTGAAGAAAAGGCGAATCAAGGGCTTCCCCTTGTTGAATCCCTCTGTTCGGTATATAACACCGTTTTGGAGGAGTTTGATTCATCAAAATACGATTTTGAGAAGTTAAGAGCTGTTGTTGGGGCGGTGCTTTCTCTTCCCGGAGAAAAAGAAATTCCGCTTGGTGATGTATTGACGGCGTTTCGAAAAGAATATAGCAAAGTCTTTTTTAATGACAAAGACAGTCGCCCTCTACGCCTTTGGCGAGCCTTCACATTTCACGTGGTGATACCGGTGCGGGAGTGGCTGCGCGGCTTTGTCGGCTTCCTTCGGAAGAACGACAACTACGTTAAGTGGTGGGCCCTCCTGTGGGTGCTGTACTTCAACGCCGCGGTGATCGTTGTGGAGTTTATCGCCTTTTACCTCTATCTGATCTCAAGCTTTGATTTTGCGGCGATCTACCCCCAGCTCGTCAAGCTGCTCCACGACCTTGCCCCTGCCGTCCGTTTTCTTCCCGGTGTGGTGTGGGCGGGCCTCGGTCTTTGGCTCTTTGATTATCTCTGTCGAAAGGTGGCCTATGACCGCCTCTATGCCCGCGAGGAGAAGAACGAGAAGTTCGTGGACGATCGCGGCGTCGTGACGATCGTTTACGGTCCTATGGGTGTCGGCAAGACGTCGCTCTTGACGTCGCTTTCCTTGACGGCGGAGGTTAAGCTGAGGAACGATGCCTTTGAGATCCTGATCGAGCGCGATATGATGTTCCCCCACTTTCCTTGGTGCCAGCTGCGGAGTGAGCTACGCGCGGCCGCCGAGCGCCGGGAGATCGTCGACGCCGACAGCTGTAAGGCGTGGGCGCGACGGTGGGAGAGCTGGTATCGATGGACCACCGAGGATAAGACGGTCCGCCGTTCGTGGGCCAAGCGCTGCAAGCGCCACCCCTTCCGTTATCGGAATATGGCGTTTGGCTACGATACCGCGCATTACCCCATGACCTACGAGGGTGAGCTTGGCACCGTCACGCTGTGGGATGCTATTGAGGAATATACCTGCGCCTATTTCATTTTTACGATCGAGACCTCACTCATCATCTCGAATTATTCCATTCGTATCGACGAGATCAAGGAGGACCTCGGCAATATGCCGCTCTGGAACAGCGATTTCTTCAAGCGCGATCCGCGCCTTATGGACACCTATTCCCGGTACGCGCACATCATTGACTTCGATATGCTCCGCCTCGGAAAGCGGATGCTGGCGGACAATCCTAACCGCAACGCCTTTGGCTTCGGTGTGTACGTGGTCTCCGAGATCGACAAGGAACGCAAGAACGCCCTGGAGCTCCGCGAGACCAAGAAGAACACCGAGGAGTGCAACCAGGTCAATGACCTCTTTAATGCTTGTCTGAAAATGTCCCGTCACGCTTGCGTGATAGCCAACCGCGTCTTTCTCAAGATCTTCTGTGACCTGCAACGGCCCGAGGACTGGGGCGCGGGAGGGCGAGAGGTGGGCGAGATCGTCTATATCGCCGAAAAGGGCGATATGATCCCCACCCTCCCCTTTGTTTCGACCTATTGGTGGACGAGCGCGATCTACGGCCGTCTCCGCCGTCGTTTTGATAAGTTCTATACGAAGTATATCCACGTGCGCTCGGACAACACGCTCTTCGTGCATCTCCTAAAGAGCGTCATGGCGCGGCTCGGCAAGCATTACAAGGACGTTGAGGACCTGTTCGGCTCGCAAACGCTTTATCTCGAGTGTGAGAGTGGCCGCATGGACGGCGATGTGAAGAAGACGAAGTTCTACCGCATGCCGAAAAAGGACTATTCCCGTCGGTATTCCACCAACTGCCTGTCGGCGATCTTCGAGGGCGACGTCCCGAACCGCGTGAGCATCAACGACTTTGCGACCTACGCGGGCGTTATGGCGACTGCGGAGGAGCTGGCCCTCCAAAACTCCCACTTCCAACGCGACCTCGAAAAGCGAAAGCAACAGTTCGGCTAATTATTTTTCAGGTGTGGTGGAGGACGCGGACTGTTTACTTCTTCCTCAAAAAAATAACCCTCTTTAGGGGTCTTGACAGAAAGATTTGCTTTGTGGTATAATACCACGTAGCAAGCCGCGTGAAGGAGTTAGATGAGTGCGGATGCAGCGAAGGCAATCAGTTCAACAAGCATATTGCCGTATGCGTTGAACCAAATGCCGAAGCGATAAAGTAGCACGAGTCTCACCTCCTTTCGCGGTTTATATGCGGAGTGGTACACCGCGAAGCAGGTCTTTCTGTCAAGACTTAGGGGCTACAAAAAAACAAAGGCGAAGCGCCAACGGCGCCTCGCCTTTTCTGTATGCTTTCTCTTGTGCTGTGGCCCCCGGGGAGCGTTGTGTCTGGTGGTAGCATTGACAAATTTTCTAATTTGTGTTAAAATCGTTTTGTCACACAATTTTATACTATTGCTGGGAATCATTTGGGTAAAAAGTGCTTCTCTCTTTTTTGCTATTCTGGTAATAGGAAATTGTGTGACAACAATGAGAGATTCACTTTTTCGGTGTGTCTCTCTGAGGCACACCTTTTGTTTTTGGAGGAAAAACACAATGAGTAAAGATATGATTTGTCCGATTTGCGGTGAAGCCACGCGCGTTTATATGGGGAATGCTCGGAAGGATCGCCTTTGCGGTAAGCACGCCGATATGCTGAAAGCCGGGGATTTGGTCCTCGGCGGTAATGGTAAATTCGTTTTCAAGGACCCACCCACTCCGGAGCCAAAAGAGGAAACGGTTGCTTTCGCTTCTGAACTTGCCTGTATTATCTGTGGCGAGCCGAGCAACGGCAAGCATTTTTGCGTAAAGTGCTATCACGAGTACAAGGACAAAGCTATCGACATTAGGATCACCAATTGCCGGGAAACAAAAATTCTTGATCAATACGGAAATCTTACTATCGAGTGTGACGATGGCCGAAAAGTCAGAAGTCGAGCTGAAGCGTTGATCAGCAACTTTTTCTATAACAACAAGATCCGATCCGTATATGAAAAAACCATTTACTACAAGGAAAATGGTGAGGATAAAACTCTTCATCCCGATTTTTATCTTCCCGATTATGATGTTTATATCGAGTACAACGAAATCAAGAAGAAAAGTTATTTGAAAAGCAAAGCATATACCCAAAAGATCTATGATCAACTTGGTTTTAAGGTGATCATCATGGACGATCAGGATCTTAATAGCATCGCCGGCTGCCTGAAGCCCAAGCTTGGTATCAATTGAGGGTTGATAAAGCCCCTGCCGATTGGCAGGGGCTTTCTGTTACTTTCGTTTCTTTTTCGTTTTTTCTTCCGGCACGAGGGCGTTCCACTCGTCAAAGAATAAATCCATAATGAAGGAAGCAATGTTTCCGCAAAACGGTGTAAGTCCCTGTTTCCTTCCGTAAAGGGATATTTCATAATCGAATTGGCCGAGCCGCTCGATGATGTAGTTCCTGAATTTTGTTTTTATCACGGTACGGTTATCCTGAAAAGCTTTGAAAGCGGTTTTGATCATCTGCCTTGCAAGATCATCTGGCATAACATGAACGCCAAGGCCCTTATCGTCAGGATCGAAAATTGTCTTGTAGCTCATATGCGAAAGCATCTTGGCGCATGCCGGGATAAGGTGATCGCCAATAGATTTATCCCATTCGGATACCGTTTCTTCTTCGGATGTTGCAGTTGGCTCTACGCTTGTTTCTTCATCAGCTGCTTCATCGGGCTCTGTGGCCTCTTCCTCGTCCGGAACGGCGGTTGGCTCTGCGATTACTTCGCCGTCTGCGTTTTCGCTATTTTCCGGATATCCGGAAAAATCCTCTATGGTGATCTGCTCGGGTTCGGGATCTTCCGCAACACAATCGACTACGCAATCTCCCGGCAAGAGCTGCGGATTGTACGCTTCCACCTTCTCGATGAATTCATCAAAGCTTTTACACGCGCCCCACCCAAGGAAGCTCTGGACTTTTCCTCGTTGAAGCATCGTCCAATATTTCTTTGCCTTTTTGAGCTTGACAATAGAATCGGACGGCGTAGCCATCTTGATGAAATTGCGTTGCGACAGATTGATCTGCGAGAACAGAACGAGCTGGCTTTGACTGTAACCTTCATAAGTGGGGTCGATCTGCATCGGACAATCCTTGTTCGCAAAAAGGAAGGAAATCCGCATCAGATCATATGTTGTGGTCTTGCCGAATCCAAACAACGCTTCCGCGCAATCCTCGATGCTCTCAAAGCCGAGCTTTAGGTAATACTTGCAGTTGTTTGCTTCGCGCAGTCTGAAACCGATCTTGAAAAAACTGTGTTTGATATCGTCAAGCTCTAACCTGACAAGTTGGACAAAATCTTCTTCAACGGTAGGTGCTGGCGTGTAATAGCTCATAGTGATATCTCCTTTCAATCATCGACAATTGTTATTGTGAATGCTTCGTGTTCGTAGGTTTCGCCCTCAAAGTGTGTTTCGCACCAGCAAGCGGCATCCTCGGCTATGTAGTGGCACTCTTCCTCCGTTTCTTCTTCGTCTAAAAGGGCATAAATCAATTCGTATATCTCGTAAAATTCATTGATTTTGCGGTATCTTGTGACATTGCAGGTAGTAGGGGTTATAGCAGCATATAGCATAGTTTCTGTTCACCTTTCACAAAATTAGTGGGGTATTAGTACACCCCCGAAATTGTGCAAACCCCCGAAAATGCGGCAGGGGGCTTGCAAAACCGCGCCGCTTGCGGTATAATGAACACACCGAAGGAGAGGTCGCACCCTCTCCCCGGTGCTCGGCTTACCGCCGATCGCCCCTACCGGGGCTTACCTCTTTTGCTTTTCAAGGCAAAGGGCAATTCTTTCAAGGAGTGCTTGTGCCGTTTCGGCATCTCTTGCGTTCGCTAACCTGGCAAACAGTTCAAGAGCCCGAACCGCT
>JAZRAU010000054.1:0-4191 GCA_045634705.1 Eubacteriales bacterium | reverse complement strand
GGGATATGCCTCGCGCGGCTCGGCGTGATCAATACGGATATCGCCTCTCGGCAGGCAAAGGCAGGGGGGGCGCGGCCGTCTCGGCGGCATCAAGGATCGCCGAAAAAATGGCCTCGGCGTACGCCGTGTGGCCCGCATCGTTCGGGAGCCCTGCGGTCTTTCCCTCGGTGTGGAGATACTCGGGATGATCCCGAAACACCTCACGCATATCCACGGCCACAAGGCCGTAATACTCAGCCAGCGCTAAGATCGCCGCGGCACGCGCGGAGTCGGCGCTCTCCCCGTGGGGAACGACAAGCAGAATGTCACAATACTCGGCCCGTGTACGGAGCGAGCGCAAAAAGGTCTCGGTCTCCGAGGCAAAGCCGCGGCCCCCGGCGGCCACGTTGGCTTCGCCCGGCGCCACGATCGCCAAGCGGTAATTGAGGCCCGTGGCCCCCACGGTGTCACCGGGATTGTAGGTGCCGGAAAAATCCTGCGCCCCGTCGGCAAAGGTAAACGGCGTGAGCGTGTCGTTTTCAAGCACACGCCCAATGAAATGCGAGGGCGCACCGTATTCCTGACGGAGCCGTGCGCGGAGCTTCAGGCGGTAGGGTGCTCCCTCGGGCGCAGTCCCCGAAAGTGAGGAGGCTCCCTGTCCGCAAATGGCCTCGTCTCCGAAATAGTAAAGATTGAAGTCGGTCACACCCGCACGGAGCAGCTGAAGGCCCGAAAGGCGCGAGGGGTGGACCCCACCCGTTCCCGACGTCGTAACGCCGGCGGTCGCCTCCAGGCGGCTTTTTTCTTCCTCAAGGCGCCGTCTTGCGGCCGCATCGCGCGCCGTGATCACAATGAGCGCAGCGGCCAGGGCCACCGAGAGTGCCGCCGCAACGATCCCCGCCAGGCGGACGGCGCGTACGTTCCTTTTTCTCATACCGGCCCCCCGAACAGAGAGGTCAGGAGGGTATCGAGGATCTTGGCAAAATATGGCAGGTACACAGGGAGTGTGGCGGCCAGCGCCACAAAGGCGATGATCGCGGGGAGAAGAAAGCGCACATCGTTCCCTCGCTTTTCAAAGCGCAGCTCGGCGCGGCGGCGATGCACGTCGTCAAGGAAGTAGGCCACCTCGTCGGGGTGAAAGAGGGGTGGCATCTCCTCACTCGCGGTGCTTCCATCGCCCACGGCGCTCCCTTCGCCCGTCGCGACTGCGGCGGTGTTTGCGGTGTCGGCGCCCATGGCGCTCTCGCTTTGGGCGGTGGGGGCGGCGGTCTTGACCTCGCCCGGGCGGAGGTAGGCGGCATCGCGCCGCTTTTTTCTCGGCTCCTCGGCGTGGATCGCGCTCTTTTCGGACTCCTCGGCGGCCAGGTCGTCGTCAAGGCTGTGCAATGGCTCAATGACGGTGCCGTCGGCAAGCCGCACCGAGACCAGCTTGCGGACGACCGAGGATCGCGAGGTGAGCGTGCGGCGCAGGCCGATCGCGTGGCGGATCCCCAGCTCCGCAAGCGTTTTGGCGTTCTCGGGGCTGTCAGCGCCGTTTTGCTTCAGCAGGGCGAAAAAACGCCCGACCGCGCGGTGGTAGAACACCGTGGCAATGGCGGCCAAAAGGCCACCGAGCAAAAGCCCGGTAAGCAGAACGGTCAGATTAAACGCGATGCCGCCGGGATTTAGGTAATTGTAAGGGTTTTCGGCGGCAAGTAAGGGTGTGTAGGGCATAGATCATTCCTCGTCCATAAAGGCGTCGCCGCACACGCGGCGCAGAAAACGGTCAAGGTCCTCGTTGTCCTCATAATAAAAGGTTACGGTCTTTTTGCGCTTCCCCTCGGCAATCGTCACGCGGCGGCCAAGCTCACGCATCAGGCGGTTTTCCAGCACCTTCGCGTAGTCGACGGCAAAGGCGGTCTCCTCGGCCCCCTCGGCTACCTCGGCGGCCTCGGCCTTCCTGCGGCGGAGAAGCCGCCTCACCTCGTCCTCCAGCGTGCGGACGCTCCACCCCTCGGCAATCGTTCTTTGTGCAAGGCTCAAGCGGTCGGCGTCCTCGCGGAGCGAGAGCAGGGTGCGTGCATGGCCTGCGGACAGCTCTTTTGCGGCCACAAGGGCTAAAATGTCGTCGGAAAGGTCAAGCAGACGCTCAAAATTGGCGATCGCGGAGCGGCTTTTGCCGATCTTTTGCGACAGCTGCTCCTGCGTCATGCCGTACTCATCGGCAAGCGCACGGTAGGCCATGGCCTCCTCCACGGGGTTCAGGTCCTCGCGTTGAATGTTCTCAACAAGGGCAATCTCGGCGGCCTCGCGCTCGTCCCCCTCAATAACGATGACGGGCACCTCCACAAGACCTGCGAGCTTGGCGGCGCGCCAACGGCGCTCGCCCGCCACGATCTGATATTTGCCGTTCGGCAGCTCACGCACAAGGATCGGCTGAAGGATGCCGTGCGTGGAGATCGAGGCGGCCAGCTCCTCAAGCGGCTGTTGCTCAAAGGTTTTTCTCGGCTGTCCGCTTTTTGGCTCAATGAGGCCTATGCGGAGCGTGGTTTTTTGATTTTTTACGGTCTCATCGACCGAGTTTTCAAGGAAAAGCGTATCAAGGCCTCTCCATTGTCCCTGCGGCTTCTTCTGCGGCATAGCATTTTCTCCTTAATATCGTGACGCCCGCGTGCGGAAGGGGCTCCCTTCCCTATTCGTCGGGCGCTTTTTGTTTGTCCTTGGCTCGTTCTTAGGGCGTTTTGGCGCGTCCTTAGCGGTCAAACGCGGAGCAAAAGCTCCTTGACCACCTCTCGGTATTCGAGTGCGCCCTTGCCGTACGGATCAAAATAGGCGATCGGGCGACCAAAGCCGGGTGCCTCGGCCAGCTTCACGCTGCGGGAGATCGTGGTTTTGAAGAGCTTGTCGGCGTAATACTTTCGCAGCTCGCTCTCCACCTGCGCGGTCAGAAGCAGGCGTTTGTTGTACATCGTAAGCAAAAGCCCCGTGATGTCCAGGCTCGGATTGTAAAGGCTCCGCACCTTTTTGATGGTCAGATTGAGCTGAGACAGGCCCTCCAGCGAGAAAAAGTCGCACGGCATCGGGATGATGACACCGTCGGCGGCGGCCAGCGCGTTGATCGTCAGCATGCCGAGGGTGGGCGGACAGTCAATGAGGATGAAGTCATAATCCTCCTTAATGGGCGCCAGCGCCTTGACCACGTCACGGCCGCGCTCCTCCGAGGTGTGAAGATCAAATTCGGCTCCCACAAGCGAAATGGTGGACGGGATCAGCGATAAATTCTTAAATTCGGTCACAAGAATGGCGCTCCTTGCGTCCGACTCCCCGATCAGCACCTGATAGGAGGAGATCTTGACCGATTTTTTGGCGATCCCCAGGCCGCTGGTCGCGTTCCCCTGAGGGTCCATGTCCACAAGAAGCACGCGCTTCCCTCGTTTTCCAAGCTCGGCGGCGATGTTGATGACGCAGGTCGTCTTCCCTACGCCGCCCTTTTGGTTGGCGAATGCCAGGCAAACAGCGCTCATGGCGTATGTCCTCCGTAAAATCTATAAAAATGACAAGCATGTTGTGTAAAGCGCTTGCGCGCAAGCACGTTGCGAAAAGCGCGTTGTGCGCGGCGCGTTGCGCCAAGGGGGGGTGCGCGTGTGCGAGCAACGAATGGAGCGCGGCTTCTCTGCTGCGCCCCGGCCCCAAAGCTTACATTATTATTATACCATTCGCACCCCTCGGTGTCAATCTGTTTCACGTGAAACATTTGTGACGGCCTCGCAGAAGCGCTCCAACGCCCTTAAACGCGAGCCTTTGTTGGGGCGGCCGCTCTTGGGGTTTCGCACAAAGCCTTGGCGACGGCGTCGCAGAAGCGCCCACGGCGCCTTTGAACACGCACCTTTGCACGCCCGTCGTGCCGGCGCGCGACGTTGTTTCACGTGAAACAATTGAATGTTTTTCGGCGAACCCGCTTTTTTGGATGAAACGCCTTGCCGTTGTCGCCCTCGCTGTTCGGCGTCGCCCTCGTCTTGGCCCCCACCTTTGCCACCTTTGCACCTTTGCCACCTTTGCCACCTTTGCCGCCGCTTTTTGGCTCTTTTTTTGCCTTTTTGGCGGCGTTTTGCAACTCACTTTGCGATTTTTGCGGCTTTTTTGTCCGTCGCCGCCCTCTGCGCCCCCCATTGCCTACACTCCCCTCCCTGCCGCCCGCCCTTTTTACTCCCTCTCTTGCCGCCGCTCCCCGCC
>JAZRAU010000053.1:0-16683 GCA_045634705.1 Eubacteriales bacterium | reverse complement strand
CGAATGGCGCCCGAGTTGACGCTGACCTTGTCGGCTCCTGCCGACAGCACGCGCTCAAAGTCCGAGAGCTGTGAGGTGCCGCCACCCACCGTCAGGGGAATGAAAATGGTGGCCGCGACCTCACGGAGAATGTCGGTAAAGAGGCGGCGCTCCTCGTGTGAGGCGGTGATGTCGTAAAACACCAGCTCATCGGCGCCGCAGTCGCTGTAATAGCGGCCAAGCTCCACGGGCGAGGAAACGTCCGAAAGCCCCTCGAAGTTAACTCCCTTGACGACGCGCCCCGCGCGTACGTCAAGGCAGGGAATGATGCGTTTGGTGATCATAATGCCTCCCGAATTGCCGTAGCAAGATCCATGGCGCCCTCGTAATACGCGCGGCCGACGATCGCGCCGTAAATGCCGAGCGCCGAAAGGCAACGGACGTCCTCCATGGAGGAGACACCGCCCGAGGCGATGACGTTCATGGAGAGGGTGTCGGCCAGTGTGCGGTAAAGCCCGTGATTGGCGCCGCGCATCGCTCCGTCACGCGAGATGTCGGTCGAGATGAGGGTGGAAACGCCAAGGCTGTCAAGGCGGCGGCAGAAATCAAGCGCCGAAAGCTCCGATACCTCGGTCCAGCCGCGAATGGCGACACGGCCGTCACGGATGTCAACGCCCACGGCCACAGCCTCCCCAAAGCGGCGAAGGGCCGAGGCGAGAAAGGCGGGATCGGTGACGGCGGCGGTACCGAGAATAACGCGCGAAACGCCCGCCGAAAGGTAGGCATCGGCCACACTCTCCGAGCGGATACCGCCGCCGATCTCCACGCGCGCACCGAGCGAGGCGATGCGCCCGACAACGTCAAGGTTCGGGGTGGTGCCGTCACGGGCGCCCTCAAGGTCGACCACGTGGATCTCGGTAGCGCCCGCCGCAATAAAATCACGGGCCACGGCCACGGGATCCTCGCTGTACACCGTCATTTTTTTGTAGTCACCGTGAAGAAGGCGGACAGCGCGCCCCTCGTAAAGGTCAATGGCGGGTAGGATCAGCATACGCCCACCTCCCCCTCAGCAAAGGCGCGGAGAATGGAAAGCCCCACGGCGCCGCTTTTTTCGGGGTGGAACTGACAGCCGTAAATGTTGTCACGCCCAACGGCGGCCACAAGGGGCGCCCCGTACTCGGTGACGGCCACGGTCGCGCTCTCGCACCCTGTGGCGTGATAGGAATGAACAAAATAGACAAAGTCGCCCTCCTTCACGTAGCGGAAGAGGGGGTTTTCTCTTTCAAAATGCAGGGCGTTCCAGCCGATGTGCGGAATCTTGAGCCCTGCGGGGATCGCCTCGGCGATCGGGCGGACGGTGCCCGCAATGAGGCCAAGGCCCGCGTGGTCGCCGTATTCAAGGCTCCGGTCAAAGAGCAGCTGCATGCCAAGACAGATGCCGAGGATCGGCTTGCCGCGCGCGGCCTCCGAAAGCACAAGCTCCTGCATACCGCTGTCCCGGAGCCGACGGGCGGCATCCCCGAAGGCGCCGACGCCGGGGAGAATGAGGCGGTCACAGGAAGCCAGCACGCGCACATCACGGCTGACGGTGGCCTCAGCCCCGATCGCGGCGAAGGAAGAACGGAGCGAAAAGAGGTTGCCGACCCCGTAATCCACGATGCCGATCACGAGAGCGCCCCCTTTGTGGACGGGATCTCGTTCCCGATCGCTTCGTCAATCGCCACGGCGGCGCGGAGCGCACGGCCAACGCCCTTGAAGGCCGCCTCCGCAATGTGATGCGAGTTTTCTCCCGTCAGGAGACGGATATGCAGCGCCATAGCGGCATTTCTTACAAATGCGGCAAAGAATTCTTTACAAAGCTCGGTGTCAAACGTACCGATCTTCTCGGTGGGGAACGCCAACGAATATTCGAGCTGGGCGCGCCCCGAAAGGTCAAGGGCCGCAAGCACCAGCGTCTCGTCCATCGGAAGCACGGCGGAGCCGTAACGCGTGATGCCGCGCTTTTCCCCAAGCGCCTCCGCGAGCGCCTTCCCGAGCGCGATGCCGATGTCCTCCACGCTGTGGTGGTCGTCCACCTCGACATCCCCCCGACAGGTGAGGGTGAGGTCAAAGCGCGCCTGGCGGGCAAAGAGGGTGAGCATATGGTCTAAAAATCCAACGCCGCTTTTGACGTTGGCCGTCCCCTTGCCGTCAAGGCAGAGGGTGAGGGCAATGTCGGTCTCGGCGGTCTTGCGGAGAACTTTCGCTTCTCTCATTTCGTTTCCTCCAAAATGGCTCTCGCGGCGGCAACCAGCGCCTCCATGTCCTCGCGCGAGCCGACCGTGATGCGGTTGTAGTCGGCAATGCGGGGGGCGGTAAAGTGGCGGACAAGGATGCCGCGCTCACGGAGAGCGGCGTACAGGTCGGCGCCCGCGATCTTCGGGTGGCGGGCAAAGACAAAGTTGGTCAGAGAGGGCAGGACGGCGAAGCCGAGGGCGCTGAGCGCTGCCTCGGTATACGCGCGGCTTTCCCTGATCCTTTGACAGTTTTCGCGGAAGGTATCGGCGTCCGCAAGGGCGCCGATACCCATGGCGGCGCTCATCGCGTTGACGTTATAGGGATTTTGCGAATACTTGACGGTGTCAAGGTCGCGGATGAGGGCGGGCGAGGCAACGCCAAAGCCAAGGCGTGCCCCCGCCATGGAGCGCGACTTGGAGAAGGTCTGCGTGACGAGCAGGTTATCGTACCTCTTCGTGAGTGAGACGGCGCTCTCGGCGCCAAAATCGACATACGCCTCATCGATCACCACCACGTTTTCCCGGTTGCTTTTCACGATCTCCTCAACCGCCGCGAGAGAAAGAGCAAGGCCCGTCGGGGCGTTCGGATTGGCGATAAAGACCGTGCCTCCCGCCGCGGCGTAATCCGAGGGGTCGACCGAGAAATCCTCGCGGAGCGGCACCGTGCGGTAGGGCACGCCGTACAGGGTGGCAAAGACCGAATAAAAGCCGTAGGTGATGTCGGGGAACACCGCTGGGGTGTCCTTATCACAGAAGGCACAAAAGGCGTAGGAGAGGATCTCGTCCGAGCCGTTGGTGGGGAGGACACAGTCGGGCGTGACGTCAAGCGCCGCGGCAATGGCCTCACGGAGAGCCTTCATGGTCGGATCGGGATAGAGGGCACAGCGCTCGGCCGCCTCCGCGGCTCCCGCCAGCGCACGGGGCGAGGGCGGAAAGGGGCTCTCATTGGTGTTCAGCTTGATGTAACGGCGCTCTCTCGGCTGCTCCCCGGGGGTGTAGGGCACAAGAGAGGCAAGGCGAGGGGAGAGATAGCGGCTCATACGCCCTCCTTGCCGCGCACGGTGGCCGAGGCGGCGTGGGCGGTCAGGCCCTCGGCCGTGGCAAAAAGCGCAACGTCCTCCGCCACGCGCGAAAGCGCCTCCCTCGTGTAGTAGGAATACTGCATTTTCTTCACAAAGTCATCGACCGAGAGGGGACTTGAGAAGCGCGCGGTGCCGCCCGTCGGCAGGGTGTGGTTGGGGCCGGCAAGGTAGTCCCCCAGCGCCTCGGGACAGTGACGGCCGAGGAAGACCGAGCCCGCGTGGCGGACAAGGGGCAGGTAGTCAAAGGGCGCATCCACGCAAAGCTCCAGATGCTCGGGCGCGAGGTCGTTCGAAAGGTCAATGGCATCAAGGATCGTGGGCACCACGATGATCTTGCCGCGTTTGTCGATCGCGGCGCGGGCGATCGCGGCGCGAGAGAGGGTGGGAATCTGACGCTCCAGCTCCTCGGAAACGGCGGCGGCGAGGGCGGCGTCATCGGTCAGAAGCACGGCGCTGGCCTCACGGTCATGCTCGGCCTGCGAGAGTAGGTCAGCGGCGAGGACGCGGGGGTTCGACCCTCCGTCCGCCACAATGAGGATCTCGCTGGGGCCGGCGATCATATCAATGGAAACCGCGCCAAAGACCTGCTTTTTCGCCTCGGCCACGTAGGCGTTGCCGGGACCGACGATCTTATCAACGCGCGGCACGCTCTCGGTGCCGTAGGCAAGCGCGGCAATGGCCTGCGCGCCGCCAAGCTTGAAGATGCGGTCAATGCCCGCCACCGAGGCGGCGGCAAGGATCGCAGGGGCCACCTTGCCCTCGGCGTTCGGGGGAGTGACCATAACGATCTCACGGACACCCGCCACACGCGCGGGGATGGCGTCCATAAGGACGGTCGAGGGGTAAGCGGCGGTGCCGCCGGGCACGTAAAGCCCTGCGCGGTCGACGGGGATCACACGCTGGCCAAGCACCACGCCCTCCTCCTCCGCAAGGATAAAGCCCGTGCGCTTTTGCTGCTCGTGGAAGCGGCGGATGTTCTCGGCCGCGCGCTCAAGGACACGCAAAAGCTCGGGAGAGACCGTGGCGCGCGCCTCGGCGATCTCCTCGGGAGTGACAAGGAGAGAGGTGAGCTTTGCCTTATCAAAGCGCTCACAGAAGCGGTAGAGCGCGGCATCCCCGTCACGCCGCACCTCGGCGATGATGTCCGCGACGGCGCCCTCCACGGAGGCGGTGGGAAGCGTACGCGAGAGGATCTCCTCCTTCGGCGTATCGGCAGAATTCATAATGCGGATCATTTTTGTCCTTCTTTCTCGGTGAGGGCGGCAAGGATCCTGCCAATGGCCTCACCCTTAAACTTGGTGGCCGCCTTGTTGGCGATGAGGCGAGCCGAGATCGGAACGATCTCCTCCACCACCTCAAGATTGTTTTCACGGAGCGTCGAGCCCGTCTCCACGATGTCCACAATGACGTCGGAAAGACCGAGGATAGGCGCAAGCTCGATCGAGCCGTTCAAGTGGATCATATCGATCTCACGGCCAAGGGACGCATAATACGCCTTGGCGATCCTCCCGAACTTGGTGGCCACACGCAGGGTGCGGTCGCGGTTGTCACGGAAGCCGACCGGGGCGGCCACGGCCATACGGCATTTGCCGATGCCAAGGTCAAAAAGCTCATAAACGTCGGGCTTATATTCGAGAAGAATGTCGCGCCCCGCAACGCCGATGTCGGCGGCGCCGCGCTCAACGTAGATCGACACGTCCGAGGGCTTGACCCAAAAGTAGCGCACGCCGACCTCAGGGTTCTCAAACACAAGGCGGCGGCCCGGCTCATGAATGGCGGGGCAGGGGAAGCCCGCCTCCTCAAAAAGCGAGAGCACACGCTCGCCAAGACGGCCCTTCGGCAGGGCCACGTTCAGCATCTCCATCAGGCCTCCACCTCCTTCATCTTCAAAACACGGCCACATCGCACGCCCTCGGGAAGCGCGCTCCCCGTACGGATACGCGCCCCGTCACAGCGCAGGGCACGGGCGGCGGCCAGCACCGCCGCGGGGTCGTCGTCCTCCCCATAAAGGAGAAAGACGTCACAGTCGGTCGCTTCCCTCCTTGGGGTGCGCTCCTCAAGAAGATCAAGATACACGGCAAAGCCGACAGCGCCCGAGGCACGGCCCAGCTTTTTGACCAGGCGGTCGTACTGTCCGCCCGAGAGAATGCCCGCGGACACGCCGGGCACAAAGCCGCGGAAAACGATGCCGCTGTAATAATTCATATCGTGCACGACCGAGAAGTCAAGGCGCACGCAAACGCCCTCACCGAGCGCCGCAATAACGGCGGACAGCTCAGAAAGCGCGGCGGTGGCGGCAGCGTTATCGGCAAAAACCGCAAAAAGGCGAGAAAGAACGGCGGCGGGATCCCCCTCGGCGGTGAGGAGTGCCAGCAGCGGCTCCCCCGCTTTGGGCGCTATCCCCGCCTCGCTGAGCAGGGCGCGGACGCCGTGGGGATTTTTCCCCGCAAGGGCACCCAGCAGCCCCGAGCGGCACGCCCCGTCAACGCCGAGGGCGTCAATCGCGGCGGAAACAACGCCGAGGTGCGAAAGGTCAAGCACGTAATTGCCGTCAATGAGCGCAAGGCTCTCGGCCGCAAGGCGCACGACCTCGGAAAGCGCCACGGTATCAAGATCACCGATGCACTCAAGCCCCGTTTGCCCGATCTCACGGAAGGCGTGCGTGCCGCGCGAGGGGCGAAAGACGTTCTCGTTGTAATAGACCTTTTCCTGCGCGCCACGCGAGGGGCGGCAGTTTTTGACGATCGAAAGCGTAACGTCGGGCTTCAAGGCCATGAGCTTACCGTCGGTATCGGTGAAGGTAATGACGCTGTCCGACACAAGGAAGGACTTGTTGCGGACGTAAAGATCGTATTCCTCAAAGCGGCTCATGCGGAAGGGGGCATAGCCGTTTTCGCCATACAGCTCACGGAGAGCCAGCGCCACGGTCTCCTCGTATTTGAGAACGGTATCCGAAAGCTTCATTTTTCCCCTCCCGAAAGCGCCGAGCGATAGCCGCCCGAGCCGTACATAAGGCATTTGTTGACGCGGCAAATGGTGGCGGTCGAGGCCCCCGTTTTCCCCGCGATCTCCTGATAGGACTTCCCCTCCCCCAGCATCACGGCCACCTCGTACCGCTGGGAAAGATCGCGGATCTCGCGAATGGTGCAAAGATCCTCAAAGAGCGCATAGCATTCCTCAAGCGTAGAGAGGCGCAGGATCGCCTCAAAAAGACGGTCGGCCGCCGGCGTACGCAAAGCTTCCATAGAGATTTTCCTCTCTTTCTGTATTTACCCCGATATTTTATCACGCTAAAGCGGTAAAGTCAAGGGGTTTTTATAAAATAACGGAAAGTTTTTTGGAAAAGGCGCGGGGGCAAGAAAGAGAGGGCACCCTGCCGAGGCAGGGCGCCCTTGGGGAGAATTACTGGAGGCGTGTGCAGAGGTGACGGTACACCGCATCCGCGATCTGGTAGCGGCCCGCGTCGTTCGGGTGAACGCCGTTTGACTGCATCGTGTTCGGCAACGGATAGCGGGTGTTGCCGTTGTCCTTCTCGGTCGGGTAGTTGTACTCGGCATCAAACTGACCCGCCGTGCTGACGACCGAGACGAAGGAGGAGTAATTGGCATCCGCCGCGATCTCCTCATAGACCTCCGCAAAGTCGTACACCATGTTCATCCTCTCGTAATAGTTCCAGCCGAGCCCGTAGGACGTGCCGAAGCCGTCACGCGAGGGGAGCTGAAGCGTCACAAGGGTGATGTGGCACTCGGGGAACTCGGCGTGCATGAGATCGATGAGCTCCTTGGCCCGGGACTTGAACCGCGTGGGACTGTCCTCATAGTGGTTCCAGCCGAGGAAGATGATCATCTCGTCGATCCCCTCGCCGCCATCGACGTTCACGCCCTGCGATTTGGCGTAAGACGTAAAGTCGACCTTGCCCGTGGTGGCATTCCAGAAGGGGTTGCCCTCAGCCGCTACGGCGTTCGTATAAGGAATGCTGGTCACGGTGGTATCGCCGCTGTACAGGTTGAGCGTGCCCGAGGCGGTCATCACCTTGGCGTCCACATTGGTGGCGCCGTCCTTCGTGACGCAGATGAGCTTCAGGCGCGTTCTCTCAATGGTCTCGACCTTCCAATACTGGCCCTGGCCGTCCCGATAGACCGAGTGCTGAACGAGCTTTGTGGAATCGGTCACGGCGGGGTCGATGTCCACGTAGCGGAAGTAGTTTCTTTGTGTGTAGGCGGTGGTGTAGGAGTTGTAATTCCAGCCGCCGTATCCCTCGTAGCGCACCTTGCCGTCGGTCCCTTCGACCTCGCGCGTGCCGAGGAAGTTGATGTTGGTGAGGCCGTGGCCCGCAGGCGTGCCACCCGTTCCGCAAAGGCGGCGGTAGAGCTCATTCACCCAAAGGCCGCCGTTTGTCAGCGAGTCACCGACGATGAGAACGTTCTTCTCGCTTGTCGGGGAGGTGGGCTTTGCCACCACGTTGATCGTGACCTCCTCCTCGTCGAGGATCTTACCAAGGTTATCGCGCACGGCGATCTTCAGAGTGTGGGTGCCGGCCTCCGTCGGCTTCCAAACGTACTTGCGGCTGTAATTCGAGCCGCGGTTCACACCGTCGGAATAGGAAAGCTCGTAAGCAAAGACGTCGCTGTCAAGGCAGAGGGTGATGCCCTTGTAGAACAGCTCAAAGGTATCGCCGACCACAAGGTCGTACTGCTTGGGAAGCTTCAGAATATCCATGTCCTCTTCCTCCTCGGGAGTGGCGGTGCCACCGCCGCTCGGAATGTTGACAACGCCACCGTCACGGTAGCCTGTAACAAAGGTAATGTCGGGATACACACCGGTGGAGGAGGCGTTCGGTTCGACCCTGTTATGCTGGTAATAGATGCAGTAGGAGGGGCGTGTGCCGTTATTGTACTCGTAGGTCTCCTCCGGAATGGCATAGGCATCGCTGTACGAGGGGGACAGACGGATGCCATCGGCGCTTACGGGGTTAAAGCCGAGGATAAAGATCTCGTCCTTAGCAAAGGTCGCAAAATCCGAGGCGGGGATCTCCACATCCACAAAGTAATCGTCAAGGCCGTTGGTGACAACGGTGGCGGTGTAGGTCTTAAAGAGGGTGGAGGTGTTGGGCCCCGTTACCTTGCGGACCTCGATCTGCAGGGTGATCGTTGCGCCGACCGAGGGCGCCGTGCCCGCAGGCTGCGTGAAGAAGGCAAACTGGTTGAGCTTCAGCCCGAAGACCTTCTCGGCATCGCCGAACATGACGGCCTTGGTCATGGGGCCGCCCCAGCCCTTGATGGCGGTGTTGCTCTTGTTTTGGTTGGCCGTGGTAGCACCGCCGTCGGTCACTGAGGAGTTGCCGCTCGGCTCCTTTTCGATGAGTGCATCGGCAAGGAGGTTCACGATGTCAACGATGCTCTGCCAGTCCTCGGGGACGGAGGAGCCGCCCGTGCCGGTGCCGCCCGTGCCATTCTTCACGGTGAACTCAGCCGTGGAATTGTCCGAGAAGGTGATGCGCCAGGTGTCAACGAGGCCTACCGTGCTGACCTTGGTGCAGGAGAGGACGGTGGGCGAGGTACCGTTCTGGCCGTCCTGACCCTTTTTGACCGTAAAGTCAGCCGTCTTTTTGTCCGAAAAGGTGATGCGGTAAACGTCACCCTCGGCGTTGGTGGTGACCTTCTCACACTTGGTAACGGTCGGGGACTCGCCCGCCGCACCGGCGGCACCGTTCGTCACGGTGAACTCGGCCGTGGAATTGTCCGAGAAGGTGATGCGCCAGGTGTCAACAAGGCCGTTCGACACTACCTTTTGGCAGGACACCACCGTGGGCGCCTCGGGGGGCGTCGCCGTCGTGCCGCCGCCGTTCCCTGTGCCAAGCATAAGACTGCAGGACGACAGCAGGAAGGAGGCCGCAAGCAGCAGCGAGAGGAGAAGCACCGAAATTCTCTTTTTCATAGTAACCTTTCCGACCGTCCTGTACGGACGGCCTATCCGTGAGCCTTCGCTCGATTTTCCTCAAGGGATATCAAAGACTACCTTAATTATAGCAAATACCGCAAATCTCTGTCAAGGCGCCCCGCCCCTTTTCGTCACTTTGTCAAAAACATGCCGTGAAAATAGGAAAAAAGCCACAAAAAAAGACCGCAAGGCGGTCTTTTTTGTGGTACAGGAAATGGTATCGGGACACTGCGAAGCTGTACGAGAGGTACAGCGAGCATGGTTGTGGTCCGAGGCGGTGCAGAGCGCAAAATTATCCCGCGAGAGTGGCGGCGATGACGGCCTTGATCGTATGCATCCTGTTTTCCGCCTCATCAAAGACGATCGAGGCCTCGCTCTCAAAGACCTCATCTGTCACCTCCATGCAGGTGAGGCCGAATTTCTCGTGGATCTGTTTGCCGACGGTCGTACCGAGGTCGTGGAAGGCGGGGAGGCAGTGCATAAAGCGGCACTGCTTGCCCGCGTTTGCCATAAGCTCGGCGGTGACGCGGTAGGGGGTGAGGTCACGGATGCGCTCCTCCCAGACGGCGTCGGGCTCACCCATGGACACCCAGACGTCGGTGTAGATGACGTCGGCACCGCGGGTGGCCTCCATGGGATCGGCGCTGAGGGTGATCGTGGCGCCGGTTTTCTCGGCGATCGCGCGGCACTCGGCCACAAGGGCGGCATCGGGGAAATACTTTTCGGGCGCGGCGGCCACGAAGTGCATGCCCATTTTGGCACAGCCGACCATGAGCGAATTGCCCATGTTGTAGCGCGCATCCCCCATATACACGAGCTTTTTGCCGCGAAGCTCGCCAAGATGCTCACGAATGGTGAGGAAATCGGCGAGGATCTGCGTGGGGTGGAACTCGTTGGTCAGGCCATTGTAGACGGGCACGCCCGCATAGGCGGCCAGCGCCTCGACCAGCTCCTGACCGAAGCCGCGGTACTCAATGGCGTCAAACATACGCCCCAGCACGCGGGCCGTGTCGGGAATGCTCTCCTTTTTGCCGATCTGCGAGCCCTGAGGATCGAGATAGGTGGGGTGCATACCGAGGTCGGCGGCGGCCACCTCAAAGGCGCAGCGCGTGCGCGTTGAGGTCTTCTCAAAGATGAGGGCGATCGACTTGCCCTCGCAGAGGCGGTGGGGGGTCCCCGCCTTTTTCTTGGCCTTAAGCTCGGCGGCGAGGTCAAGAAGCCCCGCGATCTCCTCGCTTGTGAGGTCGAGGAGCTTCAGAAAGCTTTTGCCTTTCATGTTCATGCTTCTACTCCTTTTGCGGCGGCGGCAAGGATCACCGAGATCGCCTCGTCCAGCACCGCATCGTCAATGTTGAGTGCGGGCAGAAGCCGCACCTTGGTTTTGGCCGTCAGGCAAAGGACGCCCGCGGCGTTGCAGTCGGCCACCACCTCGGCGGCGGGGCGGACCGTCTCAATGCCGATCATAAGGCCAAGGCCCGAGACCGACTTCACTCCCTTGGCGCCCGTAAGCGCCTTAAAGATGCGTTCGCTCTTTTCCTTGACCGAGGAAAGGAGCGCGTCATCAATGCGCGAGAGGATCGAGAGGGCGCCTGCGGCGGCGACGGGGTTGCCGCCAAAGGTCGAGCCGTGGTCGCCGTAGCCGAGGATGCCAGAAACGCCCTCCGCCATAAGGCAGGCGCCGATCGGCAGGCCGCCGCCAAGGCCCTTGGCCGTGGTGACGACGTCAGGATGCAGGCCGTAATGCTGATAGGCGTACAGCGCGCCCGTGCGGCCGTTGCCCGTTTGCACCTCATCGATCATAAGCAGGGCGCCGCGCTCATGCACGGCACGCTCAACGGCCACAAGGTACTCGCCCGAAAGGGCGTTGACACCACCCTCGCCCTGCACGCATTCCAGCAGCACGGCGGCAACGGGGTATTCGTCAAGTATTCTTTGCATTTCCTCGATGTTCTCGGCCTCTGCGTGGATAAAACCGGGGGTGAGAGGCTGAAAGAGCTTGTGGAAATGCTCCTGGCCGGTGGCGGCAAGAGTGGTCAGCGTGCGGCCGTGGAAGCTGTTTTTCAGCGTGACGATCACGGCGTTATCGAGGCCGCGGACGTCGGCGGCGTGCTTACGGGCCACCTTAATGGCGCACTCGTTGGCCTCGGCGCCTGAGTTTGCGAAGAACACGCGGGCCATGCCCGTGCGGTTGCAGAGCGCCTCGGCAAGGCGCGCGCAGGGCTCGGTGTAATAGAGGTTTGAGGTGTGCGCCACCGCCGAAAGCTGGGCGGTCACAGCCGCGATCCAGGCGGCGTCCGCATGGCCGAAGGCGGTCACGCCGATGCCCGACCCCATATCGATGTAGCGGCGGCCGTCGGCCCCGTAGAGGAGCGAGCCCTCGCCGCGCACAAGCTCAAGCGGAAAGCGCTTGTAGGTGGCGGCCACGTAGGTATCGTCGATCGACTTGAAGCTCATGCCTTGTCCCCCTTGACCATGGTACCCGCGCCCTCATCGGTGAGGATCTCCATAAGGATCGAGTGTGGGATGCGGCCGTCCATAATGATGACGTTTTCAACGCCCCGCTCGATGGCCTCAACACAGCAGTTGACCTTGGGGATCATCCCGCCCGAGATGACACCCTCGCCCTGCAGCTGCGCGGCCTCGCTGACCGTGATCTCGGGGATGAGGGTTTTGGGATCGTCCTTATCACGGAGAATTCCCGCGATGTCGGTCATCATGATGAGACGCTCGGCTCCAAGGGCGCCCGCGATGTAGGCGGCGGCGGTGTCGCCGTTGATGTTGTAGGTGTTCCCGTCCCTGTCACAGCCGACGGTGGAGACGACGGGGATATAGCCCTTTTCCAAAAGGTCGGTGACGGGCCTTATGTGGATCTTTTTGATGTTGCCGACGTAGCCGAGCTTCTCGTTCTTCATCTCGGCCTCAATCAGGCGGCCGTCGATGCCCGAGATGCCCATGGCCTTGCCGCCGCGGCTCTCCAGCAGGTTGACAAGCGTTTTGTTGACCTTGCCCGCCAGCACCATCTGGACGATGTCCACCGTCTCCTTGTCGGTGACGCGCAGGCCGTCCACAAAGACGGGCTCCTTGCCAAGGCGGGCCATAAGATCCGAGATCTCGGGGCCGCCGCCGTGGACAAGCACGACCTTCACGCCGACAAGCCAGAGAAGGACGATGTCCTCCATGACCTGCTGCTTTAAGGTCTCGTTGATCATGGCGTTGCCGCCGTACTTGACAACAACGACCTTGCCGTTATAACGGCGGATATAGGGGAGCGCCTGACAGAGGATCTCTGCGCGCTCGGCATTCGATACTTCTTCGTACATACGTCACCTCAGGTACGGTAGTCACCGTTGATCTTCACATAATCGTAGGTCAGGTCACAGCCCCACGCGGTGGCGGCGGCATCGCCCATACCGAGCGTGACGAGGATCTCGATCTCCCGCTCAAGAAGCACGGCCTTGGCCTCATCCTCCGAGAAGGGAACGCCCGCACCGTTACGGCAGACCTCCACGGTCCCCTTCCGCGAACGGAAGGAGACGCCCACGCGGGTAACGTCAATGTCGGCGCCCGCATAGCCGAGGGCGCAAAGCACACGGCCCCAGTTGGCGTCCGCGCCGAACATGGCGGCCTTGACAAGGCTGGAGCAGATCACGCTCTTGGCGCAGGTCTTGGCGGTCGCCTCGTCGGCGGCGCCCGTCACGCGGCATTCGAGGAGCTTGGTGGCACCCTCGCCGTCCCCTGCGATCATGCGGCAGAGGTGGGTGGTGACGGTGTTGAGGGCCTGCATAAAGGCGGCAAAATCGGCGCCATCCTCCGTGATCTCGGCGTTCCCCGCCATGCCGTTGGCCAGCACCACGACCATATCGTTTGTCGAGGTGTCACCGTCGATCGAGATCATATTGAAGGTCGAGGCGATGTCGGTCGAGAGGGCCTTCTTTAGCATCGCGGGGGCAATGGCGGCATCTGTCGTCAGAAAGACGAGCATCGTGGCCATGTTCGGGTGGATCATACCGCTGCCCTTGGCGATACCGCCGAGGCGGCAGGTCTTACCGCCGACGGTGAACTCCACGGCGATCTCCTTTTTGGCAACGTCGGTGGTCATGATGCCCTCGGCGGCGGCGGTGCTGCCCTCGGGCGAGAGGGCGGCGACGAGCGAGGGGATCCCCGCCTTGATCGGCTCAAGGGGCAGGGGCTGGCCGATGACGCCCGTAGAGGCCACGACCATATCCTCGGCGGCAAAGCCGAGCGCCTCAGCGGCGAGGGCGCACATCTCCTCGGCCAGCTCCACGCCCCCCGCGTTGCAGGTGTTGGCGTTGCCGCTGTTGCAGAGAATGGCGCGGGCGTAGCCGTCCTCAAGGTGACGCTTTGTCACGGTGAGGGGAGCGCCCTTCACAAGGTTTTGGGTGTAAACGGCGGCCGCCGAGGCGCGCGTCTTTGAGACGATGAGCGAAAGGTCCTTCTTCGTGCGGTTGTGGCGGATGCCGCAATGCACGCCCGAGGCGGTAAATCCGAGGGCGGCGGTCACGCCGCCGCTTGTCAGCTTCAGCATATCAGTTTCCTCCAATGATAAGTCCCGTATCCTCGGCCACGCCGAGGGTGATGTTCATATTCTGAATGGCGGCGCCCGAGGCACCCTTGCCAAGATTATCGAAGCGAGAGACGAGCGTCATGCGCTCATCGTTCCCATAGACGGCCACCTGCATATCGTCGCGGCCGGAAAGTGCCGCCGCCGAGAGGAAGCCGCCCTCATCGGCATCGCAGTAAGCGACAAGGCCCGACCCCGCGGGATACGCGGCGCAAAGACACTCGCGCACCGTCCCGATGCCCACGCCGATGTCGGCACCGTGCAGGGGGAGTGTGACCTCCATGCCCGCATAGTAGGGGGCAACGACCGGAACAAAGACGGGCGTTTCCTTAAGGCCGCACACCGAAAGGATCTCGGGCAGGTGCTTATGCCCCTGCGAAAGGCCGTAGGCGCGGGGGGCCGCCAAGAGGGGATCGCGCTCCTCGGCCTCGTACTCGGCGATCATTTTTTTGCCGCCGCCCGAATAGCCCGTGAGCGAAAAGAGCGAAAGGCGCGCCGTCGGCGAGAGGATCCCCGCGCGGACGAGGGGGGCGATGAGCGCGATCGCGCCCGAGGCGTGGCAGCCGGGGTTGGCGATGCGGCGCGAGGCGGCGATCGCCTCGCGGCCCACAAGCTCAGGGAAGCCGTAGGTCCAGCCGTCCGCCGTCCTATGGGCGGTGGACGTGTCGATCACCACGGTATCGGCTCCCTCGGCGAGGGCGGCCGACTCACGCGCGGCATCGTCGGGCAGGCACAGGAAGGCCACATCGGCCTCATGCAGGGCGGCGCGGCGCGCCAGGGGATCCTTGCGAAGCTCCTCGTCAAGGGTGATGAGGGTGAGGTCACGGCGCGCGGCCAGGCGCTCATAGATGCGAAGGCCGGTGGTGCCCGCCGAGCCGTCAATGAATACCTTTGTCATTTTGTAAGCTTCTCCTTTACCGAGGCGACCTGCGCGCGCACCGACTCGGGCGAGGTGCCGCCGAGCGAGGTGCGGCGGCGAACGCAGGTGAGAAGGTCGACCGCCCCGTACACGCCCTCGTCAATCTGGTCGCAATGCTCGCGGTAGACCGAGAGGGGCAGGGTCTCCAGCGTTTCCCCGTTCTTGATGCAATGAGCGACAAGCCCGCCCGCGATCTTGTAGGCAGAGCGGAAGGGGAGCCCCTTACCGACCAGGTAGTCGGCAAGGTCGGTGGCACCGATGAAGCCGCCCTCGGCCGCTTTTTTCATGTTGCCGGCGTTTGTCCTCATGGTTGTGACCATGGGCGTCATGATGTTAAGGCACAGCTTGACGGTATCGACGGCGTCAAACACGCCCTCCTTGTCCTCCTGCATGTCCTTGTTGTAGGCAAGGGGCAGGCCCTTGAGGGTGGTGAGCAGGGCCATAAGGTCGCCGAACACGCGGCCCGTCTTGCCGCGGACAAGCTCGGCCATATCGGGGTTCTTCTTTTGCGGCATGATCGAGGAGCCCGTGGTGTAGGCATCCGACAGCTCAATGAACTTGAACTCCCAGCTCGACCAGAGGATCAGCTCCTCGGCAAAGCGGGAAAGATGCACCATAAGGAGCGAGAGCGCCGAGAGAAGCTCAACGGCAAAGTCGCGGTCCGACACGCCGTCAAGGCTGTTCTCGACAACGCCGAAAAAGCCGAGGCGCTCGGCCTCAAAGCGGCGGTCGGTCGGGTAGGTGGTGCCGGCGAGAGCGCAGGAGCCGATCGGGGAGAGGTTCATGCGGCGGCGGCAATCCGAGAGACGGTCGGCATCGCGCAGGAGCATATAGGCGTAGGCCATCAGGTGGTGGCCGAAGGTGATCGGCTGGGCGCGCTGCAGGTGGGTGTAGCCGGGCATGACCGTCTCAGCCTCGGCCTCAGCGCGGTCGGTGAGCGCCGCGACCAGCGAAAGGACGGCCTCGGTGATCGCCTCACACTCACCGCGCAGATTCATACGGAAGTCGAGCGCCACCTGGTCGTTACGGCTGCGCGCCGTGTGGAGCTTTTTGCCCACGTCGCCAAGGCGCTCGGTGAGGACCGCCTCAACGAACATGTGAATGTCCTCGGCCGTGGGGTCGATCGTAAGGCGCCCCTCGTCAAGGTCGGAAAGGATCTCCGAAAGCCCCGCAATGAGGGCGTCGGCCTCGTCCTCTCTAATGATGCCGCACTTAGAAAGCATCGCGGCGTGGGCCATGCTGCCCGTGATGTCCTCACGGTACATGCGCCCGTCAACGGCGATCGAGGAATTGAATTCGTCGGCCAGCGTATCGGTCTCGGCGGCGGGTCTGCCCGCCCACATTTTAGCCATAAACGGTGTCTCCTTACACGAAAGGTGGCCGCCCCGAGGCTGTGGCCTCATGGGACGGCACCTTGATTTTTTCTTACTTCTTCGCGTTCTTCGCGTCGACGAGCGCCTGCACCTTGATGGGAAGGCCATAGAGGTTGATGAAGCCCTCGGAATCCTTCTGGTTGTAGTCGCTCTCGCCGAAGGTGGCGATCTCCTCACTGTACAGCGAGTAGTCGCTCCACACGCCGGCGTTGATCATATTGCCCTTGTAGAGCTTGAGGCGCACCTTACCCGTGACCTTCTCCTGCGTTTTGTCAACGAAGGCGGAAAGGGCCTCACGCAGAGGCGTGAACCACTGGCCGTTGTAGACCAGCTCCGCAAAGGTGATCGAAAGCTTCTGCTTCTCGTGAAGCGTCATCTTGTCAAGGCAGATGCTTTCAAGAACGCTGTGCGCCTTGTAGAGGATCGCTCCGCCGGGGGTCTCGTACACGCCGCGGCACTTCATGCCGACAAGGCGGTTTTCCACGATGTCGAGAAGGCCGATGCCGTTCTTGCCGCCAAGCTCGTTCAAGGC
>JAZRAU010000052.1:0-13053 GCA_045634705.1 Eubacteriales bacterium | reverse complement strand
GAGGTGCTTTATGCAACGCATACGGGCGCTTTTGCGCTATTTTTCACCGACCGAATGGGGGCTTTGGCTCCTTTCGATCTCGGTGATCCTTGTCTTTTACCGGATCTTCGGCGGGGACGGCGCCCCCTCGCTTGTGGCCTCGCTCATCGGGGTGACGGCGCTCATCTTCTGTGCCAAGGGGAACCCCCTCGGTCAGGCGCTGTGCGTGGTCTTTGGCGTGCTTTACGCCGTCATATCGTATTCCTTTGCCTATTACGGCGAGATGCTGACCTACGTCGGTATGACCGTGCCTATGGCGGTGCTTTCGCTCTGGTCTTGGCTCAAAAATTCGTACGGCGGCAAAAGGAGCGAGGTGCGCGTGGCCGCCCTTACGCGGCTGGACGCATTCCTCGCCCCCACCCTCACCGCTCTTGTGACGGTCGTTTTTTACTTTGTCCTCGGCGCCTTTGGCACCGCCAACCTCATCCCCTCCACCGTGTCGGTGGCCACCAGCTTCCTCGCCGTGTATCTCACCTTCCGCAGGAGCCCGTGGTTTGCCCTCGCGTACGCCGCCAACGACCTTGTGCTTGTCGTTCTGTGGGTGCTGGCCACCCTCACCGACATCTCCTACCTTTCGGTCGTTGTTTGCTTTTCGATGTTCTTCTTAAACGATGTGTACGCCTTTTTCAATTGGCGGCGCATTAAGAAAAAGCAAGGCCAATAAAAAAGAGCCCACAGGGCTCTTTTTTATTTTACTTTTCCTCGGGGTCGGCGTTCTGCCTTTCCATATACTTGCTGAACTTATGTGCGCCGAAGAAGATCGCGCCGACGCCGACAGCGACGAGAAGCACAAAGCCGATCCAGTGCCAGGCGGTGGTAAATCTGTCAAACGGAATGGCGGAAAGGCCAAAGGTGATCGTGGCGATGCCGATGCCGCGCGCCACAAGGATCGAGGGGATGAACCAGGAAAGCTTCATCCTGACGGTGCCCGCCACCATGGTCAGGGCCTCGTCGGGGAAGAAGGGAAAGAGCATCATAAAGGGGAAAAAGAAGGTGCCCTTGTTGCGGAGAAGCGAGAGCGCGTGGTCGCAATCCTCCTTGCCGAGGAGCTTTACGCAGAGGGCGTACCCCCCAAAGCGGCCGATGAGGTACATGGCGGTCGAGGCGGCCACAACGCTCACAAAGCAAAGCAGGAAGGACTGCCACGCCACGGGGTAGATCACCGTCTGGCTGAGGAGGATAAACGCCATGGAGATGCCGGGGATCACGCAGAGAAGCATGCTGAGTACGATCTGCAAAAGGACAAAGAGCAGCGCACCGTACCACTCGTCCTTGAACTCTTGGAACAGCTCGGCA
Source organism: Eubacteriales bacterium (assembly GCA_045634705.1). Lineage (GTDB taxonomy): Bacteria > Bacillota > Clostridia > Oscillospirales > CAG-272 > UBA1740. The sequence continues at coordinate 11,718 of JAZRAU010000052.1, read as the reverse complement.
TTGAACTTCGGGTCAATGCCCTCAAAGTAAATGATGTCAAAGGCGGCAAGGATCCCCGCCGTCAGGGCCGAGACGGCCACAACGCCGAGAAGGATCACAAGAAAGGAGACGATCGTCTTTTTGTTCTTCACGCAAAAGGCGCGGAGCTTTTTGAAGAGATTTTTCATGCGGCGGAAACTTCCTTTTCTTTTTCGGCAGGGGCGGGCGCCTCGGCCTTGAATTTATAAAAGATATAATACACGGAAAGGCAGAGGCAGCACATGGCCCAGCCCGCGGGGTAGGAGAAGGCGATCGGCAAGAGGTTGTTGGAGATATAGCTCGATACGATAAAGAGATACAGCTGGCGGAAGCCGACAAAGGCCGAGAGCATAATGACCATGGGCGCTGCCGAGTTGCCGGCGCCCCGCAGGCCTGAGGCAAAGGTCTGGTTGAGGCAGGTAAAGACGTAAAAGGGCGTGATATAGCGGAGAAGCAGCGTTGCGTACTCCACGATCGCGGCGTCGGCGGTGAGGATGCCCGCAAGAGTGGGGGCCGCCAGCATAATGAGGCCCGTGGCCGGCACGGTGACAGAGAGCGCCAGAAGGCAGGCGGTCAAAATGCCGCGCCGCGCGCGCGCGGCGTCCCCGGCGCCAAGGCACTGCCCCACCAAGGTGGTGGCAGCGAGGGCCAGCGATTGCGAGGGAAGAAAGAGGAACTGATCGATCTTTGAGTAGGTGGTCCAGCCCCCCAGCACCGCCGTCTGCTCGGCAACCGAGGAGACGTTGACGCCCGCAATATAGGACTGTACGAACACATTGGAGAAGGCGGTCAGCGCCAGCTGGATCGCCGCGGGAATACCGATGATGACGATCCTTTTTAAGATCGCCGTGTCAATGCCGATCGCTCCCGGCGTTACGCGCACCGCGGACGGCGTGCGTAGAAGCGTTATGACGGTAAGCACCGCCGAGAGGGCCTGTGCGATGACGGTGGCCAGCGCCACGCCGGCCACCCCCATACCGAGGGCAAACACAAAGAACAGGTCAAGGACGATGTTGGTGACGGCCGACACCAAAAGGAAATAGAAGGGGTGGCGGGAGTCTCCCACCGCGCGGAGGATGCCGGCGCCCATGTTATAGATGAGAAGCCCCGCAAGGCCCGCAAAATAGATGGTCAGATATTCCTTGGCGTAGGCGAACACCTCGTTCTCCTCGCCCCCAAGCATCAGGCGCAGAATGGAGGGCGTCAGAAGAACGCCCACCGCCGTGAACACGGCCGAAAGGACAAGCGTCATGGCCACCGCCGTATGCACCGCACGGGAGAGCCTTTCCTCGTCATGGGCGCCATAGAAGCGCGAGATGACAACGCCGGCGCCGCTGGCAAGGCCCGAGAAAAGGCCGATGAGAATGTTGATGATGGCGGCCACGTTGCCGACGGCGGCATAGGCGCCGCTGTTTCCCGTCTGCCCGATCGTCCAGGTGTCCACCATGTTGTACAGCTGCTGAAAGAGGTTCCCTACCATGAGGGGCAGGGCAAAGAGCCAAAGGTTTTTCGCAATGCTGCCCTCGGTCATATCCCGATCGTGGCGCTTGCCGCCGAAAAGACGGCGGACGGCTGTGCTCATACCCTCACCTCCTTGCGATAGCTACAGAGTAGCTATACAGTATTATAGCACCGCCAAGGAGGAAGTGCAACCCCAAAAACAAGTTTTGCCCCTTCGCGGCGGCGGAATTTTCATCATCGGGTTGACAAGAGGGCGGAGTTTATGGTATGCTACGAATAGTATTATTATAACTATACATAGTAGATAGGAGATAAGGGATGATCACCGTCGAAAGAGTTTCGGTCATGAATATGGAAAACGCCGTGCGCGGCGCCAGAAATCCGATGAACAGCTGGGACCGCTCGGACAGCTATTATGACGGGGAGGGGAACTATGTCCTCGGTGAAAACGACCGCGCGCTCTGCCACCGCCTTTCGGTGTCGGGGAGTGACCACCGCAAGTACCTGCGCCAGATCTTTGTCTCCATGGACATCACGGCCCCCCTCTATTGGTGGAAGGAGTTTGATACCTACAAGGTGGCTACCGTGGCCAACTCCTGCTCTACGATGCACAAGATCCACGCTAAGACCTTCGAGCGGGCGGACTTCAGCTGCGACCGTATGAGTGAGGACGCTCTCCGCGTTCTTGACGGGGTGATCGCCTACCTTGAGGCGGCCCGCGGCCGTTACCTTGAAACCAAGGACAAGGCCGACTGGCACGATATGATCCAGCTTCTCCCCTCAAGCTACAATCAGATGCGTACCGTGACCTTAAACTATGAGACGCTCATCAACATCTATTACGCACGCCGCCACCACAAGCTTTCTGAGTGGCACGTGCTTTGCGGCGTGATCGAGAAGCTGCCGTACGCCGAGGACATGATCCTCATCAAGGAAGACAAATAACTGTGGGCGGTGAGCTTTCCTCACCGCCTTCCCTTGCCAAAAGGAGGATGTATGGCCGATATCTTTGAGCTGTTCCGTAAGATCGGGAGTGAAGCTTCCTCTCGCTCGGCCCCCGTCACGGCGATCGTGGCAGGGCTTGGAAACCCCGGGAGCGAATATAAGAACACCCGCCACAATGCGGGCTTTTTGGCGCTTGACGCCATTGCCGCCGCCGCGGGCGCGCGCATTGACCGAGCCAAGTACAACGCCCTTGTGGGCGAGGCGACCCTTGGCGGGGTGCGTGTGCTTCTCATGAAGCCCGAGACCTTTATGAATTCGTCGGGGGACGCCATTGCCCCCGCCGCTGCCTTTTATAAGATCCCGCCCGAGCGCATCATCGTCCTTTGCGACGATATCAGCTTTGCCCCCGGCCGCTTCCGCATCCGCCGCCGCGGCTCGGCGGGCGGCCACAACGGCCTCAAAAGCGTCATTGCGCGCCTGGGGAGCGAGGACTTTGTCCGCGTGAAGATCGGCGTTGGCGAAAAGCCGCGGCCCGATTATCCCCTCATCGACTGGGTGCTTGGCCGCTTCTCGGAGGAGGACCGCCGCGCGATCGACGGGCGCCTTTCCGACATCGCCGATGCCGTGTCTCTCATTGTGCGCGGCGAGTGTGAGGCGGCCATGAACCGCTATTCGAGGTAACGCCGTGCTCATGCGTATCCGCGCTCTCCTTGAGCTGCGCGAGGCACGGGAGCTTTTTTCGGCGCTCCCTGAGGAGTGCTTGCGGAGTGAGCCGCGCGCGCTCGCGGTCTCGGGCCTGCCGACCCCCGTCCTTGAGCTTATGGCCGCCGAGGCCGCCTGCCGCCTGCCGAGGGGGCAGCGCCCTCTCCTTGCCGTCGTGCGCGATGCGGCCTCGGCTCACCGTGTCCTTGATGCCATGACCTCGCGCGGCCTTGCCGCCGCCATTTATCCCGCACGCGAATTTGTGCTGTATCACGTCACCGCCTCGCATGAGGAGGAGCGCCGCCGCCTTGCGGTCCTGTCGGCGATTCTCACGGGGGAGCTGGATGCCGTCATCACAACGCCTGAGGCGCTTCTTCAGTACACCATGCCGCGCCGCCACCTTGCCGAGCGCACGCTGAGGCTCCGCGTGGGGGACACCCTCACGCCCGAGGCGCTCTGCCGCGTTCTCGCCGCGTCGGGCTATCTCTCTGTCACCACCGTGGAGGGGGCAGGACAGTTTGCCCACCGCGGCGGCATCGTCGATTTCTCGGCGGATGGCGCAAGCCCCCCCGTCCGAGTGGAGTTCTTCGGGGATGAGGTCGACCGCATCGGCACCTTTGATCCCCTCACTCAGCGCCTTCTTGAGCCACAGGACACGGCCGCCGTGTTTCCGACGCGTGAGGTCATTGCCGACGAGGGGGCGCGTGAGAGCATCCGCCGTGACGTTGCCGCGCGCCGTGCCGCCGCCACCGACGATAAGGTGCGGGAGCTGCTCTCGGCCGAGCTTGCCGTCCTCGCCTCGGGGCACGAGCTGACCTTTGCCGACAAGTACGTGGGCACGATCTATCCTGAGGGCGAGACGCTCCTTTCCTATCTCGGGGAGGGGAAGTCCCCCGTCTTTTTCATCAACTATACCGACCTCTCGGCCGCCCTGGAGGGCCGTGCCACCGCCGCCGAGGAGGCCGCCCTCATTGCCGAGGGCGCCCTGCCGCGCGGCTACGCCTCGTCGGCTCCCGCCCCGACGCTTGGCGCCTACCTTACGGGGCATGCGGCGGTCTACGGAAACACCTTTGCCTCGCCCCCCTCGGGGCTGCGCCTTGCAGGGCTTTACGGCATCTCCTGCCGCCGCACCGTTGCGTACGGCGATAAGGAGACCCTGCTTTCCGCCGACCTTGCCGACTACGTGGAAAAGGGCTACCGCGTGATCCTTGAATGCCGCTCGCGCGCTGAGATGACCGAGCGCTTCACCGCCCTCACCGAGGGCGCCTTTTCCGCCCGTATGGCCGCGGGGGAGGACACCCCTCTGCCCGCCGCGGGGGAGGTGCTTCTCACGGAAAGCACCGCGGGGGAGGGCTTTGAGCTTCCCACCGCGCGCCTTGTCATTCTCTCGCTGTCGGGCGAGGAAAACGCTGACCGCCGTCGCCGCCGCACGCGGTTTCTCGGCAAAAAAAGCGGTGCGGGCGAGAGGATCCTCTCGTATGCCGAGCTGCACGAGGGCGATTACGTTGTCCACGCGGCGCACGGCATCGGCCGCTTCCTCGGTATGGAGACCCTGACCGTGGACGGCGTGGCCGCCGACTATATCACCCTGCAGTACGCGGGGCAGGAAAAGCTCTTTCTCCGCGCCGATAAGCTGGAAATGGTCTCGCGCTATATCGGCGCCCACAGCGAGGACGGCACCGTCCGCCTCTCAAAGATCGGTGGCAGCGAGTGGGGCCGCGCCAAGTCGCGCGCCAAGGCCGCCGCCCGCGATATGGCCAAGGAGCTTCTCGGCCTGTACGCCAAACGCCAGAGGACGGCGGGCTACGCCTTCCCGCCCGAGGGCGATCTTGAACGCGAGTTTGCCGCTTCCTTTGAGTATGAGGAGACCGAGCCGCAGACCGTGGCGATCGAGGAGATCGCCCGCGATATGGAGCGCCCCGTGCCCATGGATCGCCTGCTTTGCGGTGACGTGGGCTTTGGTAAGACCGAGGTGGCCCTGCGGGCCGCCTTCCGCGCCGCCGCGGCAGGGAAGCAGGTGGCCATTCTTGTGCCCACCACCATTCTGGCCTTACAGCACTACAACACCATCCTCTCGCGTATGCGCGGCTATCCCCTGAACGTCGAGATGCTCAGCCGCTTCCGCAAGCCCGCCGAGCAGAAGCGGATCCTGCGCCGCCTTGAGCGCGGCGAGATCGACATCATCGTGGGCACCCACGCCCTGCTCGGCAAGGGGGTGGCCTTCCGCGATCTTGGGCTTCTCATTGTGGACGAGGAGCAGCGCTTTGGCGTCGGACAGAAGGAGCGCATCAAGCAAATGGCCGCAGGGGTGGACGTTCTGACGCTCACCGCCACTCCCATTCCGCGCACGCTCAATATGGCCATGAACGGGATCCGCGATATGTCGATCCTGGACGAGGCCCCCGCCGATCGTTCACCCGTCACCACCTTCGTTATGGAGCATGACGATCTCATGATCGCCGAGGCGATGCGCCGTGAGCTGTCGCGCGGCGGTCAGGTGCTGTACCTTTATAACCGCATCGATACCATTTACCGCGTCGCCGAGAGGATCCGCGCCGCCCTGCCCGAGGCCCGCATTGCCGTCGGCCACGGCGGTATGGACCGTGAGGAGCTGGAGGACATCTGGCAGGCGCTGGTGCTGGGAGAGGTGGATATCCTCGTATGTACCACGATCATTGAGACGGGGGTGGATCTCCCAAACGCCAACACCCTCATCATTGAGGATGCCGACCGCCTGGGCCTTGCCCAGCTCCACCAGCTGCGCGGCCGCGTGGGCCGTTCGACCCGCCGTGCGTACGCCTACTGCACCTACCGCCCGGGCAAGGCCCTCTCTGAGGTGGCCGAAAAGCGCCTCGGTGCGATCCGCGAATACGCCGAGTTCGGCGCCGGCTTCCGTATCGCCCTGCGTGACCTTGAGATCCGCGGCGCCGGTAATCTCCTCGGTGCCGAGCAGCACGGCCACATCGATAGCGTCGGCTACGATATGTACGTCCGCCTGCTTTCTGAGGCCGTGGCGGAGGAGCAGGGCACACCCACAGTCGAGACCCCCACCGCCACCATTGACATCAAGGTGAGCGCCTACCTGCCCGAGAGCTATATCCCTTCCTCGGCGCACCGCATCGATATGTACAAAAAGCTCATCCTCATCGCCACGGAGGCCGACCGTGCCGACGTGCTTGACGAGCTTTGCGACCGCTTTGGCGAGCCGCCGCCCCCCGTGCTCTCGCTCCTTGATGTGGCCCTTTGCCGTTCGGTTGCCACCCGTGCGGGCATTGAGCGCGTGGAGTGGCGCGGTGACACCCTGCGCTTCACCTTCCCCTCGCCCTGCCTTGAGGCGTGGGCCGAGGCGTTTGCCGCCCACCCCGCGCTCCGCATGACGGGCACACCCCCCTTCGTTACCTACCGTCTTTCGCCCCGTGAGGACGTGACCGCCACAGCGCTCTCGATCCTTCTCGCGTACGAGACGGGCCTTCCCCATGAGGAAAATACAGAAGAAATGTAAAGGAAACCTTCCATGACAAAGACAAAGAAAGCCCCCCTCACAAAAAGAGCAAAGGTGATCCTCATTGCGCTCGTCGCGCTTGTGCTGGTTGCGGCGATCGTTCTTACCACCGTGCTTCTGCTTTTGCCGAAGAACCCCGTGCTGAAGTACGGCGGCCTCACCGTGACAAGCGAGATGTACGCCTTCTGGTTTTCGATCACCAAGACCGACATGATGCTGAAATACGGCATCAAAAGCTATGAGGACACCGCCGCCACGTGGGACTCGCCGAGCGATGTGGAGGGCAAGACCTGGGGTGAGCTTCTGACCGAGGAGGTGGATCGCTCGATCCGCCTGCGCCTTATCGCCGCCGCGATGTACGATTCTCTCGGCCTTGCCTCGGCTTACTCCCAAAAGGAGATCGTGAAAGACTACTGTGACGATATGCTGCAATTGAAGGCGGGCGGCGATAAGGACGCCTACCGCGCCCTGTGCGAGAAGTACGGCACCACCGAGAGGGCCATCAAGAAATGCGCGGCTCTTGACGTCAAGGCGGAGCTTATGTACGAGTATCTCGCCCTTCGCACGGGCGGCGGCCTCACGAACACCGAGATGCACACCTTTTACGTCAACCATTACGACCGCTTCAAGGTACTGTACCTCAATAAGACCGTGCGCGGGGAGATGGTGGACGGTAAGCGTGAGGAGACCCCCCTCACCGAGGTCGAGCGTGCCAACACCGCCAAGTGGGATGCCGAGCTTGAGGAGTACCTCGGGGGCGGCGCCAAGGAGGGCGAGATGACCGAGGAGATCTTTGAGACCTACCTCAAAAACTCGCATGAGGCGCTCCACGCCGAGGGCGGGTATCCCGACGGCCTGTATTCCTCGCGCTATATCAACCTGCGTGACGTCAACGTTCTGGAGGACAAGGTCGTGGAGGAGCTTGCCTATCTTAAGGAGGGAGAGCTTTTGCGCGTGGAGACCGAGGACGGTGTCCGCTATATCTACGGCTATCATCTTCTGACCGCGCCCTACAACAACGCCGCCTTCGAGGAGTTCTTCCTGAACTTCCATGCCTCCGCGGCCGTCTACACGCTGGCGCAGCGCGCCTCGGCCGAGCTTGCCCGCGTTAAGACCTACGAGGAAAACCTCGCCACCGATCTTATCTATCGCATTCCTCACAATTTCCTCTTTGATTTCTGTGCCGTTGTCAACTGACACCAAACAAGGCGCTTTCGACACACTCTGTAAGAAAGGAGGTCGTGCCCGTGTCGTCCTTCACAAGACAAGCCATTATGGACTCCTTTTTGCGCCTACTTGAGCGCAAGCCGTTCCCAAAGATCACGGTCAGGGACATTGTCGAGGAGTGCGGCGTCAACCGCACCACCTTCTATTACTATTATCAGGACATCTACGCGATCGTTGAGGACCTTGTCGCCTCGGCGCTCGCGCCGTACGCCGCCGCCCTTCACGGCGAGGTCTGCCCTTCCGACCTTCGCGACGCGCGCGATTTTGCCACCATACACCGCAAGGCTCTCCTTGGACTGTACACCTCGCTCGGACATGAGGCGACAAGAAGGTATGTCTTTGCCGTCATTGATGACCCGCTTCGCGCCTTTATGGAAAAAAGCGCCGAGGGCCTCGACATTGCCGAGCCGCGCCTTCTTTCGGCGTTTCTTCTTCTGCGGGAGACGCTTTTCGGAGCGCTTTGCCTTTTTTTGCGCGGTGAGCTTCCCGCAGACGGCGGCTTTCCGCTGGCCGTGACGGGTGGCACCGTCCGCCGCTTCTTGGAGCGCCTCGCCACCAACGAAATCGAAGGAGGGAAACCCCATGGATAAACGACAGGAAAGCATCGTTATGACGGCCAAGATCTTCTCGCTGGCCGTTTCCGGCCTTGTGCTCGCCTTTGGCGTTCTCATGGCCACCATTCCCGAGACCATGGTCAAGGCGCTCTGCCTCACCCTCGGCATTCTTTGCCTTCTCATTGCCGCCGCCAAGATCTTCGGGTATTTCTCAAACGACCTCTACCGCATCGCCTATCAGTTTGATTTTGCCGCGGGGTGCGTGGTCGCCTTTTTCGGCGTTCTTCTGCTCGTCTCTCCCGAGATCATGATCCCGCGCCTTGGCACCGCTGTGGCCATTTACGTCCTTGTGGACGGCCTTGTGCGCGTACAGACCGCCATTGATGCCCAGCGCTTCGGTATGCCGTATTGGTATCTGCTCCTTGTCGGGGCGGTGCTTCTTGTCGGCGGTGCGGCCGTCATCTTCTTCCTCGCCCTGCCGTATCACCGCGTGGTGTTCACGGGCATTTTGATGATCGCCGACGCCTTCCTCAGTGTCATCGTCACGATGTACACCGTGCGCGTCCGCGTCAAAAAGACCCGCCGCGATGCCGACTTTGAATTGCCGACCGAGCTGTGAGCGCGGTGCAAGCAAAAAAGGACAGCGAACGTTACGTTCGCTGTCCTTTTTTTATTCGATCACCCCACCGCCGAGAACGCACTCGCCGTCATAAAGCACGGCGCTCTGCCCGGGCGCGGGCGCCCTTTGCGGCGTATCAAACACAAGGCGCGCCGTCCCCCCCTCGGAAAAGACCGTGCAAGGCGCGTCCTTGGCGCGGTAGCGGAGCTTTGCCGCCGCGCGGTAGGGCGAGCGCGGCACCTCTCCGATGTACGTCACGTCACGGAGCGTGACCTCGCCTCGGTAGAGGTCGGCCTCGTCTCCCAGCGTGACCTCGCCGCGCTCGGCCGAGAGGGCGGTCACGTAGCGCACACGCCCAAGGGCAATGCCAAGCCCCTTGTGCTGACCGACGGTATAGCGGATAACGCCGCGGTGGCGTCCAAGCACCGTGCCGTCCTTATCCACATAATTGCCCGGGGGGCAGGTCCACCCCAAAAGGCTTTCCACCGCTGCGGCGTGGTCGCCGCTTGGCACAAAGCAGATGTCCTGGCTCTCGCCGGGAACCCTCTCGCAAAGCCCAAGGCGCGCCGCGATCGCCCTCACCTCATCCTTGGTAAGCTCGCCAAGGGGGAAGAGAACGCGGAAAAGGCGCTCGGCCGAGAGGGTGTAGAGCATATAGCTTTGGTCCTTCGCACCGTCACGCGCCTTAAGGAGACGGCCGCCCTCCACACGCGCGTAATGCCCTGTGGCTATGGCGTCAAAGCCCTCGGCATCGGCGTATTCGCAAAGAAGGCCAAACTTCACCGTGCGGTTGCAAAGCACGCAGGGGTTGGGCGTGCGGCCACGGGCGTACTCCTCGGCAAACGGGCGCTTGACAAGCCGGAAAAACTCGCGCCGTCGGTCAAGTGCCACGTGGGGGATCCCCAGGCGGCGGCACACCTCGGCGGCGGCCGCGGCATCCCCCTCGGCTCCCTCGCACAAAAGGAGGGTACAGCCCACGGCCTCATGCCCCGCAGCCAACACAAGATGCGCCGCCACGGTGCTGTCCACACCGCCGCTCATCGCCACAAGAACGCGCATACCGCCACCTCCCGAATTTCTTTTCCTAATTAGAATTATAAATACCCTCTTGAAGAAAGTCAAGACCTATGGTATAATATGAGAGATTTATTCTTTGAGAGGTATATCTTATGGAAAACAAGAAAAACGGCTTTGCCAGCGGCATCGGCTTTGTGCTTTCGGCCGCGGGCTCGGCGATCGGCCTCGGTAATCTCTGGGGCTTTCCCTACAAAACGGCAGCCAACGGCGGCGCCGCCTTTGTTCTGATGTATATTGCCTGCGTGCTTCTCATCGGCGTTGTCACCATGCTGTGTGAGTTTCACATCGGCCGCCGCGCCGCGGCCAACCCCGTCACGGCGTACAAAAGCATCCACAAAAACGCCGGCTGGTTCGGCCTTATCGGCGTGGCGATCCCCGGCTTCATCGTCTGCTATTACTCGGTGCTCGGCGGCTATACCGTCAAGTACACCCTCAATTCTTTCTCGGGCAATGCGGGCATCCTTCCCACCTTCTCCACCAACGTCGGTGAGGTGATCCTCTTCACCGCGATCTTTGCGGTGCTGGCGCTTGTCATCATCATGGGCGGCGTTAAGGACGGCATTGAGCGGATGTCCAAGATCCTCATGCCGATCCTTTTCCTCATCCTCCTCGGCGTGGCCGTCTATTCGCTCTGCCTTGGCGACGGCGTGCGTGAGGGCCTTAACTTCTACTTAAATCCCGATTTCTCGGCTGTCACCTTCTCGTCGGTCCTCGCCGCTATGGGACAGGCCTTCTTCTCGCTCTCGCTCGGTATGGGTACCATGATCGCCTACGGCTCCTACACGGGCAAGGAGATCAACACGGTGAAGTCCACCGCCATGATCTGCATCTTTGATACCCTCGTCGCGCTTCTTGCCGGCCTTGCCGTTTTTCCCGCCGTGGCGCACTTTGACCCCTCGCTTCTTAAGGATGCACAGGGCGTTGGCCTGATGTTCAGCATCCTGCCGGAGGTCTTTGGCTCCATGGGTGCTGTCGGTCAGGTCGTTTCCTTCCTCTTCTTTGCCATGGTCGCCATTGCGGCCCTCACGTCGGTCGTCTCGCTCGTTGAGGTCGTCACTCAGCTCATCATTCAGCGCTTCCGTGTCGACCGCCGCCGCGCCGCCCTCGGAGTGATCCTTGTCTGCTTTGCCGTCTCGATCCCTGTCGGCATTTCGCTTGGCCGTGTCGGTATTCTGGAGGAGGCGGGGATCTCGATCTTCGGTATGGATCTTCTCACCTTCTTTGATGAGGTCACAAACACCGTCCTGATGCCCGTGTGCGCTCTCTTCGCCTGCCTCGCTGTCGGCTGGCTCATCGGCCCGCGCCGCGCCATGGAGGAAATGGAGGACGGCGCCACGCGCCTTGGCTTCCTCAAAAAGATCTTCCCCGTGATGGTGCGCTTTATCACCCCCGCCCTCATCATGGTGGTTGAGGTGGGAGGTGTCATCTCCAAGATCCGTGCCGGACAGTGGTTTGTCGTTGTCGCGGCTTACGCGCTTCTCGGCATCGCTGTGGCTGCCTACTTCCTGTTCTTCAAGAACAAGGAGACGGGCACCAATGCGGATGAGGCGATCTAAAAGAAAAAGGAGCCAAAGGCTCCTTTTTTATTATCTCTTTTTCCAAAGCTCCAAAAC
>JAZRAU010000051.1:0-1717 GCA_045634705.1 Eubacteriales bacterium | reverse complement strand
TTTCGAGGCGGTGCGGTGCCTCGTAGAGGATCGTCGTGCCCTCCCCGGTACGCAAAGCTTCAAGACGCCGCCGGCGCTCCTTTCTGTCGGAGGGGAGAAAGCCCTCGAAGGCAAAGCGCCCCGTGGGAAGCGCGGAAAGCGAGAGCGCCGTCACGGCGGCAGTCCCCCCGGGAATGCAGGTCACCGGTACCCCCGCCTCGGCGGCAAGGCGCACAAGATCCTCGCCGGGGTCGCTGATCGCGGGCATGCCCGCATCGGTCACTATCGCCACCGAGATCCCACCAAGGAGCTTGGAAATCAGCTCCGGGCCGCGGCTGTGCTTGTTATGCTCGTGATAGCTGATAAGCTCGGTGTGAATATCGAAGTGCGAGAGCAGGGCGCGGCTGTTCCTTGTGTCCTCGGCGGCCACAAGGTCAACCTCGGCCAGCACCTTTTTGGCTCGCTCCGAAAGGTCGGAAAGATTGCCGATCGGCGTGGCCACAAGGTAGAGCGTTCCCCCCTCGATCTTGTTTTTCTCTTTCATAAAGGCTCCTTACTAAGAAAGCACGCCCTCGCGGTACAGGGCCTCGGCGGCCTCGGTCGGACGGCGGTCGGTTTTGGCAACGGTGAGCGTAAAAGTACGCTCGCAAAGCGCGGCGGGGGTGCGCCCGGCGCGCAGAAGGAAGATGCGCGGCGTCCCCTCGGGATAGGGAAGGACGGTCACAGCCTCGACAGGGTACAGCGCGGCAGCGGTGAGAGCGCGCAAAAGCTCCGCTCTCCGCACCACGGGAAAGACGAGGGAAAGGGAGCCCGTTGGCGAAAGGAGACGCGCAGCGGCCAGGCAAAAATCGGCCACCGTGCCCGCACGCTCAAAGCGGGAAATGTCAGCAAGGCGGCTGGCCGCGGGTAATCCCTCGTCCGCGCGGCGGTAGGGGGGATTGGCAAACACGGCATCGTAACGGCGGCCCGCATCAAACTCGCGCACGTCGGCAAGGTGGGCGCAAAGGCGCTCTGAAAGCGCGTTTTCCCGGATGTTGCGGACGGCAAGGGCGTGCAGTACCTCCTCGCGCTCCACAAGGTCGCCGTAGCCGATTCTGCCGCGCGCGGCGGCAAGAAGCGAGATAAGGCCGCCCCCGGCCCCCAGCTCACAGGCCACGTCGGCCTTTGGAAGGAAGGCAGAAAGAAGCAGGGCATCGGTCGTGGTGGGGACGGCGTCGCGGCGGTGGATGACGGTGAGCCTCTCGTTCAGGCGCTCGCGGTATTCCTCGGAAGATAGCATAAGGCCTCCGTAAAAAAACAGAGCGGCAACCGCCGCTCTGTTTTTTTGCTATGAATTACTCTGCCTTGGCGGCACCCACAGGGCAGACCTCGGCGCAGTTGCCGCAATCGATGCAGGTATCGGCATCGATCACAAACTTGCCGTCGCCCTCCTTGATCGCCTCAACAGGGCAGCCCTCGGCGCAAGCGCCGCAAGCCAGACAATCGTCGTTGATTACGTAAGCCATGAGAAAAACCTCCTATTTAGTATGTTGATGTACATATTGTATCACAGAATATCAAAAAATCAAGAGCTTTCACGAATTTTGTTGCTTTGGGTGATGCTTTTTTCCTCCGCGGCGGTCGCGCGAGCGTCCTCCGCGGTGGTGCTTGCTTCCCGTGCGCTCCGTCTTACCTTGGGCGCTTCCACTCTCCTTGGCCTCGCTCTTATGGGGGCTTTTCGGGGCTTCCTTAGGGGGCT
>JAZRAU010000050.1:0-5210 GCA_045634705.1 Eubacteriales bacterium | reverse complement strand
CAATTGCCCCGCGGCCCTCACGGAGGAAATTTCGAGAAGAAATTGCCGATCCCCATCTGCAGGCGTACTACCGTACGTCAAGGAAAGGGAGCGGTGATTTGTGCCGAAATTGCCCCAATTGCCCCGCGGCCCTCGCGGAGGAAATTTCGAGAAGAAATTGCCGATCCCCATCTGCAGGCGTACTACCGTACGTCAAGGAAAGGGAGCGGTGATTTATGCCGAAATTTACCCGCGAGGGTTAGGTCTGCGAGAGCGATTCCATGATCCTCTTGTTGAACTCCTCCGCCGTATTATATCCCATTTTTTTCTGGCGGTTGTTCATGGCGGCCACCTCGATGATGATCGAGAGGTTACGGCCGGGGCGGACGGGAATGGTCATCGAGGGGATCGAGATGCCGAGGATCTCGGTGCGCTCCTCGTCAATGCCAAGGCGGTCGTACATTTTGCCCTGCACCCACGGCTCAAGGTTGACGATCAGGTCTATCTTCTCGGAGTTTTTGACGGCACCCATGCCGAAAAGGCGCCTCACGTCCACAACGCCGATACCGCGCAGCTCCACGTAATGGCGGATGATCTCGGGGGCCTGGCCGACGAGGGTCTTGGCCGACACGCGCTTGATCTCCACGGCGTCATCGGCGATAAGGCGGTGACCGCGCTTGACAAGCTCAATGGCGGTCTCACTTTTACCGACGCCGCTGTCACCGAGGAGCAGAACGCCCTCACCGTACACCTCCACAAGTACGCCGTGGCGCGTGATGCGCGGGGCAAGCTGGAGATTGAGAAAGGCGATAAGCGCCGCCATAAACTCACTTGTCCTTTCCTCGGTCAGAAGGACGGGAACACCGTGGCGCTCGGCCAAGGAGAGGCCGTCCTCGTCCAGCGAAAGGCCCGAGGTGATGACGGTGGCCACGGGGTGCGTGGCGAAAAAGGCGTCAAGGCAAGCGTGACGATGCTCCTTCTCCATGCGATAGAGATAGTGCATCTCGGTCTTGCCGAAGATCTGCACGCGCTCGGCCTCATAGTAATCGTAGAAGGAGGCAAGCTGGAGTCCCGGACGGTTGACGCGCGGCACCGAGAGCAGGATCTCCTCGGCAGGCTTTGGCAAATGCGCCGCGCGAAGGCCAAGCTCCTTTACGGTGTCGGCAAGGGATATGGTATACAGCTCCTCACTCTGAAACGCTTCCATGATTTCCGTCTCCTTTTTTATTTTCTGCCTTAAGTATAGCATATCCCGAGAAACTTTGCAAGAAAAACTCTCTCACTTCACACTTCTCTCATTTATTCATATAAAATTAACAAAACTGTGGTATAATATTTTCAAGACCATTCGATACGGAAGGACGTTTTATGAAACACCGCTTTTTGAGAGCGATGGCGCTCCTGCTTGCGCTCCTTATGCTCGGTTTGCCCCTCACGGCGTGCGGCGACGGCTATTATAAGCCCGTGGAGTCCACGGAGCTGGAGTCGACACCCGTGTTTACCCTCGGTGAGGACACCGTGAATTTTGAGGTGCTTTACACCTTTTTCCACAACCGCTGTGAAAACACCCCCGGCTTTTCCGACACCTACTTCACAGGGGAAGGCGCCGCCGAGCGTTTTTCCGAGGTGATGAGCGAGGCGATCGGTGAGATCGCCCTCGTCTATGCCATGCTGGCCCTGTGCCGTGAGGTGGAGATCGACCCGTACAGTGAGGATATGGACACTGCGGTCAACGAGACCATTAAGACGAGCGTTGACGGCGGCACCTTTGGCGAGTACGAGATCCGCGGCTTTGACTCCTACAAGGACTATCTGGCTTACCTGCGCCGTGAGTTCCATATGAACGATGCCGTCAACCGCCTGATGATGCGGTATGCCGAATGCGAGGAGGCCCTCTCCGACCATTACGCCGAGAGCTACGCCTACACCGAGGCTGACGTGCGCGATTTTTTTGAGAGCGACGATTGCATCCGCATTCTCTGGGTGAGCCGCTTTGAGAATTCGGGCGGACTTGACCGCGCGGACAATGAGAGACTCATGGAATCGGCGCGGCAAAAGCTCCGCGGCGCCGACCCCTACAAGGCGCTCCAGTATTCTCTGGAGCCAACCACCGACTTTCACATGGGACGGCACACGCTGGACAGAGCGTATTACGGCAAGCTGATCGATGCGGCCTATGCCCTGCCCGTGGGAGGAGTGAGCGATGTCATGGACCTTGGCTCGGAGGGGCTGTTTGCCCTGCGCCGCATGCCGAAGGACGAAGCGCTCACCACCCGCTACGAGGAGATCGCCAAGGTGTACCTCGGTGAGGTGATGTACGGCAGGATCGAGGAGATCGCCGCCGAGCTTATGGACAGTATTGTTTACACCGACTTCTTTTCCACGCTGACAGCCGCGGATATTCTGGAGGACGCATGACACGCGCATCCTATTCCTTTCTTGACGGCGCTCCCCTCGCAGGAGAGCGCAACCGCATTCTTCCCACGGAAAACGAGGCAGCATGGGACGCCCACGTGGCGGCCGATGCCACCTTCCCCCTGACGGCGGAGGAGCAGGAGGCGGACGCGCTGGCCGCCCGTATCCTTGACGACTTGGCCGCCCCCGCGGAGAGAGAACGGGGACGGCACGTGGTGACGCATTTCCCCGCACTTTACGAAATGCTCCGCGAATACTCCGCCGAGTATCCTTCCCTCTCCTTTCAGGCACCGCCAACCTCGCCTGAGGTGATGACGGTCTCGGTGTGCTGCTACGCCCTCCTTTTCTGCTTTGGTGCGGTGGCCTACGCCGCCGACTGTGCGGGGCGCTCCCTTTCGGTGCGGTACGAGATCCGCGAGGAGAGCATTTGCCTTTCGCTATCCCACGGTGGCGGCCAAGGGACCGATGAGGAGGGCTGCACCGCCCTTGTCTCCGCTCACCGCCTTGACGTTATGAAAAAGCTTGCAGAGGTGTCGGGCTTTTCCATTGCGCTTACGGACGGCCCGGCGCCAACGGTCGAGTTTCATCTTCTGCGCCGCGTGTCCGACGTTATCACCACGGCGGCCGCCTCGTCTTTTTGGCTGCGCCGCGCCTTTTTCCTTCCCCGTTATTATTTTTACTGAACCTTTGTGGCAGGATTGCTCTTGGCAATTCTGCCACTTTCTTTTGCCGCACAAGGCACATAAATGCCTCCCGCCGCGTACAAATTAATTGAGAATTCACGAAAGGCGGCACGCATTCTATGAAGCTACTCAAAAAACTAACCTCCGGCGTCTCGCTCCTTCTGCTTCTTTCGCTTTTACTTATAGCGGGAGTGGCACGGGTGGCGGACGCGCACATTCCCGGCTCGGTCTCGGTATTTCGGGGCGATGAGCCGACCGTTCCGACGTTTGTTACACTGATGCCCGAGGGTGAGGGCGTGAGCGAGGGGGCTGTAACAACGCAAACGGCCACGGCGCGCCTCTTTGGCATTTTACCCGTGAAGCGCGTCAAGATCAAGAGCTACGAGGCGCTCTCGCTCTGCCCCGGCGGTGACGTTTTCGGGATCCGCATCCGCCTTGGCGGTGCTATGGTGACGGCCTTCTCCGAGGTGAAGGGTGAGGACGGCCGAGGGCGCCACCCGGGGCGTGAGGCGGGGCTTCTCTGCGGCGACCTCATCACCGCGGTGGGGGACGAAAGGATCAAAACGGCCGAGGAGCTTTCCCGCGCGATCGCCGCCTCGGACGGTAAGCCCTTGCTTCTGACGGTCCAGCGGGGAGGCGTCACGCACACCCTCTCACTCACGCCCGCCTATTCCAAGGCGGCAGGCGCCTTTCGCGCAGGCATCTTTGTCAAGGATCAGGCTGCGGGCATTGGCACCGTGACCTTCATTGATCCCAAGACGGGGGAGTTCGGCGGGCTTGGCCACGGCGTTTATGACAGCGAGACGGCCATGCTTTTGCCGATCGATCGCGGGGCGGTGACAGGCGTTATCCTCAGCGGCATCGTGCCCGGAACGGCGGGCACCCCGGGCGAGCTGCGCGGCCACCTCACGGACGAGAAGTGCGGC
Organism: Eubacteriales bacterium; assembly: GCA_045634705.1. Taxonomy (GTDB): domain Bacteria; phylum Bacillota; class Clostridia; order Oscillospirales; family CAG-272; genus UBA1740. Next base: position 1,207 of record JAZRAU010000050.1, on the reverse strand, counting down.
ACCCTGCTCTCGAATACCGACTGCGGCGTGTTTGGCGTTCTGGCCGAGGAGAGGTCCGCGGCCGAGGCGATCCCGATCGGGCTTTCCTCCTCAGTGCACGTGGGGCCTGCCAGCATCCGCTGTACTCTCCGCGACGGCGTGACCGAGGAATACGGCATTGAGATCACCGAGATCCGCAAGGGGGGCGGCACAACCAAAAGCTTTTGCCTCCGCGTGACCGACGAGCGCCTGCTCTCGCAGACGGGCGGCATCGTGCAGGGGATGAGCGGCAGCCCCATTATCCAAGACGGACGGCTCATCGGTGCTGTAACTCACGTGATGGTGGCCAACCCCACCGAGGGGTACGGGATATTTATTGAGAATATGTTAAATGCGGCCGAGGGACAGCGGCAAAACGCGGCGTGAAAAAAGGCAATATCATTCCATCACGGTTTGATATTGCCTTTTTAGGTTACACCTCATTCTCCAAGATCCAATCAAGCAATTCCTGGTACTTCATTTCCCCTGCGGCTACGGCAAGACCGACGCGGGCGACCTCGGCATTGGTTGGGCGGAGCTTGATGCCGTTGGTTTCAAGGAACGTGAGAAGAACGTACATACCGATTCTCTTGTTTCCGTCAACAAAGGCGTGGTTAGAGATCAGCGAAAAACCAATACGCGCGCCTTTTTCCTGCTTTGTAGGGTATAATTCCTGTCCGTCAAACGTGGCAAACGCCGATTCCAATGCGCTGTTGAGGAGTGCAATATCCCGCACGTTTGGGTCACCGCCCGTTTCTTCCGTAATGAGTTTGTGCAATAAAAGCACCTTTTCTTCTGAAAATTTTATCATATATTAGCCCTCGTTGTTTCTTGACTGAAGTTTATACTCCTTGCGAGCAAGCTCCCAGATACGAATTGCCTTGATTATCATTTCGCAAGCTCCTCGAAGGCAGGACGGTAAAGCTTCAAGATACGCGCCGCCACAAAGTCGATCTTCTCGTCGTCGGTCATTTCAATCGTGGTATCGTGCTCAAGATCCACCAATTTATATTTGGGTTTGTTATTCTTGAAAATATAAAGCTCGCCATGCTTGTCGGTCATTCTCGCCACGCGGGAAAAGTTCTGATTCGCCTCGGAGATCGAAACGATCTGATTGGTATTCAAATTCATTATAAATACCTCCTTCTTAAGATTTCAATAATATTATACACAAATTTTAGGATATAGT
>JAZRAU010000049.1:0-1597 GCA_045634705.1 Eubacteriales bacterium | reverse complement strand
GGCTGACGAGGTTGCCGAGGTTGTTGGCGAGGTCGGTGTTGTAGCGACCTATGACGTTCTCGTAGGTGATGCTGCCATCGGTGGCATATGGCATCTCGGAGAGGGCGAAGTAGCGAACGCCGTCCACGCCGAAGTCCTCGGCCAGCTCATCGGCATAGATGACATTGCCGCGCGACTTGGACATCTTGTCCGTGCCTGAGTTGAACCACGGGTGGCCAAAGACCTTGTTCGGCAGGGGGAGGTCGAGGGCCATGAGGAGGATCGGCCAGTAAATGGTGTGGAAGCGAAGGATGTCCTTGCCGATCACGTGGACCTCGGCGGGCCAGTACTTTTGGAACAGCTCAGGCTGCTCGGAAAGCGCAGGGTCGTAGCCGAGGGCGGTGATATAGTTCGAGAGCGCGTCGATCCAGACGTAGATAACGTGGCGCTCGTCAAACGGTACGGGAATGCCCCAACGGAAGGAGGAGCGCGAGACGCAAAGGTCCTGGAGGCCTGCCTTCAGGAAGTTGTTGAGCATCTCCTTTTTGCGCCCCTCGGGCTCGATGAACTCCACGTGCTCGTCGATGTACGCCATCAGACGGTCGGCGTAGTTGCTCATACGGAAAAAGTAGGCTTCCTCCCTCGTTTTCTCAACGGGACGGCCGCAGTCGGGGCAGATGCCGCCCGCCGCCTGCGTATCGGTGAAAAAGGACTCGCAGGGGGTGCAGTACCAGCCCTCGTAGTGGCCCTTGTAGATGTCTCCCTTGTCGTAGAGCTTTTTGAAAATGTTTTTGACCGAACGGACGTGGTAATCGTCGGTCGTGCGGATGAATTTATCGTAGCTGGCGCCCATAAGGTCCCAGATGCGACGAATCTCGCCCGAGACGCCGTCAACGTACGCCTGCGGCGTGATGCCCGCCTCGTTGGCCAGGTTCTCGATCTTTTGACCGTGCTCGTCCGTGCCCGTCAGGAAAAAGACGTCACGCCCCATTTGGCGCTGGAAGCGTGCGACGGCATCGGTGGCGATGACCTCGTAGGTATTGCCGAAGTGTGGCTTGCGCGAGCTGTACGCGATCGCGGTGGTGATGTAGAATTTCTCGTTGTTCTGTGCCATTTTGGGCCTCCTAATGAAAGAGTTTTGCCGTCACGCGCACCGAGAAATGAGCTGCAGTGGCGCCGCGGCCTATATTGGTATATATTCTACCATAAAAAAACAAAAATTACAAGTCGCTGCAAGAAAAAACACTTCCCTCTTGGCAAGTTTTCGGAAGTGTGACTCCCGAGCCGCCACGCGGCATTCATCTATTGCCCGAGATCGACCGGGGCCAGGCCACCCCCGCGGGCCGTGACACGGTGCGCGTGCTACGCCTCTCCCCCGTCCCCATGAAGCTCATCGGGTTGGAGCGCGGCGTCGCGCTCCCCAAGGGCGACTATGCCACCTTTTGCGGGCAACGCATTGGTGGTTTGCGGGCCTGATCTCTAACCCCGAGGGCCTGCGGCCCCCAGCCAAGCGGCACATCAACGGGTAAGCGCCGTGTCGCTCCGCAACGCCAAAATCCCCGAAAACTCGCGTTTTTTCTCCCCTTTATCCGCCACCACCGCCCCCAAGAAAAAAAGA
>JAZRAU010000048.1:0-20276 GCA_045634705.1 Eubacteriales bacterium | reverse complement strand
ATAATAGTTCGGTGCCGTTTTGTCTGCGTTCGGATCGTCAGGCTTGAAGTGATAGCCGAGCACCTTACCGAGAGGAAGCGTATCCATTGTACTCCCCACCGAGCCAACGCTTTCGTCAATGATGGCACAGAGGAAGGAGTTGGTTACCTTGGTTTTTACATTGGTTTCCTTGTTTACGGAATACCAATCCTTCCCCTCCTTTTCGTAACCCATCGCGATGCCCAGGGTCATACCGTTGATCTTGCCCGTAATGGCGGTGTCATCCTCGAGGTCCTCGACACGGAGATCGACAAACTCCGCAATAACGCCCGTCGGCGCTTTGCCGCCCTTTTTGAAGGCGGGAGAGTCCTCGGTGCCTGTGTTGGTATAGCCCATGATCTCGCCGAGGAAGATCTTGTCAACGTCGCCCGAGAGCGTGTTCAGCGAGCTGTCCATCAGAAGGGCCAGAATGCCCGTGGCGGCAACGCCGTTCTCGTCCTCGTACTTGTCACCGACCTTGGTATAGCCCATGGCATCGGCAAGCGAGAGGGTCTTGACGGCACTGTTCATCTCGGAGACCTTATAGCCCGAGAGCGTGCGGAAGATGCCCGTCACCGCCGTTTTTTCGGTGCCGGTGCCCTCATACCATACGCCGTCCTCCAGCGTGTAGCCCATGGCGTCACCGACGCGGACGTTCTTGACGCGGCCCGTGAACTGGGTCTCGTCATCGATGTTTTTCAGCTGAAGATCGGCAAACTCGCCCATAAAGGCGCTGGGCACGCTGTCCTCGGTATCGTCATAGTCGCCGTCACTGTTGCCATCCTTCTTGAAGACGGGGACATCGGGCGTGCCAACGTTGTCAAAGCCCATGACCTCACCAAGGTAGAGAGTGTCAAGGTCGCTGTCCAAAGTATCGATCGTGCTACCGAGCAGAGGACGGAGAACGCCCGTGGCGGGGGCATTGGTATCGTCGTCACGCCAGATGCCGGCCGCGTCCTCGGTATAGCCCATGACCGTACCGATCTGCATACCGCGGATCTCACTGTTCAGAGTATCCTCGTCGCGGATCTCGGCCACCGTCATGGTGGCAAGCTCCGCGGTCATGCCCGCGGGCTCGATCTTATTCCCGTTGCTGTCCAGCTCGTAGTCGCCGTTATCGTCCACCTTGTAGAACTTATAGACGGGCTCGGTGCCACTGCCGGGCACCTCCACGCGCTCATATCCCATAAGCTCGGCAACGTAAACGTTATCGAGGCGCTCAAGGATATCGGTGTCGCCAAGCTCATTGATCTTAATGCCGACAAGCTCACGGTTGATGCCGGTGGCGGCCTTCTCGCCGTCACGCCAGATGCCATCCTCACCAAGCTCATAGCCGAGGACGTCACCGAGGTACAGATCCCCCATGACCGTGTCAAGGTCGAAATAGAAGCCGCCGTCCTCCATTTTGAGAACGTCACCGAGGTTTTTATCCGACAGGGCGTTATACAAGATGTTGCCGTCACCGCCCTCAAGGATCACGTCCATGGGGGTGCGGTCAAGCGTTGCCTGAAGAACGGGAGAGCCGTCCTCGGCACCAAGGTACTCGCCGATATCGAGCGTGGCGAGGTAAGACATAATGGTCGGCTCCTCATCGTCTCCGAGCACGGGGTCGACAACACCGTCTTCCCCCTTTTCCACGGCAATGCCCATAATGTCACCGACATAGACGCCCTCAAAAAGACGGTCAAGCTCCCCATTGACGAGAAGATCCAGCGTGCGGTCACGCATCTTTTCACGCGCCGCCTCGGGAAGCATATCCTCCCCTGCGAGCGAAAGCACGTTGCCGATGGTGGCATGCTGCAAAAAGACGTTCAGAACGCCGTCCTCCGCATAGCGAGAGAGCGGCAGGTCGAGCATCTCCTCAGGCACGGCGGCGGTAAGTCCCTCAGGCAGGATCACGCCGTAATTCTCCATAAGGTCATTAAAGCTGAGCGAGGAGAGCTCCGAGGAGATCTGGCCCATTTCGGCAATGAGCGCCAAAAGCGACATCCCGCGCAGGGGGCTGTCCTCCTCCAGCAGTCCGTCCGCATTGATGCCGACGTTATCGATCGTTACCCACGAAACCAGAGCGTAGATCGCTCCGATCTCAAGGCCGAGCATGAGGCTCATGCCAAGGAGCAGGGTAAGTAGAAAAACGAGAAGCCTTTTAAGAAACGAGGGGCGTTTTACTTTCTTCTCTGCCATAACGGTTCTCCTTTATAGGCGTAATGTGGGCGCTCATTCGCGCGTATGTATATATCTACAAAATAGAGTATATCACTTTTCCGCGCGTTTTGCAAGACCTGCCGAGAAGAAAAGAAAAAAAGAGCCGCGGCGCGGCTCTTTTTTCTTTTGGTCGGTCACTCGGCAGAGGGCGTCTTGGCGGCTCTGCGCTTTTCAAGGTAGCGGATAACGAACACGGTACCGACCGTGAGGGCAACGCCGACGGGCAGGGTGAGCCAAGCGATCGGAACGAAGCCCGCAAAGAGGAACATCACGAAGGAGACCGCCGCCACGGTGATGGCGTAAGGCAGCTGCGTGGAAACGTGATTGACGTGATTGCACTGCGCCCCCGCCGAGGCCATGATGGTGGTATCCGAAATGGGCGAGCAATGGTCGCCGCACACGGCACCCGCAAGGCAAGCCGAAACGCCGACGAAGAAGATGGGATCGGTCTCGACGAAGATCGAGGTGACGATCGGAATGAGGATACCGAAGGTGCCCCACGAGGTGCCCGTGGAGAAGGAGAGGAAGCAGGCAACGAGGAAGATGATCGCGGGAAGGAAGCCCTTGAGGCCCTCTGCGGCGCCGGCCATCACGCCCTCAACATAAACGTCTGCGCCAAGGAGGCCGGTCACATTCTTCAGGCCGGTCGCGAAGGTGAGGATAAGGATAGCGGGCACCATGGCAATAAAGCCCTGGGGGATGCACTTCATCATCTCACCTGCCGTGATAAGGCGGCGGGCAAGGAAGTAGATGATGACAAAAATGAGAGCGATGATAGAGCCCCACGGGAGCCCCACCGTAGCATCGGTGTCACCGAAAGCGGTCACGAAATCGGCACCGGCAAAGAGACCGCCCACATAGAGAAGGCCGAAAACGCTGGCCACAATGAGCGCGATGATCGGCACGATAAGATCCCACACGGTGGCGCGGGAGGTGGCAGGCTCCTCCTCTGCGGCAAGCTCCTTGCCGTCACCGAGGAGATCGCCGCCCTGCGCCTTCACCTCAAAGCCCGCCATTTTACCGTAGTCATAGCCAAGCACGGCGAGCGTGATGACGAAGACGATCGTCAGGAGCGAGTAGAAGTTGAAGGGGATCGCACGGACGAAAAGCTCAATGCCCGACATGGTCTCGCTCTCCACGGAGCCCGAGACGGCCGCCGCCCACGAGGAGACCGGGGCGATCATGCAAACAGGAGCCGCCGTGGCGTCAATGATGTAGGCAAGCTTGGCGCGCGAGATCTTGTGCTTATCGGTCAGGGGGCGCATCACGGCGCCGACCGTCAGGCAGTTGAAATAGTCATCAATGAAGATGAGAACGCCGAGCGCAAAGGTGGCAAGAAGCGCACCGACGCGGGACTTCACGTGCGTCTCGGCCCATTTACCGAAGGCCTGGGCACCGCCCGCACGGTTGAGAAGCGCCACGATAATACCGAGAATGACGAGGAAGACGAAGATACCGGCAGTCCCCGAGACAGCCGAGATAATGCCCTCGCTCACCACGGCGTCAACCGTGCCCGCAAAGGAGTAATCGGCGGCGAAAACGGCGCCGAGAACGATACCGATGAAGAGGCTGGAATAGACCTCCTTGGTGATGAGGGCGAGGCCGATGGCCACAATGGGGGGAACGAGCGCCATAAAGGTGGCGTAATACATGCTGTCGGCCACAACGCTGCCGGTGCCGGCACAGTCGGAACAGACGCCCAAGGCCTCACAGGAGCCGCATTCCTCATTGGCGCTGAAAACGACGCCAAGGCCGTTACAGTCGGCACAGACGCCGCTACCGCCGCAGCTGCCGCAATCCACGACCGTATCCTGCGGCAGGAAGATCGCGAGAAGAATGACCGCAAGGAGAACGACGGCCAGCGCGGAAAGCTGGATAATTCTCTTTTTTGACATGATAGTGTCCTTTCTTTATGGTAATTGGGTTTCTATAATAAATATAATACCATTGACGGTGCCCCTTGTCAATCCTTTTTTGAGATTTGCCCGTTTGTGGGTGCGAAAAGGGGGTGTGCAGATTGAGGCATAACCGAAAAGGAACTATAATAAAACGGCAGAAAAACCTCGGTTTTTCAACTGCAAATCAAAGTAAACTACGAAGATACCAAAAGGGAGCTACACGGCAAAAGCCGTATAACTCCCTTTTACTTTTCGGTTATGCCTAAATGTGACAGCCCCTTCTTATTTCTTCGGCAGGAGCTCGCTCTTGCCGCCCATATAGGGGCGGAGTGCCACGGGAATGGCGACCGAGCCGTCGGCGCGAAGGTTGTTCTCAAGGAAGGCAATAAGCATACGCGGCGGAGCCACAACGGTGTTGTTGAGGGTGTGGGCGAGGTACTTCCCTTCCTTACCTGCCACGCGGATGCGAAGGCGGCGTGCCTGCGCGTCACCGAGGTTTGAGCAGCTCCCCACCTCAAAATACTTCTTCTGACGGGGAGACCATGCCTCCACGTCGATCGACTTCACCTTAAGATCGGCAAGGTCGCCCGAGCAGCACTCCAGGGTGCGGACGGGAATATCCAGGGAGCGGAAAAGATCAACCGTGTTCTGCCAAAGCTTATCGAACCACATGGGGCTCTCCTCGGGGCGGCAAACGACGACCATTTCCTGCTTTTCAAACTGGTGGATACGGTAAACACCGCGCTCCTCAAGGCCATGGGCCCCCTTCTCCTTACGGAAGCAGGGAGAGTAGCTGGTGAGGGTGTAGGGCAGCTCGGCCTCCGGCACGATCTGGTCGATGAACTTACCGATCATTGAGTGCTCGCTGGTGCCGATGAGGTAGAGATCCTCGCCCTCGATCTTGTACATCATGGCCTCCATTTCGGCAAAGCTCATAACGCCCGTCACCACATCGGAACGGATCATGAAGGGAGGAATGCAGTAGGTGAAGCCGCGGTCGATCATAAAGTCGCGAGCATAGGAGATGACAGCCGAGTGGAGTCGGGCAATATCCCCCATAAGGTAATAGAAGCCGTTGCCCGCCACGCGGTGTGCGGAATCGAGATCAATTCCTGCAAAGCGCTCCATGATCTCGGTGTGATAGGGCACGTCGAAATCGGGCACCAAAGGCTCGCCGTACTTCTCCACCTCCACGTTCTCGCTGTCATCCTTGCCGATCGGCACCGAGGGGTCGATGATGTTCGGGAGAGTCATCATGATCTTCTTGACGGCCTCATCCAGCTCGTCCTGACGGCGCTCGGCAGCGGCCAGCTGCTCCGCCTCCGCAGCTACAAGGCGCTTGGCCTCCTCGGCCTCCTCGCGCTTGCCCTGAGCCATGAGCATACCGATACTCTTTGAGATCTTGTTGCGGTTGGCGCGCAGGGCGTCCGCCTCCTGCTGCACTGTGCGGCGCTCGGCATCCAGGGCGATGACCTCATCGACCATGGGGAGCTTGTGGTCTTGGAACTTTTTGCGAATGTTCTCGCGGACCAGCTCGGGATTTTCTCTGACAAAACGGATATCCAGCATATTCATTTCCTCCGAAAGGTATTAAAAAACAAAAAGGGAGCCTCCGTATGGGACGAAGAAGCTCCGCGGTGCCACCCATATTGACGGGCGTGCCCGTCCTCTCTCTTACGCTGTGTGGGGCGCACCCCTCGGCTTTCACCGACCGCTCGGGAAGTGGATACACAGCTTCCGCGCACCGGCTCACACCCTCCGCCGGCTCTCTTTGACGCATCGACTGCGATAGTTTCCGTCATCGCTATGAAAGATTATAATACTTTTTTGCAAGGATTGCAAGACTTTTTTCTGTATTTTTCAGTTGTTTACGAAAAAGTCATTGACTTTTTTGGGGTTTGGCCGTACAATTTAAGAAAAAACGAGGTGTAAAACCGTGAAGAAGCGACTGCTCTCCCTTACCCTTGCCGCGCTCCTTTTGCTTATGGCCCTGCCCGTGCTGTCCTCCTGCTCCTATGAGGAGACCGATGAGGTCACAACCACCGTGGCCCTTGACGTTCAGCTTTACGGCACAATCGTGATCGAGCTGTATCCCGACGTGGCCCCCATTACCGTAGCCAACTTTCAGAAGCTTGTGGCCGACGGTTTTTACAACGGCTCGGGCTTCCACCGCATCATTGAGGGCTTTATGATCCAGGGTGGCAGAACGCCCCTTGGCAAGGTGGATCCCCCCGAAATCAAGGGTGAGTTTTCCGCCAACGGCGTCAAAAACGACCTAAAGCACGAGCGCGGTGTGATCTCCATGGCGCGCGCCGACTACTATGACTCGGCCTCCTCCGAGTTCTTTATCGTCCACAAGACCGAGAACGCTACGCACCTTGACGGTGCCTACGCCGCCTTTGGGCGCGTTGTGCAGGGCATGGACGTGGTGGACGCCATTGCCGAGGCGCGCACCAATTACAACGACGCTCCCCTTTTAAGCATCAAGATCGAACGCGCATATTTTGTTAAGTAAGATTTACAAAGCAAAACAAAAAGCTCCCGATACGGGAGCTTTTTTTAGAAAGATCGTTGAGGACGAGGAGATTTGAAGCAGAAATTGCCGACCGCGACCCGAAGGCGCATACCAATACGGCGAAGGGAGTGCCCGACGATTTATGCCCAAACCCACCGTCCTCAAAAGATGAGGCGAGCGGTGAACATCCTCTCCCCCTCCTCGCTCATACCCTTGACGTCGGCGGTGGCGCCCTCGCGCCGCACGGCGAGGTGCAGAGGCGCATCCCCCCGTACCTCACGGTGGTACTCGATCATAAACTCGGAGATGCGCTCGTCGTCACGCGGGTTGAGGGCATCCAGCACATAGCTTGCGTACTTGATGTTGTTGACATGGCCATTGACGTCACGGTCGGTGAAATGCGGGAAGCGGAGCTCGGGGGCCTCGTCCCCGTCAAAGTCCGAAAGATGAGGAAAGCCGTCGGGAAAATTATGCTCCTCAAGGAAGCCGTCCTTCAAGGGGTACACGTCACCCACGGGCATCAGGCGGCGGCGCTCGGCATGGATCACCACCCACTCCGAGCTACCCGTGACCAGCACCTCTCCTTCAGCGCTCATCAGCCTGTACTCGCGCTGGAAAATGCTGCGGCGCGGGGGAAGGGGCCAGGTCTTGACTCGTACACGGTCAAACTGCTTCGGCGTTTTGTGAACGCGGTAGCGCACACGGACGATCACCCACAGGAGATTCTCGGCCAGCATGGCCTCACGGCCGATGCCGAGGGCGCGGGCGTGCTCCCCCGCCACGTCCTGAAAAAGGTCGAGGACGGCGGCGGGCTGAAGCTCCATGCGGCAGTCAAAGTCCGAGGTGCGGAGATAAAATTCCTTTTCAAAGCTTGCGTTATTCATAGATGACCTCACATCTTAGGTTTTTTGGAACAGGCGGCGGTATTCGTGCGGTGAATAATCCTGAGCAGTATTCGTGTCAACGCCTCATTTTTCGCGCTTATTTTTGACAAATATACTCCAAAATTGCATTTATAAGCGCATTATATCACCCCATAATAAAGATGTCAAGGAAAAATTCATTCCCAGATCCGCAGGGCCCAACGCTCCGGCAGACCTCTGCAAATAAAACACAGGGGGAGAGCCAAGCTCTCCCCCTGTGTTTACTCAACGATCGTAAAGCAAATGTCGCCCGTGGAGGTGGTGACTTTGCATCGGCCGCCCGTCAGAGTTTCGGGAACCTTGATCTTGCCCGTGGAGGCCCTCGGAATAAAGATCTTTTCGGAAAGGAGCGTACCGCTGACGTCGCCCGTTGAGGTCTCGATAAAGAGCTCGGCGGCATCGCAGCGTGTGAGGGTGACGTCGCCCGTGGAGCGGACGATCGTCAGAGTGTCCGTAAAGACGGCGTTCTCAAGGGTGATGCGGCCCGTGTCACCCTCGCTGTGAAGGCTACGGGCGGTCACATCGGTGAGGGCACTGCGCCCCGTGGTGACGCGGAGCGAGAGGTCGGCGGCCGACATGGCGGAAAGCTCGGTGCGGCCCGTGGAGCAGGAGAGGGTGACGTTCCCCTCGGCGGTGAGCCCCTCGATGCGGGTGTGGCCCGTGGAGCGGGTCGAGGCAAAGGACGCGCAGGCAACGCCCTTGGCAACAACGTCGCCCGTGGAGCCATGGAGCGTGACGGCGCCCGCGGTGATGCTCTCAAGGGCAATATCGCCCGTGGAGATATCGATATTGAGGTCTCCGAGGATATTGGCACGGCAGGTGACATCGCCCGTGGAGCCACGAAGGGCAAACGAGGCGAAGGTAAAGCCCTCGGAAAGGAGAACGTCGCCCGTGGAAATGTCGACCGTGAGTGCGCCGTAGCTCGCCGCAGGCAGGTAGAGGGTGATGCGGGGGTGATCGAAGCCGCCTATGTGATCGTACCAGCGGCGCTTGTCGGTCTCACGGATCTTAAGGGTGCCGTCCTCCACCGTAACGGTGTGGGGAAGGCGCTCCTGCTCATAGATCACGGCGCGGCAGGTGCCGTCCTCCGAGGGAAGCACCGTGAGGTCGGAGATCGAGGTATCGATCGAAATGGCGGCGAAATCCTCGGTAACGGTATGAGTGTTGGTCTCGTATTTATGAGGATCGAGGGCGGCGAAGTTCCAGTTGTTTGCCGCGAGGGGAATGAGCAGGACCAAAAGGCCGAGAACGATAAGTCCAAGAGCAATAAGAAGCGATACGGTAGCGCCGTTCATCAGAATAACCTCCGAAAAGCAAAAAGATTTTTGAGGCAACGTGGGAAAGCCAGCGTCAGGCGGCAGAGCGCCTTAAACAGCAAGCGCGAGAGGTGGAAGAAGGGCACGGAAAAGCCGCCGCTGACAAGTGCCGCGCCGAGGATCATCGCGCCCTTGGGGGCAACGACAAACAAAAGGACCAGTCCGCCGACAATGCCGCCAAGGCAGGCAACGGCCAGCGAGAGTGTGGCGGCGAGGAACGAGATGACCACCGACCAGGCCGCGGCATACAGGGAGACAAACACGGCAAAGGCCGCGGCAAGGAGCGAGAGCCAGATCGGTGACGAAAGCACAGTGGCGATAATCCCCCACGGCGACATCCGACGGTAGGGCCTGATCTTCTCGCGGACAATGGCCGAGAGCGGAATGTCATCAACGATGCCGAGGTAGATCTCCTCCATAGAGCCGATGGCGGCGACCGCCTCCTCCTCGGAGAGGCCCTCCTCCATACGGTCGTCGATCATCTCACTGTAAAAGCCGAGGCGCTCCTCCACTTCCCTCTCGGGCAGGCCAAAGAGGCGCTTGCGAAGCTCACTTAAAAATTCAGATTTTGCCATAGTCGGCGCCCTCCTTAAGAATGAAATCGGCAATGCTCCGTATCTCGCACCACTCGCGCTTGAATTCCTCAATGCGCCGCCGTCCCGCGGGGGTAATGCGGTAATACTTGCGGAGGCGCCCACCGTGCTCGACCGCATAGACGGTCAGCATCGACGCAAGCTCCAGGCGTTTGAGTACGGTGTAGAGCGTGGATTCCGACATTTCAAGATGCGGCTTCATATCCTTGATGATCTTATATCCGTAGGAATCCTCATCGTTTATGGCGGCCAGGACGCAGGCGTCAAGAAGTCCGCGCTTCAATTGTGAATCCATGAATACCCCTCCTTGCGTTATACATCATATCACGAAGTATTGTCGGTGTCAAGGGTTTCGGGCAAAAAATATAAGTTTTTTTGCGAAGGGACCAAGGGCGCAGTCGGGGCTTCCTTAATATAAAAATAAAGCCGCCGCAGTGCAAAAAGCACGGCGGCGAGCTTGGTTTTTGATAGATCAGAGTGTGGCGCCGAAGTCGGAAACGATGATCTGTCCCGTAAGGGCGCGCGACTCATCGCTGGCGAGGAACAGAAGCACGTTGGCCACGTCCTCAGGCAGGCAGGGCTGAACGCGGAGGTTCATATGCTTCATCATCTGGCCGAACATATCCTGGTTGAGGGTGGCAGGATCGGTCTTGGACATCGGCGTGAGAATGGTGGAGGGGTTGACCGAGTTGCAACGGATGCCCGTACCCGTAAAGCGCAGGGCCGTGTGCTTGGTAAGGCCGATGATCGCGGCCTTCGAGGACACGTACGAGGCACCGCCAACACCAAAGGCACCGGCCACCGAGTCAAGGTTGATGATCGAGCCGTAGTTCTTTGGGATCATGTATTTGAGAACAGCGCGCGTGCAGTACATCGTGCCCTTGGTGTTGATGCTGTACACCCAGTCGCAGTCCTCATCGGTATAGACGTCGATCGGCTTGAGGCCGGCCTCCAGAACGCCCGCGTTGTTGACGAGGATATCGACCTTGCCAAACGCCTCGACCGTCTTTTCCACGAGGTTTTCGCAATCCTCGACCTTTGAAACGTCGGTCTGCACGACAAGGACTTCACCGCCCTCGGCGCGGATCTCGGCGGCGACCTCCTCGAGCTGAGGCAGACGGCGCGCGCTGATGACGACCTTGGCCCCCTCCTTGGCAAAAAGCTTGGCGGCAGCAGCACCCACGCCCGAGTTGCTGCCCGTGATGATTGCGACCTTATCGGTTAAACGTCCCATAGTAGTTCTCCTTGAAAATTTGATTTTTGGTTGCCTTATTCCCATTCAATCGTGCCGATAGGCTTCGGGGTGAGATCGTAGAGGACGCGGTTGATGCCCTCGACCTCATGGGTGATGCGGTCGGTGATCTTATGAAGGAGCGCGTAGGGGATCTCTTCAATGGTGGCGCTCATAGCGTCCGTGGTGTTGACGGCGCGGATGATCGCGGGCCAGCCCTCGTAGCGCTTGCCGTCCTTGACGCCCACGCTCTTGACGTCGGGCACGGCGATGAAGTACTGCCACACCTTGCCCGCAAGGCCCGCATTGTCAAACTCCTCGCGGAGAATGGCATCGGCCTCACGCAGAGCGTGGAGACGGTCACGCGTGATCGCGCCGAGGCAACGGACACCGAGGCCGGGGCCGGGGAACGGCTGACGGTAGACCATGGCGTGGGGCAGGCCCAGCGCCTCACCGACGACACGGACCTCGTCCTTATAGAGAAGCTTGATGGGCTCGATGAGCGAGAACTGCATATCCTCAGGCAGACCGCCGACATTGTGGTGGGCCTTGACGCCGTCACTTTCAAGAATGTCGGGATAGATCGTGCCCTGGGCCAAGAAATCGATGCCCTCCAGCTTGCCGGCTTCCTCGTCAAAGACCTTGATGAACTCACCGCCGATGATCTTACGCTTGCGCTCGGGCTCGGTAACGCCGGCGAGAAGGTCAAGGAAGCGGTCGGTGGCGTCCACGTACACAAGGTTGGCATCCAGCTGATTGCGGAACACCTCAATGACGGCCTCACTCTCGCCCTTACGCATCAGGCCATGGTTGACATGCACGGAAATAAGCTGCTTCCCCACCGCCTTGATGAGGAGCGCCGCGACGACCGAGGAGTCCACACCGCCCGAAAGCGCAAGCAGGACACGGCGGCTACCGATCTCGGCGCGGAGAGCCGCCACCTGCTCATCGATGAAGGCCTTGGCAAGGGCGGGGGTGGTGATGCGCTCCATGCTATCGGGGCGCTTGTTGCTGTTCAGATCCATTCTTTGTTTCTCCTTGTATGTAGAGTTTCGTTTACAAAATCATGAGTTTTGCAGGGAAAGAGCGTTTCTTTCCTCCAAAAGCTTATCGAAGTAGATCACCCACTTGACCGAGAGGCGTTCGTCGGGCTGCGGATAGAAATAGTAGAGGCGGTTGTTGTGATAAACGTCAAAATGGCGCGCGACCGTGATCGGGATCCCCCCGACCTTCTCGGTGGGGAGAGTGAAGGCGCACGCCTCACCGTTCACGGTGCCGGAGAATGTGATTGCCTCCCGCGTGAAGGTGACGTGCCCCTCTCCCGCATTCTCGTTCATATAGCCCTCGTCATCGGGGGTGCCGACGCGAACATTTGCCGAGAGGGGTCGGGAGGTGTCCAGCATCTCCTTTTGCCAGAGAAACCACTCGCCAAGCGTCGAAAAGCGTGAGCCAAGAAGGCGGTAATCGGGGAGGAGACGCACCGAAGCGCCGCAGGTACAGACGATGCTGTCAGCGGTAGCGGTGAGAGTCAACTCGCCACCGCACTCGGGACAGTGGTAGAGGATACCATCGACACCGAGGGCAGGGGTCCTTGTACGGTAGGTGATGCCCGCCATGGCGACCTCATCGTTATGCGAAATGGCGGCAGAAAGGCGTTCTTTGACCTCGGCATCCGTGAGTGAGGGGAGCGAAGCGCCCTCAAAAAGACGGCGCACCTCCACGCGGATCTTACCGCGCCGCTTGGCGCTTGACCACTTGGGAAAGGTGAGGTAGGCGCCGTGACAGGTCACAACGTAAACGTCGATGCCAAGGCGGCGAATGAGGGCCTCCGTCCCCGCGGTCACGGGCACCGAATGGCCCGAGCAGGGGAGGCGCCCCTCGGGAAAGAGGACAACGAGGTTCCCTTCCCTCTTGGCTCTGCCGATGTTGAGAATAGTGGAGGGATCCGCAGAGAACATGCGTTTGGGGATCACGCGGAGAAGCCGAAACAAGCGGCGAAGCTTGGGGTTTGTCATAAAGTGGGCGCTGACCACAAAGTTTGGCCGGTGGGGATAAAGCGCCATACCGATGAGAAAGGGGTCGGCCTCCGCCGTGTGGGGGGCAAGAACAAGGGCAGGCCCGCGGATCCGCCCTACCCCCTTACGGTCAACACGCATCCCATAGCGCAGGGCGTAATACGGGCAGAGGACAAGATAGGCCAAAAAGCAGAGAAATGCAGGCGGACGGCCAAGGCGCCCCGCCTTTTTTTTGCGGTCCTTCATAGAGGCTCTCCTTGCGGACAGGTCTTGTAGGGTGTATTACATCTTTGATTTATATATTTTATCACAGCGCGCGCGCATTTGCAAGGGGGCGCCCTCTGTTTTTTTCAGTAAAGTGACATTTTTTTGCTTTTCCCTCATTTGGCCGTGAGCGCTCGAGCTCTCCCAACGCCGGGGGAGAAAAGCAGGGGCAAAAACCATAGAGGTGACTTATGAACGATAGGGTTTCCTTTGCTGAAAACATGGGCTTTTTGGGAGAGCAGTTCGAGAATCTGAGAGGGGCGCATGCCGCCCGTAGCAAGGTCGGCGGTGATACCGCCCTGACGCCAAAGCCCGCCCCCCCTCAAAAATAGAAACGTTTCTACTTTTCCGATCTTCTTTATTTTCAAGTGAATTTTGACATTGACTGATGAAAAGCCGTCTTTTTCCATTGTTTTTTAGAAACGCGTGAGGATGATATTCATTATCCCCGAAAACAAAGAAAAACAGCCACAGGCAATGCCTGCGGCTGTTTTTAGTTTTCAAGGCGAAAGGCGTGGGGCAAAAGCGCGGAGAGCTTGATCTCGGCAATGCCCTCCTCGGTGCGAAAGAGGACGGGGGCATCGGCATCGGTAAGCTCGGAGAGGGCCTGGCGGCAAACACCGCAGGGGGAGCAGGGCTCCTCCTCCCCATGGCCGCCGACAACGGCGACGGCGAGGATCCGGCGCGCCCCGTGGGCCACGGCCGAGCCGAGCGCTACACGCTCAGCACACAGCGTGGGGGAATAGGCGGCGTTTTCCACGTTACAGCCGACAAAAATGCGACCGTCCTCAGCAAGGAGGGCGGCGCCCACGGTGAAGTGGGAGTAGGGGGCGTAGGCGTTTTTACGCGCTTCCCCGGCGGCGGCGAGCAGGGCCGCCCGTTGCTCACTCGTCATTGGCGGTGTCCTCCTCATCGTACGTGTAGGTGCCGGCGCGCCGGGTGGCGGCGGCAAGGGCGCTCATAAAGGCGGCGTCGGCCTCCAAGCGAATGGCAAAGCGAGTGCCGCCCTCCCGCCCATAGAGGATCTGGGTGGCGGCCTTGCCGAGGGTTGCCACGTAGGAATACCGCACACGCTCGCTCATAAAGTCGGAAAGCGCGGCGCGCCCCTCGGTGCTTTCGGGATCGGGCACCTCCACTACGCGGAGAAGGTGGGAGAGCGAAAGACGGCAATGGGTGGAGTGGCGCTTGCCCTGCACGTGGGAGACGATAAGGGTGGGGGTGCCCCACTCCTCGGTAATCGTATAAATATAATAGGTGGAAAAATAGCGAAGAAAGACAAAAAGGGCGGCAACGGCAAAAAGGAGCGAGATGAACTGCCAAAGCGAGCGCATTTCAAGGAGGTTGGCCATACCGAGGCCAAGAAGCAAAATCGCCAGCGTGCCAAGCACGGCGAGAAGCCACGTGGCGTTTTTGTTCGCGGGGCGCGGACGGTAGCGGTATTCCATTACGAAAGCTCTCCGTTCTTCACTTCATACTCCTCAAATTCGCTGTATTTCTCATGGTTTTCGTAGATGACGATGCTCCCCTCAGGCTCGTCGGCACCCGCACGGTAGATGTCAAGGCGGATCCAAAAGACACCGTCAAGGTCAAGGCCCTCAAAGGCCAGGCGCTCATAGCAATAGACGGCAAAGGCCGCTTCCCTGCCTGTGACGGGGGTATGCTCCTCTCCGACGGGAGTGACGCCGTCCTCGGCGGCTCCACGCGAGCAGAAGATGCGGTAAGTGAAGGGGGCCTCGGCCTCAGGATCAAAGGCATCGCCGTACTCGGCCTCAAGGGCCGTGAGAGTGGAGCGATTGTAGCGCACCGTGACCTGTAGGCTACCCGTATCGGGTGCCACCAGCATCTCACCCGCAAAGAAGAGGCCCTCGCGTGGGTCCTCATAATCGATGCGGATCTCTTGCGACTTAACGCTGAGAGTGCCATCCTCATACGCCGCCAAAAGGGCGGGCGTGGGGATCAGCGACCGCATGGAGGACGGGTAATACGAGCCGAGCCAGAAGCGAAAAGCAAGCGCCGCCGCGATGCCGAAGACAAACGCCGCAATCAGTATTTTTATATATTTTCCTGCCGATTTCATTCTATCACCGCCTAACATTACTACACTTATTTTACCACACACTCCCCCCCATGTCAAATGAATTTTCCGTGACAAATACCGACGGAGGGCGACCGACCAAAAAGTAGGAAAAAATTTTCGGTAGGCACTTGACATTCTATGGAATATTGAGTATAATGATGTTTGCGTGTCGCGCACCGCGGTGTTTACCGTGAATCGGCGCGACGGAGGCATGATGAAACTCGATCTTCGCTCACTTCTGGCAGGCGAGATCCGCACGCTGCCCGTCAGCTTCACGTTGGAGCCGGACGAAGGGCTGCTGGCCGATCCGCAAAGCCCCCTGTACGCTGTCAGCTTCCGCGGTCCTGTGACCGCCCACGGCGAGGTGGTCAACAATGCGGGGTACATCCGTCTCCTTTTGACCCTGTCATCGGCCTACACTGCGCCCTGCGCCCGTTGCCTTGCCGATGTTCCCGGGGAGTTCTCCCTCTCCGTAGAGAGAACGGTGGTCACACCGAAAATGGCCGAGGGTATGGACGAGCGTGACGACGATTTTATCGTGACCGAGGACGGCTTTCTGGATGCCGACGCACTCCTTACTGAGCTGTTTGAGATGAATTTCCCCTCAAAGATCCTCTGCCGTGAGGATTGCCGCGGCCTTTGCCAGCGGTGCGGCGCCGACCTTAACGTGGCGCCCTGCTCCTGCAATGGCAAGGAGACCGACCCGCGCCTTGCGGCGCTTGGTCCGCTTCTTGAGAAGCTCCGTGCCGAGGAAGCGGCCAAAACCAAAGACGATAGCAAAAATTAAAAAATATATATGGCACACAGTGCTTACTGACCAAGGAGGTGTAAACACAATGGCAGTTCCGAAGAGAAAACAGTCCAAGGCCCGCAGAGATAAGAGAAGATCCAGCACCTGGAAGCTTGCTCTGCCCACCCTTACGAGATGCAAGAAGTGCGGCGCTATGATCCTTGCTCATCGCGTTTGCAAGAAGTGCGGCGCGTATGACGGCGAGGTCGTCATTCCCCAGGACACCACTCCCGCCAACTAAAGAGCATCGTGGGGCTGTCGCCTTTAGGCACAACCGCAAACAAAAAGGAGTTGCACTGCTTTTGCAGTGCGGCTCCTTTTCGCATTTTCGTATTGTTTTTAATTTTTGGATTTCAAAAGCTTTGTTGTAGAACAAAAAAGGACGGTGATTTTCTAAATTCTCCGTCCTTTTCTTTTAGCATGGAAATACTACTCTGTCTCAAGCTCCCAAAGGGCGATTTTTCTATGTGCTCTTTACAAAGCCAAGAGCTCTACGACATCATCGGCGGAGATTTTGCAAAATTCCGTCGCCGAGCAGTGAGTGCCGAAAACGCCCAAGTGATCCTCCATGGTCAAAACCTCATGCGGCATTTCCGCCCAGGGGGAGCGAAGGGCATCGCCACGTTAAGGAGCGGATAGTGCGTTCAGGCTCCTACCTCTTTTTCGCCGGGAGCACGGCGGGCCTCGGTGGGGGATTGGCCGTACGCCTTGCGGTAGGCACGGTAGAAGGTGGAGTAGTCCGAAAAGCCGACGCGCTCGGCAACGTCGGCCGCGACCTCTCCGCTCTCGATCATCTGGCGAGCCATCATCACGCGCTTACCGTTGATGTAACCGAGGATCGAGATGCCGTTGTGCCGCTTGAAGGCGCGGCAGAGGTAGTATTTACTGACGTAAAACTCACCCGCGATAGCATCGAGAGAGAGCGCCTCTGCGATGTGAGCATTGACATAACGGATGACGCGCGCGCCCAGCGGCTCCTCCTTCTTTTTGGCGCCGGGGGCGGGGCTGGCCAGCGAGAGAAGCACCAAAAGCTCCGCGAGCAGAAGGCGCGAAAGGCCCTCGCTCTCGGGGCGCGGGAGCGAGGCGAGACGCTCAAAGCGGTCAAAGATCGGCGGCGCGCTCATCGGCATATCTCCGATTGCGTAAAAATTGCCCTCTCCCAACGGCTTCTCAGCAAGGCGGCGGAGGGCGTCTCCCGCCTCGGGAAGCCCCTCTCCCGTAAAGTGAAAGACGTAACGTTCATAGGGCTCCTCACGGCGGACGTCCACGTAATGGAATTCACCCGGACGGAAGAACATCAGGGTGGCGGGGCGAAGGTCGTATTTTTCCCCCTCGACAACGTAATTCCCCGCGCCACGCACCACATAAATGACCTCGTAATGCGTGTGGCAATGGCGGGAGAAGCCGGCAGGCACCGGATGCTCATCAATCGAATGGTAAAAGCGGATCCCCGGATATTCCTCTACGGTATAGGCGTCCATAGCGCTCTCCTTTGACTTTTCTTACTTCTTATTCTATCACGGCGGTGCAATATTTGCAATAGTTTTGACAATTTCGGCAATGGAAAAGCAAGAAATTTATATGTATAATAAGGATGTGGGAAGCTATCCCCCAATTTTATGAACAAAGAGGAATGCAATATGAAGCTTGGTTCTCAGTTTTACTCTATCCGCGATCTGACGGCGACCCCCGAGGGTCTGCGTGAGGCCTTCCGCCTCACCAAGGAGATCGGCTACGACGTGGTGCAGATCTCGGGCATCGGCGCCGCTGTGACCGCGAAGGACATCGCCGCCTGCGTTGCGGAGTTTGACCTCCCCGTGGTCTGCACGCACATTCCCTACGCCCGTCTGGTAGGTGACACCGATGCGGTCATTGCCGAGCATAAGCTTTTCGGCTGCTCCGAGGTGGGCATCGGCGGCATTGGCTCGGATTATGCCACGATCGAGGAGGCGAAGGTGAAGTTTGACGCGCTCCGCGAGGCGGTCAAGAAGGTGAACGCTGCCGGCATGACCTTCGGCTTCCACAACCACGCGGGCGAGTTCCGCGATCTTGGCGGTACCTCGATGTACGAGACGATGATCGAGGAGTATCCCGAATTCAATTTCATTCACGACGTGTACTGGTCGACCTACGCAGGGCTTGATCCCGTGGACTACATCCACCGCCTCAAGGGCCGTATCGTGAACCTCCACTTCAAGGATATGGCCGCCACCGAGGAGCGCCCGATCTGCGCCTGCGGTGAGGGTGTGATCGACTTCAAGCGCATTTACGATGCCTGCCTTGAGACCGGCGTTAAGAACATCCTCATTGAGCAGGACAATGCCCCCGCCAGCGGAGACTCCATGGGGCAGATGGCGATCAGCTACAAGAACATTGCCCCGTTGTTCGGCAAATAATTAAAGAAAAAGGAGACACCGCCATGGCAAAGTACGTTCTTTCCGCGTTTTCGGATGAGGCCGCCGTCTCGCTTTCTGAGCAGCTGGACGCTCTGAAGCAGACCGGCATCACCTGCATGGAGCCTCGCTTTATCAACGGCAAAGGCATTATGACGCTCACCGACGAGGAGCTTTCCGAAATGAAGGCCGCCCTTGACGAGGCGGGCATCGGTCTTTCCGCCATTGGCTCCCCAATCGGCAAGTATCCGATCACCGATCCCTTTGAGCCGCATTTTGAAAGCTTCAAGCGCGCCTGCGAGATCGCGAAGCGCCTCGGCACGCCCCGCATCCGCATGTTCAGCTTCTTCATCCCGAAGGGCAAGGATCCCGCCGTCTACCGCGATGAGGTCATCGCACGCCTGCGTGCCCTGGAGGAATATGCCGAGGCCGAAGGGATCATTCTTTGCCACGAGAACGAGGGCTCGATCTACGGTGAGTCGCCTTGCTGTGTTGCCGACATTCTGGCATCGGTGCCCGGAATGCGCGGCATATGGGATGCGGCCAACTACATTCTGACGGGCAACGACCCCGCCGAGGGCTACGAGGTAACGAAGGACGTGCTTGAGTATATTCACATTAAGGATGCCGCGGCACGTGACGGCGGTATCATTCTGCCCCCCGGCGACGGTGACGGCAGGATCGGCGAGATCCTGGCCGCCCACAGCAAAACGACCGAAGCCACGATCTACCTGACGCTGGAGCCTCACCTCGCCAATTTTGCGGGCTACAGCGCGATCGATGACCGTGACCTGGCGGGCAAGGGCCACTCCTTCAAGGATAAGCTTGAGGCCTTTGCCTACGCCGCGGCAGCCCTCAAAAAGATACTGACCGACGCGGGCTTTGTCGAGAGCGAGATCGGCGTGTTCACCCCCACCAACTGACGGCATGAGAACATCACCTCTCCGCGCCGCCATTATCGGCTGCGGCGCGATCTCCAAAAATCACGCCTCCGCCCTCTCGGATTGCGAATATGCGACGCTTGTTGCCCTTTGTGACATTGTCTCAAAAAGAGCCGAGACCCTGCGCGATGCCTTTGCCAAGGACGCCCCGGTGTTTACCGATTGGCGCCGGATGCTGGACGAGGCAAAGCCCGAGGCGGTCCACATCTGCACCCCGCACGACCTGCATGCTGAAATGGCGTGTGAGTGCCTTTCGCGTGGGATCCACGTGTATCTTGAGAAGCCCGCGGGCAACACCGAGGCCGAGCTGTCGGCCCTGCTTGCCGCCGAAAAGAACAGCAAGGCGCGGCTTACCGTTTCCTTCCAGAACCGTCGCCTGCCGATCACCCAACGCTTTTACGAGCTGATTGAAGAAAACGGCGGTGCCAGGATGGCGCGCGCTATGGTCACGTGGAAGCGCGGTCTTGAATACTACACCGCCGACGATTGGCACGGCCGTCTGGCCCGTGAGGGCGGAGGTGCGATAATCAATCAAGCCATTCACACGTTGGATCTTTTGGTCAACGCCTTCGCTGCCGATCCCATATCGGTGCAAGGGGAAACGGCGCTGTGGGAAAACGCCGCGTTCTCCGAGGTGGAGGACAATGCCGGCTTTATCACGACCTTTGCGGACGGCGGCAAGATCTGCTTCTTTGCCTCGAACGATTACGGCGCAGACGCCCAGAACATCTACGAGGTGCTGACGAAAAACGGCACGCGCGTGACCTGCATGGAGGGCAAGCTCTTCAAAAACGGAGACCGCGTGGAGGTGGAAGCTGCCCCTGCGACCCTTGTCGGCAAATCCTGCTGGGGTGTTGGCCACGCGATCGCGATCCGCGAGTTTTACGAGTCGGTGAAGGGCGGTACCGAGGTTCCCATTTCGCTTTCCTCGGCGGCGCGCACAATGCGCATTCTTTTTTGTGAATGTCAACCCCCAAGGTAAAAAAAGTTGAAAAATTTTTCGAGCGAGGAATTTGAAAGTTCACGTTCAAAAAGCTCGGCGGCGGTGGCGTAGCCGAACATTCGACGTGGAAGATCATTCATATAGCGCTGCACGG
>JAZRAU010000047.1:0-3890 GCA_045634705.1 Eubacteriales bacterium | reverse complement strand
AGAAAGGCGAAATGATGTTCTATCCAAACGTGCTTGTCATAAGCCACACCTCGTTTACCAAAGAAAATTCCATGGGTGCGACTCTTGCCTCGTATCTTGAGCGCTACCCCGCAGAACACATCGCGCAGCTGTACATCAAGGAAATGATGCCCAACATTCCCGTGTGCCGCAACTATTTCAAGATCACCGACGGGGAGCTTCTCTCCAAGGTGAAGCATCCGATAAAAACCAAGGTCGGAACCGAGATCAGCTTCACGCCGTGCGAGATCGAGGCGGCCGAGGGAGCGAGCGCAACGGTGGACGCAAGGGGCGCGCAAAAGCGCCGCGCCCTTGGTATGATACTGCGAGATCTTTTGTGGTCCACGCGTCTTTGGAACACAAGGCGCTTTCGTGAATGGATAAAAAAGGTGTCCCCCGAGGTCATTCTCGTTCAGCCGGGCGATTTCGGCTATCTCCTAAAGCTGGCAACAAGGCTCTCGAAAAAGCTGAACATTCCCCTTGTTGTGCATCAGTCCGAGGCTTACTACTTAAAGCCGCGGCAAAGCCGTACCCTTGCGTATCGCATCTACCGCAAGCGCTTTAACCGTGCCTACGAAAAAATGATGAAGCGTGCCAGCGAGTGTGTCTATCTTTGCGAGGCGCTGGAGCGGGATTACAAAAAGCATTTTTCCGTGGGCTGCACCATTATGAAGGGCGTGCCCCAAAAGGACAGCGAGCCGAAGGCCTTTGATGCTACCGCTCCCCGCTTTATCTACGCGGGCAATCTCGGCGAAGCGGTTGGCCGTTGCAAGCCGCTTTTGGAAATGGGCCGAGCGCTCAAAGCACTCGGGCTTTGCATTGATGTTTACACCGCAAGCAAGGGTGGACACATGGCAGAGCTTACCGAGGACAACGGTATCGTGCTTCACGGCGCCGTTTCGCACGGGGAGTTGGAGGGCAAGATCCGCGAGAGCGATTTTGTGGTGCATCTTGAAAACGATTCCCCCGAGCACGTAATTGATCTTAAATACGCATTTTCCACCAAAATTGCGGAAATGCTCGCCTCCGGCCGTTGTTCCGTGATATACGGCCCTGCCGAGATCGCGGGGATCGCGTATTTCAAGGAGCACGACCTTGCCCCCGTGATCGAGAGGGAAGACGAGCTTTGCGAAAAAATACGTGAGCTTATAGAAAACGCCGAGCTCCGCGAGGGGTACAGAGAGCGCGCCAAGGCATGGGCGCGTGAGCATCACTCAAGTGACGTAAACGGCGATAAAATGGCAGAGCTACTGCGAAACGTGACGGTGAAAAAATAAAAATTCGGAGGCAACATGAGCGAGTTTATGATAGGCGGCGTACCGCTTGATGACATCCATGCGGTGCAGCTGGAGATGCTCGATGAAATAGACCGCATCTGTAAGGAAAACCGAATTCAGTATTTCCTTTCGGGCGGTACGCTTCTCGGCGCTATACGCCATAAGGGCTATATTCCGTGGGACGACGATATCGATCTCTGGATGACCCGTAAGAATTATAAAAAGTTCAAAAAGGCCGCCAAAAAGCAGCTTCCCGAGCCCTACTTCCTCATGGACTATTTCACGGACATTCACTATCCGCTGTCCATTCTTAAGGTCAACAAAAGGGGAACGCGGTTTGTGGAGGGCGTTTTTGCCGATCTGCCGATCGAAAAGTGTATCTATGTCGATATTTTCCCTCTGGATAATATCTGTCGGCCCTTTTACAGGCTGCAAACCGCTATCCTCATCAAGATGCAGGCGATCCGCGACTTCAAGCTTCGCGGTGTCGGTGCCTCGTCGAAGGCCAAGCGCATCGCGTATTCCGCCGTTCCGCTGTGGCTTTGCCGCGCGATCACCGAGCTTACCATGCGGTTTTTCAACATCTTTCCCACCAAGCTCAAAAACCAGCTCTGTCACAGAGGGCGGTATTGGCCCAAGTTCACAAGTGGGGACGTCGGGGATCTGATCCTTGCCGATTTTGAGGGAAAACAGTATCCTATCCCCGCAAATTACGACGACATTCTCAGGCGCTGCTATGGGGATTACATGCAGCTCCCCCCCGAGGATAAGCAACAGCCTACCCACGATATCGTGGAATGTAAGATATGAGGAGAGACGAATGAAGGCCATTCTTTTAGCGGCGGGCGTTGGCTCAAGGATCAGCAAATTTATTGAGGAAAAGCCCAAGAGCATGGTGGATATCGGCGGTATGCCCCTAATACGGTACACCGTGGAGATGCTTCGCTCCCGGGGCATCGAGGACGTCACCGTGGTGGTCGGCTACAAGGCAAGCGTTATCATGGAGGAGCTGAAGGATGAGGGTGTTCACTTTGTGTACAATCCCTTCTTTGACGTCACCAACGGCATCGCCTCCATGTGGTTCGCCCGTGAGCATCTTACCGAGGGCGAGGACACGATCCTTATGAGTGGGGACGTGTATCTTGAGCCCGAGATCGTAGATGTTCTGATCTCTCTTGACAAAAGCCCCGTGCTGCTTGCCGACAGCGCGCGGAGAGTGGAGGCGGACTACCGGTACCATTACGAAAACGGTATTCTCAAAAAGTTCGGTAAGGATCTCACCGTGGAGGAGACGACGGGGGAGTGCCTTGGCGTTGCCAAGCTGAAGGGCGATTTTGTCGGAACGTACAAGGCCCACATGATCGAAATGATCAACCGCCAGTGCCATTCGGTCTGGTGGGAGAACGTGCTTTACGATCTTGCCGCTGAGAGGGAGATCTACGTCCATGACGTTGCGGGCGCCTTCTGGGCCGAGGTGGATTTCATTGAGGACTTCCGCAGAATACTCAGACACCGCCAGAAAAAAGGACTGTAAGACGTGAGAAGAAACATAACCTGGCCGAACGGCTGTGATTTTGCCTTTACCGTGGTGGACGATACCGACGGGGCCACCGTTAAAAACGTAAAGCCTGTTTACGATTATCTTTACAAAAAGGGACTGCTGACCACCAAAACCTGCTGGACGTTTCCCGTAAGAGACACGGTGTTTTCGGGCGAATGTCTGGAGGACGAGGAGTATCTCAGGTTTCTCCTTGAGCTTCGCGATCGGGGCTTTGAGCTTGGCTTTCACAACGCCGGCTCGGGGGGCTTCACCCGTGAGGAGACACTGAGGGCGTTTGAGGTCTTCCGTGAAAAGCTTGGTGGGTATCCCAAAATGCACATCAACCACGCCAGCAACATCGAGAATATCTATTGGGGCGCCAAGCGTTTTTCTCCCATGGTCCGAAGGCTCTATTCGCTTTTCAGAAAAAACATCCCCTCCCGCGGTGACGAGGAGGGGAGCGAGTATTTTTGGGGAGACGCCTGCAAGGAGCACGTGAAGTACATTCGTAACCGCACCTTCAAGGACATCAATACCCTCAGGGCGGATCCGCGCCTCGTGTATGCCGAAACAGGTAAGGAGAAGTATTCCAATTACTGGTTCAGCTCCTCGGACGGAATGCGCTTGGCTCCGTTCCTTAAGCTGCTTTCCCAAAGGAATGTGGATCGGCTGGTAAAGGAAAAGGGCTGTTGCATTGTTTACACACACTTTGCCTATGACTTTGTGGACGGTGAGGGGAACCTCAGCGAGGATTTCAAGAGCTGCATCGATTACGTAGCGTCCAAAAACGGCTGGTTTGCCCCCGCCGGTGAGATCCTGGATTACGTCCTTGCCGACAGAGAGTCCCGCCCCTCCAGGGCCTACGAAACGAAAAAGGATTTCAAATGGTTTTTTGAAAGGATAGTAAGATGAATTTCAAAAAAAAGCTTTCTGCGCTTTTCCGCAAAGCGGCAATCAAACTTGAGCAGTCTGCGGAAAACGTAAGCTATGACAACATAGGCAGATATTGCTACGGACCGCTGGCAAAGCCGAGTGCGTATGATATGAAATTCATT
>JAZRAU010000046.1:0-2803 GCA_045634705.1 Eubacteriales bacterium | reverse complement strand
AGGTTCTGGTTGTGCCCGCCTCGGTATGCGTGAGAGCGAGCTTATAGTGACCGAACTGCCAGCCCTCAAAGGTGGAGCCGAAGAACCAGATCTCACCGGTGTTGACCCAAGAGGTGACCTCCGCAGTCATCTCATCGGCTCTGAGCAACTCTTCGTCATTCTTCGGGCCCTTCAGAAGGGAGCTCGGAAGGCCGATCTCCCAACCGATCGAGGTGTTAGCCTTATCGGGAAGATTGACCGAGCGCTTTACCCACTCGGGGTACAGGTCGGAGCCCGTGACGTTGAAGCAGGAGCCGGTATCGTAAACCGTGGTGAAATAGAGAAGGTCGGTGGGAACGTCACTGTTGGGGTAGCGCGCCAGCTGATACTGGGTGTCACCGACGTAAAGGCGGGGAGGACCGTTGGTCGTGGTGATCTCGGCAATGTCGCTATCGTCCCAGCCCTGGACCTCCAGCGTCGTATACATGATCTCATCCCGTGCTCCCTCGGGAATGCGGTTCCAAACGTCAGAGTTGGCGTACTCGTCCAGGTAATCCCACTTCTCAATGCTGGTGTCCAGCTTCTTGTTGGTGGTCAGAACCGGGACCTCGTCCTTCCAGGCCTTAATAAAGAGAGGGGAGATGGCCGTGCCCGAGCAGGTCGAGCTAATGTAGAGCTCCTGAGACAGCTCGTAGGTGCCGCCCATCAGCCAGACAACGCCGCCCTTGGTCATATTGACGCATTCAAGAGCCGCGGGAATGGTTTTCTTGGGGGCTTCCTGGGTACCGGGGTTTTTGTCGTCACCCTTGGTGGGCGAGACGAAGACTTGGTTGAGAAGGCTGAGAGGATAATCCTCCACCTCAAAGGGCTTAAGGACAGTAACCTCATCGGGAAGCTCCTCCTTAGCGGCGAGGAAGCGGTCAAGCACCGACTGCGCGTTATAGATCGTACCCTCCACCTCGACCATGCTGGCAAACTCATCGGGAAGGTTCAGCTTGTAAAGGCCCGAGGTCAAGTGCGTGCCCGTGGTCTTTTTGACCGTGAGGGCCAGGGAGGCTCCGGTCTTATTCTTGTCGTACTTCACCGTGTTGGCGAGGAAATCCATGGTAGCGGCGTAGCCCGCGTTGGCGGCGGTGCCACCGAGGACGACCTTGGTGCCGACCTGCTCAACGAGGTAGGTGCCGTCCTCAGGATAAGAGACGCCGGAGCGGAGAAGGTTGCCGATGAGGATCTCATACTTGCTCTCGGCAGCGGTGTCCAGCGCCATGGGGACCGTGATGCCGCAGAGGTTGCGGATCTGCTGCTGCAGATAGACGGCAACCATCGCGTTGTCCGCGTCACGCACGATGACATAGTTCTCAACGGAAACACCGCCAAGATACAGGTTCTCCGCGGTGTAGTACGCGAGATACTCGACAGCCGAGCCGGGCAGAAGGAGCTTGGCATCCGCGAGAAGCTCTTTCGTAAAGAGCTCGACCGCGGCCTCAAGGGCTTCATCACCGCCGGCGGCCAGCACCAACGACTCCCCGCTCTTCTCGATGCGGTAGTCGTGGTAACGAAGCCAGCCGTAATTCGTGTCGCGGTTGGTGATGCCGACACGGATCTCCTTAGCGTCGGTGGGAATGGCCTCACCGTACGTCACACGGTCGGACTTTACGGCAAGCTCCACGCCCGTGGCCTCCTTGATGGCCGCAGCCACCGCGTTCGCCAGAGCCACCGCCTCCTCGGAGGCCAGCTCCGAGTACACAACGGTGTAGCCCGCCAGCGCTTCCGCCGCGATGCCCGTAAAGCTCACGCCGGAAATGTCGGTCTTATAGCCGTCGGCAGGACCCGCAATGGTGGTACCGCCGGGCAGGGTGGTGTCATCGGGATCCGTATTGCCGGGACCGCTCGGTCCGAGCAGACCGCAGGACGCCGCAAGCGGCACGACCATGGCCAGCATCAGGCAGAGCGCCAAAAGGCGAAGAAGTGATTTTTTCATGGGCAAAAATCCTTTCAAAAATATCATCGTAACAATTATATCAAAAACCGCGTGTCTTGTCAATAAAAAAGGGAGAAAGTCGGGGTTGACGATATTGCCAAAAAACAGAGGTGTTTTTCTCTGTTTTGCCGAGAGAGTTCCCCTTGTTTTTTTCCTCTTGAATGTGGTATAGTATAAAAAGAACAAGGCGGTTTTCGGTTTTTTGTGAAAATTGCGCTACAACAAGGAGTCTGACCATGAAAAGACAGATCGTACAGGACGAGTTTTTTGACCTTCAGCCCCCGCTTTCCTTTGTGGAATATCTGAAGGCACCTATACACGAGAAGGCACCCGCCCGCTTTGCCCGTATTGAGCCCGAGGAGGGCGAGGTCTCTGTGCGCGGGATCTATCTTGACCACCGCTTTCCCGACCCCGAGGGGCTTCTCGACACCGCCACGGCCGACTTTGGCCTCTTTCTCTCGGTGACAAGGATCGGCGGCGGCCGCTTCCCCGTCCGCATCACGAAAGGGCCGACGCCCTGCTTTGAGGCCTACACCATCGACGTGACCGAGGACGGCTGCACCGTCACCGCCGATGACACCGAGGGGATCCGCCGCGCCCTCATTTATCTTGAGGACGAGATGATCGCCCGCGAGGGGCCGCTGCTTCCTCTGGGGAAAATTGAGCGCCGTCCGTGGCTCCGCCAGCGGATCACGCGCGGCTTTTTCAGCCCCACCAACCGCCCGCCGAAGAACGGCGACGAGCTTTCGGACAACATCGACTACTATCCCGATGAATATCTGAACCGCCTGATGCACGACGGGACGAACGGGCTTTGGATCTATACCAGCTTCCGGCACCTTG
>JAZRAU010000045.1:0-2624 GCA_045634705.1 Eubacteriales bacterium | reverse complement strand
CGCCGCATCGTTTCCATTGACACGGATATTCGTGCCGAAGGTGAGCGTACCGTCTTTGCCGTACTTTTCGATCATCTCGAGGATGAGAGCCACATCGACCTCATAGATAGCGCGGACGCCGGCATCGAGATTCTTGTCAGCGTTGTCGATGCGGATCGAAATGCCTTGGGATCTGTTGACGTTCCAGAAGTCAAGGACCTCCTGCACCAGGTGGTAGTTGACAACGGTCGGGTCAAAGGCATACGCGGTATCGGCTACCAGGCCCTTAATGCGAGCCACAAAGTCCGAATCCGCGGCAGCCTCCACCTTCAAAAGGCGGGAAACGTCAAGGCCAACGGTCTTGGCAAAGGCGCGGAGCTCGTCATTGGTCGCATCGTCATTCGTAATAGCCAGGGCATCGCACATATCGGCACAAGCGGCGATGTAAGCCGTTACGACATCCATACGGTCATCGGTCAGGCTGTACTCCGCCATGGCGGTGTGAACGGCGGCCTTCTCCGCGGACGTCATGGCGAGGTAATTCGAGATGTCCATGCGGAAGTGCTTGGCGAGGTCGGCAAAGTGGATCTGCGAGGACTCGGCCTCCACGTACAGCTTCGCATAGTCGTCCTCGGTGTACCTCGAATAGTAGTCCATTCTCGCTTGGACAAGGGCGTCAAGCTCCTCCTGCGTTTGGGGAGCCGCGGCAGCAATCGCCAGGCGGTCAGCCTCGGGCAGGGCCATCATAGCCTCGGCAGCCAGCGAGTTGTCGGCCAAGGTCTTGATGTATGCACACCAGTCGGGGTCCTGCGGGGCGAACTTCGTATAAGAGTAATAATAGTAGGCATCGTGCGCCTGCTTGTTGAAGAAGGCGCGCGCATCGGCAATGCTGCCGGCGTCAACAAGGGCCTGGGCGGTAACGGCTTTCTCGAACGCGGTCATATCACGGCCGCCACGGACCATACTCAGCGCCTCGGCAACCTTGGCGGCATCCAGGAAGGCTTCGGAGGCCATGTTGATGAGGGAGAGATTGTCGGGATACTGTGCCCTCAGGGCCTCGTAATCCGCATCGTGAGCCTTGATAACGGCGTCGCCGAGGACGGTCAGCACCGCCAGCTGAGCCTCGGCACGGGTGGAGCCGGTCAGCGAGATGTCAGCCACGGCCTCGTAGAGGGCCTGCATCTGCTCGCTGTCCTCGGTGTCCATGCCCGCAAGGTTCAGGCGGAAGTACTTAGCCACGTCGGCAAAGTGGTTCTGCTTGTTTTCGATCTCGGTCAGTTCGGCATTGTACACACGGTAGGCATACAGCGAGAGCGTGCTGCTGTTGCCCCAGCCGATGTAGTTGTTCGTGTCATTGCCGCCAAATTCACCCGTCGCCTCAGCCAGCAGCGTGTTCCCCAGGCGGATCTTATAGCTCGCGTTTAGGGGATCTGTGACACCGTTTTCAAGCGTGAAGGTGAGCATTTGCGTATCTTTGCTCTTAGGGATCGGCGCATAGCTCGTCACTGAGGTCTGCTTGAAGTTGGTATTGTTTTCGCTCTTGATCTGCGTCACGTTGTAGTCGCTGTCAATGAAGGGTCTAATATTAAAGAAGAAGAAAAACCTACTCTGCAGATCCTCGTTCGGCGCCATAACGAGCTGAACCGAGAAATTGTCGCTAATATAGTTATAGAGAGCGGAAACGTTAATACCGTTAGAGGTCTGACCGTCGTTGCGGAAGCGGATCGAGCCCACCGCCGGGCTGTAGACCGCGTGTGCGTTCGCGTAGGTCGTTCCGCCGCCGACATAATGCTTGAGCTCGATGTCCTTTTTACCCCATTCGGTATAGAACTGTCTCATAAAGATGAGATGTTTATCCTGGAAGTCGGTGAGTGCACTCTTGAGGCCTTCGTTGTTATTGTAAGTTGTAGTGTCGGCATCGAGGCCCTCGCCAAACGTTACACCTTCGAGGTCGACTTCCTTAAAGGGAACGATCGGTAGGGCATCACCCCAGACATCGGGCCGACCTAAGGTGAAGAAGTCAACACCAAAGATGTAGCCATCCTTTACGTACAGATCGTTATAGAAAGCTGTCCCCTCATCGGCAAGCTTGGCGTAGCCCTCGGCGTCCTTCTCAAGGGCGGTGGCGTAGGCCTCGGCTACCGTTGCACCGAGCTCCTTGTCATAGGTGCCCGTGGCCAAAAGCTCGCTCAGCATGGCGCTGGTCTTGAAAAGAAGCGCGGCGGGAAGCGAGGAGCGATCCTCGGGATTTATATGATAGGCCATGAAGAAGTCAAAATCGTCACCAAGGACGGTCTTGTACTCGGCATAATAGTCGGCCACACCCTTGCCAAGGATCGAAAGAATGGCCGCCTGCGCCTTGGCACGGTCGCCGTCCTCGTTCAGGGAGATGTCGGCCACGGCCTCATAAAGGGCCTTCATCTGCTCGGCATTCTCGGTGTCCATGCCAAAGAGGTTCAGCTTGAAGCGCTTGGCAACGTCGGCAAAGTGGTTCTGTGCCATCTTATCGGCATCGAAGGCACTGTCATAATACCGGATCGCGTAGAAGTTCTGCGTGCTGCCGGTAAAGCCGATGTAGTGCTGGCCGGCGCTGTCTGTATCCACATTCACAGCAGGAGCCTCGCCCGTCAGCGACGTATCGTTGA
>JAZRAU010000044.1:0-6536 GCA_045634705.1 Eubacteriales bacterium | reverse complement strand
CACCGCGAGAGAGCGGTGCGGCGTTTCTCCGGGATCAGTTATCGCCCTCTTCGGGGAGATACTCCTTGTAATTTTTCATTTTCATGTCCGTAAGGATCGGGTATCCGTAATAATTCGTATCAATGTTACGGAGCTTACGGCTCTTGACGTAATGTGCCTGACCAAAGGTCAAGGGAATGATCGGCATATCGTCAAGCAGCATTTCCTCGGCATCACGCAAATAGGCGGCGCGGTCCTTGGCATTGCGCGAGAGGAACGCCTTTTCGATGAGGGCATCGTACTCCGTGCTGGCGTAGCCGGTGACGTGGATCTGGGACGTTTCGCGCTGGGTGCCGTCTGCATTCAGCGAGATATCAACGCCCTGGCCACCGTACACGGTGGAAAACGCCGCAAGGGGAGAGAACGCATCGGGAGAAAGCATCTGCACGTCAACGAGGATCGCATCAAAGATCTTGACGTTCTGCGGACGGTTCCAATAGTTTTTCTTCTGACCTTCGGCGAGGGAGTCGTACTCCGCAAGGACCTCCGTCTTGTCACCGAGGACGAAATCCTCCCAAAGGTCAAGGATGTCGGGGGAGCGGAAGTGATACTTGATGTTCTGCTTCTCCGCCGAGGTGATGTCCTCCTCGAGCTTCAGGGTACCGTCCTCAAAGACACCCCACTCGGTAGCGCCGAGGGGACGGAGGGTGACGGTAAAGCCAAGCTCTGCCCAGGTCTGTTGGACGTACTCGGCCACGGCACGGTTAGCATCGCTGTCGGCATAACCGAGAATGATATTCTTTGCCGCCGTGGGAACGAGATCCGTCACCGCCTTGGCAGCCGTAAGATCCGCGTTCTTGGGAAGCAGGGCTTCCGCCTTCTCGCGGAAGGTATCGCGGCGGCTGTTGGTTTCAAAGACACCATGGCTCACAAAGCCCGTGGCGGGCTTGGCAAACACCAGAAGGTCGGCAATGGCCTCACGGTCAAGCGCATCGGAAAGCGCCTTTCTTACCTCGGCCTTTTTGATGCCGTTCTCGCTGCCGGGACGGGGGGTGTCAAGGTTGAAGAGGATCGCCATGGTCGAGAGGACATCGGCGACCTCCGCTTTCTTTTTGTACTCCTCACGCAGAGCAACGGGCATATCCGACATGAGGAAAAGCGACTGATCGGCAAACATATCGCCAAGCTCATCAAGCGCGGCCTTCCAGTTGGTGACCAGCTGATAGGGCTTAACGTGCTTGTCGGGGCGCTCCCCCTCGGGAACCATGTCCTTGCTGGGGTAGTTGTAGTACATATTCCGCTCAAGTGTAAACTCGCCGAGGTCATAGTCCAGCGTGCGAACGGTGAAGGGGCCACTGGTCACAATCGTGGTGGAGTTTTTGCCCCAATACTCGGTTGCCTTGGAAACCACCGCCTGACGGACGGGAGCCAGCGCGGGGCTGGTAAGGTTGCGAAGGAAGGCATCGTAATCGATCTCCACGATGTTGCCATCCTCGTCATAAAAATTGCGGAAGGTGATCGTGAGGGTATCGGCATCCTCCGCCGTCACCTTAAAGTCACCGACCGAGGACTGCAGAATGCCGTTCTTGACCTCAATAGCGCCCGCAATGTCGTAAAGAAGCGGAGCGGCATCGCACTTGAAATCGGGCTCGATGATCCTCTGCCAGGAATACACCACGTCCTCCGCCTTGACGGGGTTGCCGTCACTCCAGGAGGTCTTACGGAGCGTGATCTCCATTTGATACACGTCCTCCTCGGTGTCACGCAGGATACGGTAGCTCTCCGCCAGCGCAGGCTCTACCTTCCCCTTCTCATTGAGCGTAAACAGGGGCTCAAAGAGCAGCGTGGTGACACGCATTGCATCATCGTCATAAAGGACGCGGGCCGGGTCGAAATCATAAGTCTCTCCAAGATAATAGAGATTGACAACCGCACCATTATCCTCCATTTCACCGCAGGAGGCAAGCCCCAGGGGAACGGAAAGGAGCAGCAATACCATAAGAACGAGGGACAGGCATTTTTTCATAACGGACTCCTTGCGTTTGCGCATAATAATATACCTTATTATAGCATTGAATACCTCAAAATGCAACTTTTTTTTGGTGGCAGCGCTCTAATTGTACACTTGCACAACGAGGGCGTCGGCTTTTTGTGCATTTTGTTCTTTTTTCTCCTCTGTATATAAGAAAAAAATCAGGGCGATACTTTCCGAAAAAAGAGGTGTTGCTTATGAGTGAGGAGAAACGACAGGACTGCCCCCGCACCGACCTTGCATGTGAAAGAATGCGGGCAGATACAAGCCTTGCGGGCGTGGAATACCGCGAGGAGGAGGTAGGCGGCTGCCGCATCAGCCGTCTTTCGGTCAAAAGCGACGAGGGGGCCGAGGCGATCGGCAAGCCACAGGGGACCTACGTGACCATGACCTTCCCTCCCCTTTGGGAGATCGACGATGCGGCGCTTTTCGGACTCTCACGCACGCTCTCGGGGCTTATCGGCGAGTTTGCGGCAGCGATGAGCGACAAGGTCTGCTCGGTGCTTGTGGTGGGGCTTGGCAACCGCTACCTCACCTCGGACGCGATCGGGCCGGACAGCATCCGTGAGATGATCGCCACACGGCACATCAAGGCCGAGGACCCCGAGCTGTTTTCGCGCTTTTCGGACGTGGAGCTATCCCTCCTTGCGCCCGGTGTCCTGGCGCAGACCGGCATTGAGGCACAGCTCCTTGTGGCGGGGGCGAGGGATGCCGTCAGCCCCGATCTGATCCTTGCCATTGATGCGTTGGCGGCGCGATCGGTATCGCGACTTGCCACCACCGTTCAGCTGAGCGACACGGGGATCCGCCCCGGCTCGGGCATCGGGAACGCGCGGCGCGCGCTTGATAGGGAGACGCTGGGTGTGCCCGTGATCGCCATTGGGATCCCCTCGGTGGTGGATTCCTCAACGCTGGTGCTGGACGCCTTTGAGCGTGCGGGGCTTTCGGACGGCGAGATCCCCGAAAGGCTGCGCGAGGTATTGAACGAGGGAGCCTCCTTCTTCGTTTCGCCGCGGCAGAGCGACGTTCTGACCGAGAAGGCCGCGCGCCTCATCTCGGATGCCGTCAACCTCACCTTTTCGGCAGGATTTTTCGGGGAGAAATGAGCGTGGAAAAAGCAAAAAGGAGAGCCATGGCTCTCCTTTTTCGGTTGTGCCGGAATTCGCCGCGAAGGGCGTGGAAATTCCGTAGAGAAATCAGCGATCGTGACCCGAAGGCGTACAACACGTACGTCAAGGGAAGCGAGCGGTGATTTATGCCGGAATTCGCCGCCCTTACCGCCCCTCGATTTCGGTGATGTCGTACGGTGTCGTCTGGTAAACGTAATAGTTCAGCCAGTTGGAATAGAGGAGGTTGGCGTGGGCGCGCCAGGTAACACGGGGCGCCTCGGTATCGTCATCGTTCGGATAATAGTTCTCGGGCGGGAGGATCGACAGGCCGAGGTTTTTGTCACGCAGGTACTCGCGCTCCAGCGTACGGGGATCGTACTCGGGGTGGCCCGTGATGAAGATCTCACGGCCGCCTTTAGCCTCAATGGCGAAGATGCCCGCCTTTTCCGAGGTGGAAAGAACGGTCAGGGCGTAGTGCGCCTCGATCGCCTCACGGTCGCTCTCGGTATGGCGCGAATGGGGAGCGAAGAAGGTATCGTCAAAGCCGCGGAAGAGCGGAACCTCGGGGTGGAGGACCTTGTGAGAAAACACACCAAACATCTTTTCCTTCAAGGGGTGCTTGCCGATGCCGTAAAAATGGTAAAGCGCGGCCTGGGCGCCCCAGCACACGAACACCGTGCTGTGGACATGGCGGCGGCTCCAATCCATGATCGTGCAAAGCTCCTCCCAATACTCGACCGCCTCAAACTCGATCTTCTCCACAGGGGCGCCCGTAACGACAAGGCCGTCAAAGTTCTGGTCCTTGATATCGTCAAAGCATTTGTAGAAGTTGAGAAGATGCTCGGCCGAGGTGTTTTTGGCCTTGTGAGTCTTGGTGTGAAGGAGTGTCAGCTCGACTTGCAGGGGCGTGTTGCCCAAAAGGCGCGAGAACTGCGTTTCGGTATCAATCTTGGTGGGCATCAGATTGAGAAGAAGGATCCGAAGCGGGCGAATGTCCTGCGTGGCGGCGCGGCGCTCGGTCATCACGAAGATGTTTTCCGCCTCCAGCGTCTTTACCGCAGGGAGAGAATTGGGGATCTTAATCGGCATCGGTGTTCTCCGTTTTGTATGGTTTCGTTTACAGAATGGCGATTAGACAAAGGAAAGTGCGCGGTCAAGGTCGGCAATCAGGTCCTCGGCGGCCTCGATACCGCAGGAGAAGCGGACAAGATCCGGCGTGATGCCGGCCGCGGCCAGCTCCTCATCGTTCATCTGACGGTGGGTGGCGTTGGCAGGGTGCAGGCAGCAGGAACGGGCATCGGCCACGTGGGTCTCGATCGCGGCCACGCGCAGCTCCTTCATCACGCGCTCAGCGGCGGCACGGCCGCCATTCACGGCAAAGCTGATGACGCCGCAGGTGCCGTTCGGCATATACTTCTCGGCAAGGGCATACTGCTTGTCACCGGGGAGCGAGGGATAGCGCACCCACTTGACCGCCTTGTGCTGAGAGAGGAAGGTGGCAACGGCAAGGGCGTTCTCACAATGGCGCTTCATACGGACGTGCAGGCTTTCAAGGCCGAGGCCGAGCAGGTAGGCGTTCTGTGGGG
Organism: Eubacteriales bacterium; assembly: GCA_045634705.1. Taxonomy (GTDB): domain Bacteria; phylum Bacillota; class Clostridia; order Oscillospirales; family CAG-272; genus UBA1740. The sequence goes on along the minus strand of JAZRAU010000044.1, from coordinate 1,830 downwards.
CGGGCGAGGAGCCGAGGTCGCGCATCAGCTGGGCGGTCGCCTTGGTGATGAAGGCGCCCTCAAGCCCAAACTTTTCAGCATACACGATGCCGTGATAGCTCTCGTCAGGCGTGGTGAGACCGGGGAACTTATCGGCATGGGCCAGCCAATCGAACTTGCCCGAATCGACAATGGCACCGCCGACAGCCGAGCCGTGGCCGTCCATATATTTGGTGGTGGAATGGGTGACGATGTCCGCCCCGTGCTCAAAGGGACGGCAGTTGACGGGTGTGGCAAAGGTGTTGTCCACGATCAGCGGCACGCCGTGGGCGTGGGCCGCCTTTGAAAATTTCTCAAAGTCAAGAACGTCAAGCGAGGGGTTGGAGATGGTCTCACCGAACACGGCCTTGGTGTTGGGGCGGAAGGCGGCCTCCAGCTCCTTTTCGGTGCAATCGGGGGAGACAAAGGTGAACTCGATGCCCATACGCTTCATGGTGACGGCAAAGAGGTTGTAGGTACCGCCGTAAAGCGCCGAAGAAGCGACCACGTGATCACCGCCCGAGGCAATATTGAAAACGGCAAAGAAGTTGGCCGCCTGTCCCGACGAGGTGAGCATGGCCGCGGTACCGCCCTCCAGGGCCGCAATGCGCGCCGCCACGGTGTCGCAGGTGGGGTTTTGCAGACGGGAGTAGAAATAGCCGCTGGCCTCAAGGTCAAAGAGCTTGCCCATATCCTCACTGGTCTCGTAGCGGAAGGTGGTGCTCTGAATGATCGGGATCTGGCGCGGCTCGCCATTTTTTGGGCTGTATCCGCCCTGAACGCAGAGCGTTTCAATTCTCGGTTTTTGCATGGGGTACCTCCTATGTGGCAGGGGCGGTGTGCCTCTGCTTTTGATGTGGTTTGGGGTCAAAGAACGACCTTCCCGTAGGTGTGACCGACGGCGGGAAGGAAGGTGGCAAGCAGGTCACGGACACAAAGGCGGAGCGACGAGGTGTTGACCAGCGGATGAACGCCCACAGCCTCGGCCTCCAGGATGTCCTTGTCAATCAGAAGAGTGACTTCCCTCTCCTTGTCGTTCATAAGGCCGAGCACGCTGGCCGAGCCGGGCTGAGTACCGAGCAGGCGCTCCATTTCCTCGGGTGAGGCGAACGAGAGGCGGGCCGAGCCGATCTGGGCCGAAAGGTCCTTAGTGCGGAAGGGCTTGTCACCCGGCATCAGTAGCAGGTAATAGGCCGTGTGCTGGCGGTTGGTGAGAAAGAGGTTTTTGCAGACCGCCACGCCGAGAAGCTTTTCAACGGCGAGGCAATCCTCCATGGTGGCGGCGGCAGCGTGGTCGACGTGCGTGTAAGAGATGCCGAGACGATCCAAAAGGTCGTACACCGCGATCTCACGCTCCGAGCGCCCCGAGAGCGAGGCGGGGCGACCCTCACAGACAGCGCTCATACCGTAAACGTGGCAATCTCGACCTCGGTCTGCTCGCCCGACTGCATATCGCGGAGCTGGGCGCGACCCGAGGCGACCTCGGTATCGCCAAGGATCAGGGTGTAGGCGGCGCCGAGCTTGCCGGCGTACTTCATCTGGGCCTTGAGCGAGCGCTCCATGAGATCGCACTCGGCGTAGATGCCCGCGCGGCGCAGGCGCTCACAGGTGGCCATGGCCGTGACGGCGGCCGCCTTACCGAGGGGGGCGATATAGAGGCGCGGAGCCACGGGGGGCACGTCCGCCGTGCCGGCGGCGCGCAGGGGGAGAATGAGGCGAGTGATGCCCATGGCAAAGCCGATGCCGGGAAGGGCGGGGCCGCCCAGCGACTCGACAAGGCCGTCATAGCGGCCCCCGCCGCAGACCGTGCTT
>JAZRAU010000043.1:0-3895 GCA_045634705.1 Eubacteriales bacterium | reverse complement strand
CATGGGGATCGTCACCCTCGGCAGAAACGTACAAAAGCTGATCCTTGCACTCCTTTATGCCGTCAAGGTTGGTGTATGTCCAAAGCTCCATACCCTCTTCGCCCTGCCTTATAAGCGTCTTAAAGGTATCCGCGCAAACGGGCAGAATGCAAAAATATCCCTTTTCGGTCTTAACGAGAAGCTCCATCACGCGCTCGGGCAGATTTTTCATATCGGTTCCAAAGGCGGGACGGCACCAGAAGGGGCTGTGGTTTTCAATTGCCATGTAGTCGCCCATGGGGGCTTGGTCGGGAGTGAGGGGGAGCCTTGGCGAGAGAAAAGCTTGGCGTGATGCCCCTTTTCGGGCATCACGCCAATGGAGCGAGGAGCTTATAAGATCACAGCTTCAGCACCCAGCCATAGGGATCGGGGCGCTTGCCCCACTGAATGCCTGTAAGGGTATCGTAGAGATTTTTGGTCACCTCGCCGATGCCGCCGTTGCCGACGGTATAGACACGGTCACCGTACGCAAAGCGGCCGATCGGAGAAACGACGGCGGCGGTACCGCAGCCCCAGGCCTCCTTCAGCTCACCGCTCTCCAGGGCGGCGATCAGCTCGTCCACCGAAAGCAGACGCTCATTCACGGTATAGCCCTCGGCGCGCAGGACCTCAATGCAGCTCTTTCTTGTGATGCCGGGAAGGATGGAGCCGGTGAGGGCGGGAGTCACGATCTCATCGCCGATGCGGAACATGACGTTCATGGCACCGACCTCCTCGATGTACTTACGCTCCACACCGTCCAGCCACAGGACCTGAGAGTAGCCCGCCTTGGCGGCGCGCTCGCCCGCACGTGTGGAAGCGGCGTAGTTACCGCCGCACTTGGCGTAACCCGTGCCGCCGCGCACGGCGCGGACATCCTCAGACTCGATCATAATACCAACGGGGTTGATACCTTCCTTATAATAGCTGCCCGAGGGAGAGGCGATCAGCACGAAGGTGGCGCGGTGAACGGCATGAACGCCGAGATGCTCATCGTTACCGAAGAGGAAGGGGCGGAGATAGAGCGAGGTGCCAAAGCTCTTAGGCACCCAGCGCTCCTCAAGGCGTACGAAGGTCAAGAGGGCTTCCAGAAGTTCATTCTCGTCAAGCTCGGGCAGACACATACGCTCGGCCGAGCGATTGAGGCGGCGAATGTTTTCGATCGGGCGGAAGAGCTGAACACCGCCGTCCTCGCGGCGGGAGGCCTTCAGGCCCTCAAAGATCTCGGCACCGTAATGCAGCACGGTCGAAGCAGGGTGGAGAGAGAGGGGAGCAAAGGGCACGATGCGGGGGTCATGCCAGCCGCGGCCGTCCTCCCAATCCCAAAGCAGCATATGGTCGGTGAAGATACGGCCAAAACCCAGGGATTCCTCAGGCGTCAGGGGTGCGGGATTTTCGTTTCTTGTAAGTTTGATATCCATAGTAACCTCCTTGGCGGCACGGCCGCCTATGTAAAGTTTTGTTTGCTTTTTTCGGCTTTGCAAGCGGAGAGTGGCTCAAAGCAGGGCAGCAATGAGACGGTCTCTACCGCAAGGGGAGAGGAGCACGGGCGGAACGTCCAACACGGTCTTGGCACCGACCGTACCGGCGCGGTTCATGCGGTAAGCGGCGCGGGCGTAGGCCACCAGCACCGAGGACGTGAACTCGGGATTGGAGTCAAGCTTCAAGCTGTACTCGATGACGTGAGAGTTCTCGGCCGCCGTTCCTGTCTTGCCTGTGCGGATCACACGGCCGCCGTGGGGGATACCCGCGTGGTTTTGGCGAAGCTCCTCGGCACTCACAAAGTTGACGGTGGTATCGTAATCGGCAAAGTAATCGGGCATTGCCTTGATCTCGGCCTCGATGCGGGCAAGATCGGCGCCTTCCTCAGCAACGACGTAGCACTCACGCGTGTGCTTCTCGCGGGCGGTGAGGGTGGGCTGCTCGCCATTGCGGACGGCGGTGAGGGCCGCCTCCACGGGAACCGTGTACTGACGGGCATCCAGCACGCCCTCCACACGGCGAATGGCATCCGAGTGCCCTTGGCTCACGCCGCGGCCCCAGAAGGTGTAGTCCTTGCCGTTCGGCAGGATCGCCCCACCGTACAGACGGGCGAGGGAGAACATTCCGGGATCCCAGCCCACCGAGATGACGGCGCACTTCCCTGCCGCCTCGGCGGCGGCGTTCACGGCGGCGAGATGCTCGGGGATCTTTGCGTGGGTATCGAAGCTGTCGACCACATTGAAATGGGCGGCAAGGGCGGGGGTCTGCACGGGGAGATCGGTACGGCTGCCGCCGCAAAGGATCACCACGTCCACCGTATCGGCCATCGAAAGAAGCGCATCGGCCGAAAAGACGGGAAGGCCCGTGACCGTTTTCACGGTGGCGGGATCGCGGCGCGTGAAAACGCCGACCGCCTCCATATCCTCGGCGCTCGCCAGGGCGGCCTCAACGCCGCGGCCGAGATTTCCATAGCCGTAAATGGCAACGCGAATTTTCATAGCTTCCTCATAACTCTTGATGATTTATAGTACATTATAGCACAGAGTGCCCTTTTCGGCAAGGCATTTTTTCAATAAAAAAAGATTTTTTCCGAAAGCGGTTTACTTTTCCCTACCATTATGCTATAATAGCAGAGCACATCTACCCGTGGCACAGCTGGATAGCGCGCAAGACTCCGACTCTTGAGGTCGTAGGTTCGAATCCTATCGGGTAGGCCAAAGAAAGAGCGTCCCTTCGGGGATGCTCTTTCTTTGCTCTATCACGTAGTTCGACCTATCGCGAGGCAGAGCCGAGCGGCGTAGGTTCGCATACCGCTTGCGGTATCACGGAGCGAAGCGGAGTTATCCTATCGGGTAGGGCAAACGAAAAGGGCAAGCTCCTTGTGGGCTTGTCCTTTTTCGTTTGGGGTACTCGTAGCTTCCTTTGGCGCATGGCGTCTGTTTTTTGTTTTCGCCATATCCATGGCGAGCCGAGAATTCGCCCGAGATTCCACCTCGCTATGCTCGGTGCTGCTCCGCAGTTCGACTCCGCTACGCTGCGCTCAGAATGACACGGGCGGAATAGGGCAAAATAAAAATCCCCCCGCATAGCGGGGGGTATTTCATTTTCGGGCATAGCCCTAATACTACTGGCAGCGCACAAGTGCGCTTTTTATTGGCCTGCCAGCCATGCAATTGTTACTTACTACCCATAAATGGGTCCCGTGGGTCAAAGATACTCAGTTGGTCGCTTTCTTGATCTTTTTTAAGTTGCTCTGCTATGTACTCTTTTATAGCTTTTGTGTTTTTCCCCACGGTATCTACGTAATATCCCTTGCACCAAAATTCGCGGTTTCGGTATGCAAACTTCATATTCCCCCATTTTTGGTATATTAGTAACGAGCTCTTTCCTTTGAGATACCCCATGAACCCCGAAACGCTCATTTTGGGTGGGATGCATACCAGCATATGAATGTGATCCGGGCACACTTCCCCCTCTGCTATTTCCACTCCCTTCCACTGGCATAGTTAACGTAGTATCTCTCGTATCTCTAACCTTTTCTCTCCGAAAAATGCTTTCCTCCTGTATTTTGGCGCAAAAACTATGTGGTACTTGCAATTCCATTTCGTATGTGCTAAACTATTAGTGTCTATGGCTTCTTTTTTCATAGATAAATCCTCCGATGTGTTTTTTGAATTTGACTGGCAGGTCTCTTTCATTGTACCACATCGGAGGATTTTTTGTTCACCGGTAAACCTCTTTTGAACCACGCGACTATCGCGTGGTTTTCGTTTGACAAAAAGAGCATCCGCGAGGGATGCTCTTTTTTATGGTGAGGTAGTCGGGGACTGAATCGAAACCTTTCCTCCCGACAAAATGGAATTTGATTATTTTATGCTCTTTAGATTCGCCTCTA
>JAZRAU010000042.1:0-12954 GCA_045634705.1 Eubacteriales bacterium | reverse complement strand
TCCCCCCCCCCGCCCCCCCCCCCCCCCCGCCACTGCCACCGCCACTGCCGCCGCCATCGCCGACTCGATGCCCACTCGCCTCGATCCTCATGGCGCGCGCATGGGCTTTCCCCAAAATCCCCCGCACACGATCTTGCGGGGGGCGGCGCCCTCGGCGCTCCACCCCGGCCTCTCCATTTACATCACCGCCCTGCCTACCTCTCCCCGGCACATCCTTTCCACCCCTTCTGCCTCGAAAGCTCTTGCGCCCGTCCCCTGCCGACGCTGCCCATCCCCCGGGTTCCTCGCCGTCCTACCCGGCCCTGCACGCTGCTAAGTGCCCGCCCCTTGTGCACGCATTTTTGCTCTCTCGAAGGGCCACGCCGCGTCCCACCGAAGTGACGCCGAAAACGGCGCAAAAACAAAAATAAAAAAGCGAGTTATTTCTTTTGGGCCTTCTCGCGCTGCCTCCGACCGCAAAATAAACGCACTTTTTTGAAAACGTGTATATATAATATATAATGAAGAAAACACCCGCGTTTTTGCCTGCTACTTTTCTTTCCAAAGGCCTTATTTTTTCCTTATAAAACGCAAATATGTAAACAATAATATACTAAAATATGATGTTTTTTGAAAAAAGGGCTGTAAACAAAACTATACCACAAAAAATGCAGAAAAAAGAGCCGGGAGCAGAGGCGCTTTGGCGCTTGCTTCCGGCTCCTTCTCAGCCAATAATGTCAAGGACAACGTCGCGAAGGACGGGGGCGGCATCGCCGACCGTGATGCCTGCGGAAAGAGTGCTTGCGACGTCGGGGAGACGCTCGGCATGGGTGCTTGTCAGGAGAGTGGCGATCGCCTCGCCTCTTTCCACACGGTCGCCGATTGTCCCTTGGAGGAGGACGCCCGCGGTGGGATCCACCGTGTCCTCCTTGACCTCGCGTCCCGCACCGAGCCGCATCGCGGCGCGACCGACTGCTTCGGCATCGATCGCCGTCAGGTATCCGCTTTTTTCGGCTCTTACGGTATAGGAATGGGTGGCGTGCGGCAGGCGGCCCGTGTCACGGAGGAGGGAAGCATCGCCGCCCTGTGCCGCGATCCACTCGCACATCTTCCGATAGGCGGCGCCGCTTGTGAGCGCCTCCTCGGCGCGCCGCTCGGCCTCCTCGCGGGGGAGGCCCAGCGCTCCCTCGGCCATCAGGGCGGCGAGGGTCTTGCAGAGCGTCCGCAGGCGCGGACAGCCGCCGCCGCAAAGGACGGTCACCGCCTCCTCGACCTCCAGCGCATTGCCGACGGCAAGCCCAAGGGGCGCCCCCATATCCGAGAGCACCGCGCGGACACTCCGCCCGTGCGCACGGCCGATGTCCACCATAAGGCGGGCAAGGCTCCGCGCCTCCTCCTCGGTCTTCATAAAGGCACCGCTGCCGACCTTGACGTCAAGCACGATCGAGGCGGCGCCTGAGGCCAGCTTTTTTGACATAATGCTGGAAGCAATGAGGGGGATGCTGTCCACCGTGGCGGTCACGTCGCGCAGGGCATACAGCTTTTTATCGGCGGGGGCGAGGCATCCGCTTTGGCCGACCACGGCAAGGCCCGTGGCCTTGACTGCCGCAAGGAATTCCTCGGGCGTGAGCGAGGTGCGGTACCCTCCGATCGATTCAAGCTTATCCACCGTGCCGCCCGTAAGGCCGAGGCCGCGCCCCGACATCTTTGCCACGGTACAGCCGATCGCCGCGGCCAGGGGTGCCACGATCAGCGTGGTTTTGTCGCCAACTCCCCCCGTGGAATGCTTGTCGGCGGTGCTTTTGCCAAAGGCGGAGAGGTCAACAACGTCGCCCGAGCGCATCATGGCCCCTGTCAGGTCGGCCGCCTCACGGTCGGTCATACCGCGAAGGCAGATCGCCATGAGCAGCGCCGAAGCCTGATAATCGGGGATCCGTCCCGCAGTGTAGCCTCGGATGAAGAAGTCGATCTCCTCGCGCGAAAGGGCGCTCCCCTCTTTTTTCTTTCTGATGATGTCGTAGACCGTCACGGCTCACTCCCTGACGGTGAGGGCGGTCTCCAGCGCCAACGTCATCATATCGGTAAAGGTGGTTTCGCGCTCGGCGGCGCTGGTCTCCTCGCCCGTCAGGAGGTGGTTGGACACCGTGCAGATCGCCAGCGCCTGCTTGCCCGTTCTTGCCGCGTTCATGTAGAGGGCGGCCGCCTCCATTTCAACACCGAGAACTCCCATTTTGCGCCAGGCCTCGTTGTCGGCGGGGCAGTCGCCGTAAAAGACATCGGTCGAGAGAAGATTGCCCACGTGATAGCGCATGCCGCGCGCTTTTGCGATGTTGGCGGCGGCGGACAGGAGGGGATAGGAGCAAAGCGGGGCGAAGGTGCCGGGCAGATGATACTGTGCGGCAAAATTCGAGTCGGTCGAGGCGCCCATGCCGAGTATGAGGTCACGCACGCGCACGTCGGGGCTCATGCCTCCCACGGTGCCGATGCGCAGGATCGCCTCGACGCCAAAAAAGGAAAACAGCTCATAGCTGTAAATGCCCATGGACGGCATTCCCATGCCGCTGGCCATGACCGACACACGGCGGCCGCGGTAGGTGCCTGTGTAGCCCTGCACGCCGCGCAGGTCATTAAAAAGGACGGCGCCCTCAAGAAAATTTTCGGCGATAAAGCGGGAGCGCTTGGGGTCGCCGGGCATCAGAACGACTTTCGCGATCTTTTCGGGGGTGGTGCCGATGTGAGCGGTGGGAGTCTCAGACACGGTAGGTGCCCTCCTTTTCCATTTCTTTAACGATGCGGACGATGCGGCTGGTGCCGAGACGGTCGGCCCCAAGGGCGAGGAACCGTTTGGCGTCCTCAAGCGACGAGATGCCACCCGCCGCCTTGATGAGGAGCCCCGAGGGGCGGTGCTTGGCGAAAAGCTCTACATCCGCGGGGGTGGCACCGCTGCCCGCAAAGCCCGTGGAGGTCTTGATGTACTCGGCGCCTCCCTCGGCCACAAGGCGGCACATCACCGCCTTTTCCTCGTCCTTAAGCAGGCAGGTCTCAATGATGACCTTGAGGAGCCGACCCTCGCAGGCCGCCTTCACTGCGGCGATCTCGGCGCGCACGTCATCGTAACGACCCTCGCGCAGGGCACCGACGTTTATGACCATATCGATCTCGTCCGCCCCCGCCTTTACGGCGTCACTTGCCTCAAAGCACTTGGCGGCCGTACGCATATACCCGTTGGGAAAGCCGATGACGGTGCAAAGCGTAAGGCGCCCTTGGGTGTGGGCCCGCGCCACCTCCAGGAAGGAGGGCGGAATGCAGACCGAGGCGCAGCGGTAGTGGAGACCCTCGTCGCAAAGCGCAAGGATCTCGTCCCTTGTGGCATCCTGACGGAGCAGGGTGTGGTCAACGCGGGAAAGAATTTCTTGTATATCCATGAGTTACCTCCGAGACGGCCTTGCCGCCTTTATTTTTTCGCGCACGGGGAATGGCTCTTGCCAAACCTCCCCTCATCTGCTATACTGAAGATGTGAGGTGCGCGTTTATGAACATTGTGTATTCTGATGAATCTATCGTGGTAGCGGAAAAGCCGCGCGGCGTGCTTTCCGAGGGGTCGGACGTGGGCGGTATGCCCGCCCTGCTTGCGGCCGAGCTTGGTGCTCCCGTCCATACCGTCCACCGCCTTGACCGCGAAACGGCGGGCCTTATGGTCTTTGCCCGTGACGGAAAGACGGCGGGGCGCCTTTCGGCCCTCATGCAGGAGGGGCGCTTCCTGAAAGAATACGCCGCCGTTGTCCACGGCACTCCCACCCCGCCCGAGGGCGAGATGCACGACCTGCTTTTTCGCGATGCCAAGCGGGGAAAATCCTTTATCGTGGACCGCGTGCGCCACGGTGTTCGCGAGGCACGGCTCACCTACCGCACCGAGGCCACGGTAAAAGGGGGGGACGGCACGCCCCTGTCTCTTGTCAGCATCCGTCTCGGCACGGGGCGCACCCATCAGATCCGCGTGCAGTTCTCGGGGCGTGGGATGCCGCTGTACGGTGACGGCCGCTACGGTGGTCGCGAGCGCGCTCCCCTCGGCCTTTTCGCTCGATGTCTGTCCTTCCCCCATCCGAAAAGCGGTGAGGAGATGACCTTCGTCCTGCCCCTTCCGCACGAGGAGGCGTACGCCTACTTTGAATAAGCTCTGTCAAAAGCCGCCTTGGCGGCTTTTTTCTTTATTATTATAAACGATGCGCGGGGGCTTTGTCAAGGGCGGCGGCCGAGCCGAGGGGCAAAGACGCACGAACGCCGTCGTCTGCCGACGGACACATTGGCGTAACACTTCCGACATATATGAAAAAAACGTCAAAAGGCCGCATCTTTCTGTCAATAGAAGGGAACGAAAACAGAAAAAATAGCGCGCATACCGCGCAAAAACGTCGAATAAGAAAAGAAAACTTTACAAAAAGTGGGATGAGGCGGCAAGCGCACGGAGGCGCGGCGGCGAGTCGCTCTGCGAGGGGTGAAAAAGTTTTTTCGGTTATCGCTTTACATTTCGAGGAAAATATGGTATAGTATATAGAGTTATTTTATCACGCGCCGCGCGCACGTGCTTTGCGGCGTGAGTGGCCCGACCCGAGAAAGGAGTACCCCATGAAATGCCCCGTGTGCGGAGCGCCCGACAGCCGCGTGCTTGACAGCCGCCCCGTGGAAGAAAACAACAGCATTCGCCGCCGCCGTGAGTGTACGGTCTGCGGCAAAAGATTTACGACCTATGAGGTGGTGGACACCGTGCCCCTCACCGTCATCAAAAAGAATGGCTCGCGCGAGATCTTTGATCGCCACAAGCTGGAGACCGGGCTCCTCAAGGCCTGCGAAAAGCGTCCGGTGAACGCTTCTGCCATTGCCACCGCCGTGGAAAGCGAGCTGGCGTCTCGCATCTCGGGGGAGATCACCACCCGTGAGATCGGTGAGGTGGTCATGGAGCATCTGCGCCGTGCCGATGCCGTAGCGTACGTCCGCTTTGCCTCGGTCTACCGTGAGTTCAAGGACGTTGCCACCTTCCTTGATGAGCTGGCAAACGTGATCTCGGAAAAGAAAAAAGGAGAAACGCTATGATAAGAAGCATGACGGGCTTTGGTCGCGCCCGTGCCGAGGGCAAGGTGTGCGACATCACCGTGGAGATCCGCGCCGTCAACAGCCGCTATTTCGATTGCACCGTCAAGGCGCCCCGCACCCTCTCGGTCTTTGAGGAGCGCATCAAGGCTTACCTGCAAAAGAACGTGACAACGCGTGGGAAGATCGACGTTTACATCACCGTGGACCGCCACGATACGGGCATTGCCTCGGTGGCGGTCGACACCGCCCTTGCCCGCGGCTACTACGAGGCGCTCTGCCGCCTGCGTGACGAGCTTGGCACGCCCGACGATATCACCACCATGCGTGTGGCCGAGAACCGTGACCTCTTTACCTATACCCGTGCCGAGGAGGATGCCGAGGCCGAGTGGGAGCGCCTTTACCCCGTTCTCCGTGAGGCGGGCGAGGGCTTCCTTGCCGCCCGCACCGCCGAAGGCGCGCGCACCGAGGCCGATATGCGCGAGAAGCTTTCTCGCGTGGCCGCCGCCGCCGATGAGGTCGAGGCGCTGTCGGTCTCCGATAAGGCGGCCTACCGTGAGCGCCTTGAGGCGCGGATCCGCCAGCTGACGGGCGAGCTTGATGTCAAGGTGGACGAGGGGCGGCTCCTTACCGAGGTCGCGATCTTTGCCGACCGCATCGCTGTGGATGAGGAGCTTGCGCGCCTGCGGAGCCACTTTGTCGCCTTTGCCGAGATCGCCGCAGCTCCCGAGCCCTCGGGCCGCCGCCTTGATTTTCTGATGCAGGAATTGAACCGCGAGACCAACACCATAGGCAGTAAGGCCCAGAATGCCGAGATCGCGCATCTTGTCGTCGCCATGAAGGGCGAGCTGGAGAAGATCCGCGAGCAGGTGCAGAACGTGGAGTGACGGCTATGAGGTTCATCGACATCGGCCTTGGCAATCTCGCCGCGGCCTCCCGCATCGTCACCGTCGCCTCGCCCGACACCGCCCCCATCAAGCGCCTTGTGCAGGATGCGAAGGACGAGGGACGCGCCATTGACGTCAGCTGTGGACAGAAGACACGCTCGGTCCTTGTGACCGACTGCGGTCTTGTTCTCCTCTCGGCCCTTGAGACCGAGGAGATCCGGCACCGTCTCTCCGAGGGCGGAAACTGATACGCACAAATGCAAAAGCCATACAAAAATAATTTCACGAGAAGGAAGAAAATATCATGATCAAACCCTCTATCGCAGAACTCACCAAGGGCAACTTCAACCGTTATGAGCTTGTCATCGGCGCCGCCAAGTGCGCCCGCCGCGTGACCGACGAGTATGTGGAGCAGCGCGCCCGCGCCGACCGCATGATCGCCAACCGCGAGACAGAGAAGTCGCTGGCCTCGCTCATTGACGGCGAGTACCGTGACCAGAAGGCGGTCAAGATCGCCATCACCCGCCTTGCCGAGGGCCGCTACAAGATGTATCGCCCGGGCGATGTGACCGCCGCCTCCGAGACCGCCGAGGAAGAGTGATCGGAGACGGATGTGACGGTCGTCGGTGTCTATCTTATCGGCGTGCCGTACGCCGTCGATAAGCGATACGATTATCGCTATCCCCAGCGCCTTGGCGCCGCCCACCGCGGGGCGATCGTGACCGTTCCCTTCGGGCGCGGTGACCGCCACCGCCCCGCCGTTGTCGCGTTTGTCGAGGAGGGGGAGGGTAAGGGCCTTAAGGAGGTCCTGTCGGTTGAGGATGCGCGCTTTTCTATGACCGAGGAGATGATGCAGCTCGCCGAGTTTTTGCGTGAGCACACCCTCTCCTCCTTTGGCGATGCCGTCCGCGCGATCCTGCCCCCCGCCCTGCTTTCGGGCAACGCCGCCGCAAGGATCGCCACCGCCGCCGATTACCGCGCCGCCGCCCCTTCCGGCCTTTCGGCACTCCTTGCCGCCACGGGCCGCGCGGGGGTGCGAAGCCCCGTCCACCGTCGGGTGCTGGAGGCGCTTCTCACCTCGCCCATCCTCACGGCCGCCGAGTGTACGGCCCTCGGTGCGACCTCCGCCCAGCTGACGGCCATGTGCCGCCACGGCTGGCTCATCCGTAATGAGGCTGAGGTCTATCGCTCCCCCTACACCGTGACCGCCGCAAGGGATACCTCTCCCCTGGTCCTCTCTCGCGCTCAGGGCACCGCGTACGATAGCCTTCTTGCGCTTTATGAACGCCGCCGCCCCGAGGCCGCCCTTCTTTTCGGCGTGACGGGAAGCGGCAAAACGCGCGTGATGATGAAGCTTATGGACCGCGTGATCGCCGAGGGGCGCGGGGTCATTCTTATGGTTCCCGAGATCGCCCCCACACCGCAGACGGTTGGTATCTTCTGCCGCCGTTACGGAGAGCGGGTGGCGGTCATTCACTCCTCGCTCTCACAGGGCGAGCGCTTTGACGCGTGGCGCCGCATCCGTGAGGGGCAGGTCGATCTTGTCATCGGCACGCGAAGCGCCGTGTTTGCGCCGCTTCCCGAGATCGGCCTTATTCTCATCGACGAGGAGCACGAGCATACCTACAAGTCGGACGCCGATCCCAAGTACCACACGCGGGACGTGGCCGCCCACCGCGCCGCCCGTCACAACGCCCTTGTGGTTATGGCCTCGGCCACACCCTCTCTCGAAAGCTATTATAAGGCCGAACGCGGCATTTATACCTTAGTACCGCTTCTTGAGCGCTTTGGCAAAAATACACTTCCCACCGCCGAGATCGTGGATCTGCGCTCGGAGCTTCGTGCGGGTAACACCACTCCGATCAGCATGCGCCTTGCCGAGCACATCGCGGCCGCCGGAGAGGCGGGGGAGCAGGCCATACTGTTTCTGAACCGCCGCGGCTACCATTCGGTCCTGCATTGCCGTGGCTGCGGGCACGTGTTCAGCTGCCCCAACTGCTCGGTCTCGCTCACGCACCATGAGGGGCGGGGCGGGGCCTATCTCCTTTGCCACACCTGCGGTCACCGTGAGCCTGTTGTGCGCCGTTGCCCCGAGTGCGGGGATGAGCGCATCTCCTTTCTCGGCGCGGGCACGCAAAAGGCGGAGGGCGCTCTCGCCGCCGCCTTTCCCGATATGCGTGTGATGCGTATGGATGCCGACACCACGACGACCAAGGCCTCCTACGATACCATGCTGGACGCCTTCCGCGCGGGCGAGGCTGACATTCTGCTTGGCACCCAAATGGTCACTAAGGGACACGATTTTCCGCGTGTTACGCTCTCGGGCGTGCTGTCGGCGGACATCTCGCTCCACGTGCCCGATTTCCGTGCCGCCGAGCGCACCTTTTCACTTCTTACACAGGTCATCGGCCGTGCGGGCCGCGGCGAGCTTGCGGGCCACGCCGTCATCCAGACCTTCACCCCCGATAACGAGATCATCGCCCTTTCGTGCCGCCAGGACTATGAGGGCTTTTACCGCCGCGAGATCGCCATTCGGCGCGAGCTGACCTTTCCCCCCTTCTGCCACCTGGCCGAGCTGACGCTCACAGGAGAGAGGGAGGAGGCCGTCACTGCCGCTGCCGAGCGCCTTTCGCGCGATGCCGCCGCTCTGGCCGAAGAAACGCTCAGCGGCCAGCCGCTTCTGATCTTCGGCCCTTTCCCCGCCCGTACCTTCAAGGCCGAGGGGAAATTCCGTATGCGGCTCATTTTCAAATGTAAACTAAACTCTGCAACGCGGACCTATTTCGGCACACTCATGCGTGAATACGCACCGCGCGGTGGGGTAACACTGTCGGTGGATCTCGATCCTTGCGACGTGTAATGTATCGTGTAACGTATTAGGAGGACTTATGGCTGTTTTGAATATTGTAAAGGAAGGCGATCCGATCCTGAGAAAGACGAGCCGCCCCGTGGAGGAGATCACGCCCCGCATCCTCACACTGCTTGACGATATGACCGAGACCATGCACGCCGCCAAGGGCTGCGGTCTTGCCGCCGTTCAGGTGGGCGTTTTGCGTCGCGTTGTCGTCATTGAGGATGAGGACGGTAAGCTCTATGAGCTGATCAACCCTCGCATCGTCGCCCGCGCGGGCACGCAGGAGGAGAGCGAGGGCTGCCTCTCGATCCCCGGTGTTTACGGCATCACCCGCCGCCCGAAGGCGGTCACGGTGCGCGCCCTCGACCGCCACGGCAACGAGGTGGAGTACACGGGCAAGGGGCTTCTCGCCCGCGCCTTCTGTCATGAGCTCGATCACCTTGACGGAGTCCTCTTTACCGACGGAATGATCCGCCGCCTTGGCAGAGACGAGGTAGAGGTGGACGAATGAGACTGCTCTTTATGGGCACGCCCGACATCGCCGCCGAGTGCCTTTCTGCGCTGGCTGCCTCGCACCATACCGTGGCGGCCGTTGTCTGTCAGCCCGATAAGCCCCGTGGCCGCCGTTACGTCTTAACGCCGCCGCCCGTCAAGGTCCGTGCCGAGGAGCTGGGGATCCCCGTGCATCAGCCCGAGACCCTGCGTGACGGGGCGCTTCTCCCTCTCCTTAACGAGGTAAAGCCCGAGGCCGTGGTGGTCGTGGCGTACGGCAAAATTCTGCCGCGCTATCTTCTCGACTATCCGCGCTATGGGTGCCTCAACCTGCACGTCTCGCTCCTGCCGCGCTACCGCGGCGCTGCCCCCATGCAGCGCGCCATTATGGCGGGCGAGCGGGAGACGGGGGTAACGGTCATGTATATGGCCGAGGGCCTCGATACGGGTGACATTCTCTCCACCGAGCGCTTTCCGATCGGTCCTACCGACGATTTCGGTACGGTGCACGACCGTTCCGCCGAGATCGGCGGCCCCCTGCTTGTTGCCGCCCTCGATGCACTCTCGGTGGGCACCGCCCCTCGCATTCCTCAGGCCGAGGAGGGCGCCACGTACGCCGAAAAGATAACGAAGGAGGACACGGTGATCGATTTCTCAAAGCCCAGTGCCGAGATCTTAGCCAAGATCCGCGGCCTGTCCCCCCTGCCGCTGGCCGCCACGCATACCGAGGACGGCGCGGGGTTAAAGATCGTCCGTGCCTCGGCAGGGGAGGGAGCCGATCCCTACGGCACCTACCCCACCCCCCGTCCTGTTTCGGCCGTGCCCGGCACGGTCCTGTCTCTGTCCGACCGCGGTGAGGGTGCCATTACCGTCGCCACGGCTGACGGCACGGTCGTCCTTCTGCGTGTAAAGCCCGAGGGGCGCGGCGAGCAGAGCGCCGCCGACCTCATCCGCGGCCGCAAGATCCGCCTCGGCGAGGTCCTCGGAAAATAAAAATCCATAGAAGGAGAAAAACCTTATGTTTTTTGACGTCTATTATCTTATCATCGTCCTGCCCTTTGTGCTGCTCGCGCTGTACGCCTCGTACATGGTGAAATCCACCTACGCGAAGTACGAGCGCATGGACATCACAAACGGCATCACGGGCGCCGAGGCGGCGCGTATGGTCTTGGATTCTCACGGCCTTTCTCACGTCCGTATTGAGACGGTCGAGGGCACGCTGACCGACCATTACGATCCGCGCACCGACACCGTCTATCTTTCGGGTGCCGTTTACAGCGGCCGTAATGCCGCCGCCTGCGGGGTTGCCGCGCATGAGGCGGGCCACGCCGTCCAGCACGCCGAGGAGTACGTACCCGCGCGCCTCCGTATGGCGCTCGTGCCCGTAACCAACGTCGGCTCCTCGATCGGTATGTGGCTCATTCTTCTCGGCATCCTTCTCATCTTCCTTGCCGAGGTCTTTGTTTACGTCGCTTATGTGGGCGTTCTTCTCTTTTCGCTGACCGCCCTTTTTCAGCTTGTCACCCTGCCGGTGGAGTTCAACGCCTCGCGCCGTGCCATGGCAGCCCTCTCCTCCTCGGGGTATTTCACCCCCACCGAGGAGCGCGGCGCCCGCCGCGTGCTGACGGCCGCCGCCATGACCTACGTGGCCGCCCTTGCCGTCTCGCTCGCGCAGATCCTCCGCCTTCTTCTCATCATCGGCAATGCCGCCGGCCGTCGGCGTGACTGACATCGCCCGCCGCGGCGCCCTCTCGCTCCTTTTGCGGCAGGAGGCGGAGGGGGGCTACGCCAACCTCACGGCGGATGGGGAGCGCCTCGCCGCCATGCCGCCGCGTGAGCGCGCCTTTATGACCGCCCTCTTTTACGGCACCGTGGAGCGCCGCCTGCGCCTTGACTACGCGATCGGCGTTCTCACCTCGCGCTCCCCCGAGAGCCTTTCCCCCCACACCCGCGCCATTCTGCGAATGGGGCTGTATCAGCTTTTTTATATGCCCTCGGTGCCGCCGCATGCCGCCGTCTCGGAGAGTGTGGCGCTTGGCAAGGACCGCGGTGAGCGCAGTCTTCTGAACGCCGCCTTGCGCGCCGCCGCCAACCGCCCCCCACAGTCGCTCTTACCCTCGGAGCCGCGCGATCCTCTCCGCTATCTCTCGGTCTCGGAGTCGATCCCCCTTCCCACCGTTAAGTATTTTGCGGGCCGCCTCGGTAAGGAGGCCCTGCCCGCGCTGCTGTCCGCCTTCAACAAGCGCCCCCCTCTCGGTATGCGTGTCAATACGCTGAAGACCACGCGTGAGGCGCTTCTTTCCCGCCTTCTTTCCGCCGGCCTTTCGGCACGGCCCGATCCGCTCTCACCCCACGGCCTTTTGCTGGACGGGGCCGCCTCGGTACCCGCCCTCCCCGGCTTTCTTGAGGGCGAGTTCTTTGTGCAGGACACCGCCTCCCAGCTCACCACCCTCCTCCTCGATCCCCGTCCGGGTGATGTGGTGCTGGACGTCTGCGCCTGCCCCGGCGGCAAGTCCTTCGGCGCCGCGATCTCCATGCGTGATGCGGGCCGCGTGATCTCGCGCGACCTCCGTGCCGCCAAGCTCCCCCTCATTCGTGAGGGCGCCGCCCGTCTCGGTCTTTCCTCGCTCACCGTCGAGGAGCGCGATGCCTCCCTGCCCGATGAGGCGCTCCTTGCCGCCTGCGACCGCGTGATCTGTGACGTTCCCTGCTCGGGGCTTGGCGTTATCGCTAAAAAGCCCGATCTCCGTTATCGTCCGCTTTCGTCGGTCGGTGAGCTTTGTGAGCTTTCTTCCCGTATTCTCTCGGCCGCTGCCGCGGCGCTCCGGCCCCGGGGCACGATGATCTTTTCCACCTGCACCCTCACCGAGGAGGAGAACGAGGGCACCGTCCGTGCCTTCCTTGCCTCCCACCCCGACTTTTTTGCCGAGGACTTTACCCTTGGCCCTCTCTCGTCGGAGGGCGGAATGCTTACGCTCTGGCCCCACGTTACGGGAACCGACGGATTTTTTATGGCCAAACTCAGGAGAACATAAGTATGCACGATCTTCTTTCGATGACGCCCTCGGAGCTTTCGGAGCTGATGCAGGCGTGGGGCGAGCCCGCCTTCCGCGCCCGTCAGATCTTCGGCCACGCGATGCAGGGCACGCCGCCCGCCGAGATGACCACACTCCCGAGGGCCCTGCGTGAGCGCCTCTCGGCCGAGTGCCTCTTTGCCCTGCCGAGCATCGAGCAAAAGCTCACCTCGGCCGTGGACGGCACGGTGAAGTACCTCTTCCGCCTCCATGACGGCGAGTGCATTGAGAGCGTTTTGATGAAATACCGTCACGGCAATACCCTCTGCATCTCCTGTCAGGTCGGCTGCCGTATGGGCTGCCGCTTCTGCGCCTCTACCCTTGGGGGGTTGGTACGCAACCTTACCCCGGCCGAAATGCTGGACGAAATTTACACCGCCACCGCCGACAGCGGCCACCGCATCGACTCGGTGGTGCTGATGGGCATTGGCGAACCGCTGGATAACTTTGATAATGTAATGGCCTTTCTTGAGCTGCTCAGCGACCCCCGCGGCCTGAACCTCAGCCTGCGCCATGTTTCCCTTTCCACCTGCGGTCTGGTTGACCGCATTTACGATCTGGCCGAAAAAAAGCTGGGCCT
>JAZRAU010000041.1:0-5948 GCA_045634705.1 Eubacteriales bacterium | reverse complement strand
ACCAGGCGATCGCCGAGAAGCTGAACAGCGCCGTTTCCACCCTTCCCGAGCTGGCTCCCACCTCGCTGATCCGTACGGACGACAACGGTACTCCGAACGACACGACGGACGACGTGAAGCTCTTTAACCTCGTCTGCTCGGTGAAGGCCGCGGGCGATTACGTGACCGATGAATGGGTCGCTACCCCGACCACGAACGGTGATGTCTACGGTGCCCCCGGCATCCGCCTTGTGAACGAGACCGAGAGTGTCTCGCTCGACGACCTTGTCTACGCGGCCGCCGTTTGCTCCGATCTTGCCAAGTTCTTTGCCTCGGATGCCGAAAAGAAGGCCATCTTTGAGGGCTATGCCACGCAGCTGAAGGACTTCCCGCCCTACACCTGCTACGACAAGAAGTACGAAA
The DNA here is from genome assembly GCA_045634705.1 of Eubacteriales bacterium. Lineage (GTDB taxonomy): Bacteria > Bacillota > Clostridia > Oscillospirales > CAG-272 > UBA1740. The sequence continues at coordinate 5,546 of JAZRAU010000041.1, read as the reverse complement.
CAGTCGGTGAGGGCGACGACGCGACCACCGCCTGTGTCAACAGCAAGTTTGCCATTCAGGTTCCCCTCGGTTCCTTTGGTACCGGTATGCTGGTGGCCCAGCTCATTCCCTGCCCCTCTTACCCCACAATTCCCGACACGGCAGCTTGGCCGGCCTTGTCTTTTTTTGGGGGGGAGGCCGCCGGGATCCCCAACGGCCGGCGTGCCGTTGGCTCCTCGCTCGGCTCGGAGTTCGACATGGCTCAGGATGACACGGCGGCATTTTTGGACAGGGGACGCCCTTTTCCGACAGTTTTCTTTTTTTCCTTTACTTTCGTCGAAATCCCATCCTTCCTCTATTGACTTTCCTCGCGCCCTATGTTATAATGTGGGGTGGTAAAAATGGCGGTAGCGATACCGCGACTGATAAGGAGGAACCTCATGGCTCATCTCAATGAGGCGGCTGTCAAAAAGATCACCGAGATCTGTGACAGATACGCCAACGAAACCACACCTCTGATGATGATTCTCAGCGACATTCAGACGGAATACGGCTATATTCCGATCGAGGTCCAGGAGTTAGTCTCGGAGAAGACCGGCATCTCGGTAGCCGAGATCTACGGTGTTGTCACCTTCTATTCGTTCTTCTCGCTGAAGCCGAAGGGAAAGTACGTTGTCGGCGTTTGCCTGGGTACGGCTTGCTACGTCAAGGGTGCACAGCAGATCATCGACAAGTTCTCGGAGCTTCTCGGGATCGCCCCCGGCGGAACCACGGAGGACGGGCTCTTCACGCTGGATGCACTCCGCTGCATCGGCGCCTGCGGTATCGCCCCTGCCGTGACCATCAACGGTAAGGTCTACCCGAAGCTCGCCGTTTCCGACGTTCCCGCGATCGTTGAAGAATACAGAAAGCTTGGAGGTGCCGAGGCATGAGCAAGATTACGAATAAAGAAGAGCTGCAGAGCAAGATCTGTGCTTGCACCGACGCACTCAAGGATAAATTCAATGGCAAGGACGGCAAGCGTGCCGTCGTGCTTTGCGGCGGTACCGGCTGCCTTTCGTCGAATTCCGCCGAGATCCAGAAGAAGATCACCGATCTTATCGCCGAGCGCGGTCTTGCCGATCGCATCTCGGTCAACCAGGTCGGCTGCTTTGGCTACTGCTCGCAGGGGCCCTTCGTTAAGATCTATCCCGAGGACACGCTCTACCGCCTTGTGACGCTCGGGGACGTTGAGGAGATCGTGGAAAAGGATCTTGTCGGCGGTGAGGTCGTGGAGCGCCTGCTCTTTGTCGAGCCTGAGACCGGCAAGCCTGTCGCCCGTCAGGACGACATCAACTTCTACAAGAAGCAGAAGAGGGTTGCCCTGCACGGCTGTGGCACCATCAACCCCGAGTCGATCGACGAGGCGCTCGGCTACGGCGCTTACGCCGGCCTTGCCAAGGCTCTGACCATGGACCGCGCCGACGTTATCAAGGAGGTCCTGGATTCGGGTCTCCGCGGCCGCGGCGGCGGTGGCTTCCCCACCGGCCGTAAGTGGCAGTTCGCCTTTGCTCAGGACAGCGAGGACAAGTACGTCGTTTGTAACGGTGACGAGGGCGACCCCGGCGCCTTCATGGACCGCCCGATCCTCGAGGGCAACCCCCTTGCGGTCACCGAGGGCATGGCCATTGCCGGCTACGCCATCGGTGCGAAGAACGGTTACTTCTACGTCCGTGCCGAGTACCCGACGGCCGTCCGCCGTCTGCGCCTTGCCATTGAGCAGGCCAACGAGATCGGCCTGCTCGGCGACAACATTTTCGGCTCGGGCTTCTCCTTCCAGGCACATATCCGTCTCGGCGCGGGCGCATTCGTCTGCGGTGAGGAGACGGCGCTCCTTAATTCGATCGAGGGTCAGCGCGGTATGCCGCGTCCCCGTCCTCCCTTCCCTGCCGTGAAGGGGCTTTGGGGCAAGCCCACGATCGTTAACAACGTGGAGACGCTGGCTTGCGTTCCTTACATCCTGCGCGAGGGCGCTGCCAAGTTTGCCGAGTGCGGCACCGAAAAGTCGAAGGGCACCAAGGTCTTTGCCCTTGGCGGCAAGGTCAACAACGTCGGCCTTGTGGAGATCCCCATGGGTACGACGCTCCGCGAGCTGGTGTACGACATCGGCGGCGGTATCCCCGGCGGCAAGGCCTTCAAGGCGATCCAGACGGGCGGCCCCTCCGGTGGGTGTCTGACGGCGGAGTACCTTGACGAGCCGATCGACTTTGACAACCTCGTGGCCAAGGGCTCTATGATGGGCTCGGGCGGTGCCATCGTCATGGACGAGGACAACTGCATGGTCGACGTTGCCAAGTTCTACATGGAGTTTATCTGCGATGAGTCCTGCGGTAAGTGCTCGCCCTGCCGTATCGGTACCAAGCGTATGCTGGAGATCCTGACCCGTATCACCGACGGTAAGGGCACCATGAAGGATCTTGAGGAGCTGCGTGAGCTTGGCGAAACGGTCAAGACCAACTCGCTCTGCGCTCTCGGTCAGACGGCCGCGAACCCGATCCTCTCGACGCTTGCCCACTTTGAGGACGAGTACATTGCCCACATCGTTGACAAGAAGTGCCCTGCCAAGGTCTGCAAGAACCTGATGCAGTACAAGATCATTCCCGAGAAGTGCAAGGGCTGCAGCCTCTGCGCGCGCAAGTGCCCTGTGAACGCCATTTCGGGCGAGATCAAGTCGCCCTTCACGATTGATGCCGACAAGTGCATCAAGTGCGGCCTCTGCATTGCCTCGTGCAAGTTTGGCGCCATTATCAAGGACTAAGAGAGGAGATGCGAAAATGGCTAACGTAAATATCAAGATCGAAGGTCAGCCCTACGTTGTTGAGGAAGGCCTGACCATTCTGGAGGCCGCCCGTATCTGCGGCTACGAGATCCCCTCGCTCTGTGCTTTCAATCACGGCGAGTGCTCGCGCGGCTCCTGCCGTGTCTGCCTTGTGGAGGCGACCGGCGCGCGCGGTCTTGTGGCTTCCTGCGTTTATCCTGTTGCCGAGGGTATGGAAATCCGCATCTCGAGCCCCAAGGCCGCGGCTGCCCGCCGCACCTCGGTGGAGCTTTTGCTCTCCAACCACAATAAGAACTGCCAGCAGTGCACGAAGAACGGCAACTGCGAGCTTCTGCACGTGGCAAAGCTCACGGGTGCCCGCGAGGATATGTTTGAGGGCGAGAAGACCCCTGTGACGGTCGATCGCCTCACCCCCTCCATCGAGCGCGACACCTCCAAGTGCGTGCTTTGCGGCCGCTGTGTTGAGCGCTGCAAGAACGCCCACGGCCTTGGCATCCTCGGCTTTGAGAACCGCGGCTTTGCCACGATCGTGGCTCCTGCCGGCAACCGTTCCTTTGCCGACTCGCCCTGCATCCTCTGCGGTCAGTGCGTGAGCGTGTGCCCGACGGGTGCGCTCACCGAGGTCTCCGAGATCGCCAAGATCGACAAGGCCATGTCCGAGGGCAAGCACGTTGTCGTGCAGACGGCACCCGCCGTCCGCGCCGCGCTTGGCGAGGAGTTTGGCATGAAGATCGGCACGGCCGTCACCGGTAAAATGGTGGCCGCCCTCCGCCGCCTTGGCTTTAACAAGGTGTACGACACCAACTTTGCCGCTGACCTCACGATCATGGAGGAGGCCACCGAGCTTCTCTCCCGCGTGAAAAATGGCGGCAAGCTCCCGATGATCACCTCCTGCTCGCCCGGCTGGGTCAACTACGCCGAGTACTACTACGGTGATCTGCTTGGCCACCTCTCGTCCTGCAAGTCCCCCCACGAGATGATGGGTGCGATCATCAAGTCCTACTACGCCGAGCGTAACGGTCTTGATCCCAAGGACATCTTTGTGGTCTCGATCATGCCCTGCACGGCGAAGAAGTACGAGAAGGACCGTCCTCAGCTCCAGAAGGACGGTATCAAGGACGTGGACGCCGTTCTCACCACCCGTGAGCTTGGCGACCTCATCAAGCGCTCGGGCATCAACTTTGCAAAGCTTCCCGACGAGGATTTTGACGCCGACCTTATGGGCGATTACACCGGCGCCGGCGTTATCTTCGGCGTAACGGGCGGTGTTATGGAGGCGGCCCTGCGTACGGCCTACTTCGTGCTTGAGGGCAAGGAGTACAAGGAGATCGCCTTTACCGCGGTCCGCGGCTTTGACGGCGTCCGTGAGGCGACCGTGACCATGGGCGGCATGGACGTTAAGATCGCCATTGCCCACGGCATGAAGAACGCGAAGCCCCTCCTTGACGACATCCGCGCGGGCAAGTCGCCCTACACCTTCATCGAGATCATGGGTTGCCCCGGCGGCTGCATCTGCGGCGGTGGCCAGCCCTTTGTCCGTCCCTCGCTCCTGCCGAACGAGGATCCCGACATTCTCGATACGTACAAGGATAAGCGCGCTGCGGCACTTTACGGCGAGGATGAGCGTCAGGTCATCCGCCAGTCGCACAACAACGCGCAGATCAAGAAGCTGTACGATGACTTCCTCGGTGAACCCAACTCTCACAAGGCGCATGAGCTTCTTCATACGACCTACGAGGCCCACACCGAGCGCTACCGCTAACAAAAAGGAACGGAGTGCCTCGGCACTCCGTTCTTGCTTTTTTCAGGAAAGAAGGTTTTTAGAATGAAACGAATTCTCACCGTGCAGGATATCTCCTGCGTCGGTAAATGCTCTCTGACCGTCGCTCTGCCAATCATCTCGGCCATGGGGATCGAGTGTGCGATCCTGCCGACGGCGGTCCTCTCCACCCACACCATGTTCCGCGGCTACACCTTCCGCGATCTGACCGACGACCTTGACGGCATCATCGATCACTGGGTGGCCGAGGGACTGGACTTTTCCGCCGTTTATACGGGCTACCTCGGCTCGCAGAGACAGCTGGACATCGTGTCCCGCCTCTTTGATATCCACAAGGACGGCTTTCGCGTGGTGGACCCCGTCATGGCCGACAACGGCCGCCTCTACCCCGGCTTTACCGAGGAATTTGCGAGGGAAATGGCCAAGCTGTGCGGCAAAGCCGACATCATTCTGCCCAACATGACCGAGGCCTCCTTTATGCTGGGCGTTCCCTACCCCGGCGAGAATTACGACGAGGCGTACGTCCGTGACATGCTGAAAAAGCTCGCGGCCCTCGGACCGAAGATCGCAGTCCTCACGGGTGTCAGTCTGGAAGCGGGTAAGCTTGGCGCCATGGCCTACGACAGCGAGGCGGACGAATACTTCTACTACTGTCGCGAGCATCTCCCCGCCGCCTTCCACGGCACAGGCGACATCTTTGCCTCGGCCTTCACGGGGGCGCTCGTCCGTGGCGGCGACTATAAGGAGGCGCTCCGCGTGGCCGCCGACTACACGGTGGAGTGCATCGCACTGACACTCAAAAACCCCGATCACGTGAATTACGGTGTGGAATTTGAGCGTGCGATCCCCTACCTCTGCGAAAGGATCGCAAGGTAAGCTCCTATCGCGAACATCAAAACCCCGTCCTTGCGTAACGTTATGTTTACGCAAGAACTGTTTTTGCTTTCGAAGTTGCTCTTATTCAGCAAC
>JAZRAU010000040.1:0-10974 GCA_045634705.1 Eubacteriales bacterium | reverse complement strand
CCTCCGAGCAGCCGCCCCCTACGCCCCTCCATACGCGATTTTTGACACTCCACCGCAAAAAACGGCGCCGTGTAAACAAAACCTAACAAATAATCAATGTTTCCGGGCTGTAAACGCGGCGTAAAGGCGCCGACACATTCGCCAAATTGCGGCGCCTTCCGCGCCGTTTCCCTCTTTTTTTGTGACGCGGCGGTAAACGCACAGAAAACAAAGGACCGCGGGGTAGGATTTTGTACGAAACGACAAATTTTTTTGCTATCGCTTTACAATCCCGATGTTTTGTGCTATACTTATTTCCAAACAAAACGAAAGGATGTACATTTATGGAAACGAACGGTACGCAAAAGAGTGAAAACCTCTTTCTTATGAAGCTTCGCGCCTTCCTCGCGCGCAAGGACATTGTGTTTTCGGGTAAGCGCTACGGCATTGATGCGCTGGGCGCTATGGCCCTCGGCCTTTTTGGCTCCCTGCTCATCGCCACCATTTTCAACGCCATTGGCCTTATCCCCTTTCTTTCCTTCTTTAAGACGATCGGTGGCTACGGCGCCCAGGCCGCGGGCTGTGCTATGGCGGTGGCCATTGCCTACGCTCTGAAGGCTCCGCCGCTTGTGATGTACTCCTCGGCCCTTGTTGGTATGATCGCCAACGGTCAGGGCGGCGCGGGCGGTCCCTTGGCCGTTCTGCTGATCACGATCGTTGCCGTGGAATTCGGTAAGGCGGTCTCCAAGGAGACCAAGGTCGATATCCTCGTCACGCCCTTTGTCACCGTCTTTGTCGGCGGCGGCCTCGCCGTCCTTCTTGCAGGCTACATCGGCACCCTTGTCAGCTACGTCGGCTCCTTCATCGGCTGGGCCACGCTTCAGCAGCCCTTCGTGATGGGTGTCATCGTTTCTGTGGTCATCGGTGTCGCTCTCACGCTTCCCATTTCCTCGGCCGCGATCTGCGCCGCGATCGGCCTTTCGGGCGCTATGGTCGGCGGTGTTGTTCCCGCCAATGCCGAGGGGCTGGCCCTTGCGGGCGGCGCCGCCGTGGCGGGCTGCTGCGCGCACATGGTCGGCTTTGCCGTGATGAGCTTCCGTGAGAACGGCGTCGGCGGCCTTGTCTCGCAAGGCATCGGCACCAGCATGCTCCAAATGCCCAACCTCGTGAAGAACCCCCGCCTCTGGATCCCTCCTGTGATAGCCTCGGCCATCACCGGCCCTCTCGCCACCTGCCTTTTCGGCATCAAGATGTACGGCGCGGCGATCAACTCGGGCATGGGTACCTGCGGTCTCCTCGGCCCGATCGGCATCATTCTCGGCTGGTACGGCGGGGAATATCCCACCACGGTCGGCTTTGTCGATTGGCTCGGCCTTGCCCTTGTCTGCTTTGTCCTTCCTGCTGTCCTTTCGTGGGCGGGCGGCCTGCTTCTCCGCCGCCTCGGCTGGATCCGCGAGAACGACCTGCTCTTGCAGAGCTGAATATAAAAAGAACGCTCCCCTCGGGGAGCGTTCTTTTTTACCTTATTCCGCGGTAGGCAGCTTGCAGACGTCCACCCATTCGTAGCGCTCGACCAACGCCTCCAGCTCGGGGATCGTCACCTCAATGGCGCTGTTGGAGCTGCCGCAGGCGGGAAAGACCGTCGCAAAGCGGCGGAGCGACTCGTCAAGATACACGCGCACGCCCTCGCTGACGGCAAAGGGGCACACCCCACCGACCGCGTGCCCGACGGCGGCCGCCACCTCCTCATGCGGGAGCATTCGCGCCTTCTCCCCGAAGCGGTCGCGGTATTTGCGGTTATCCACCTTGGCATCCCCCGCGGCCACAAGGAGGATCACTCCGCCGGAAAGACCAAAGGAGAGCGTCTTGGCAATGCGCTCGGGCGGGCAGGAAAGGGCAGCGGCGGCCAGCTCCACCGTGGCGCTGGAGACGGGAAACTCGCGGATCTTATCGGCGGCGCCGCGCTCGGCAAGATAGGCGCGGACCTTTTCAATCGACATGGCTTCTACCTCTTTTGCGTTTTTTTCTATTATACCGCAAAAGGGTAGGGAAGGCAAGGCTTATTTCAAAGGATCTCCACGTTGTAGGCCGAGAGCCACGCATCCAGGCCAATCAGCCACCCAAGAAGCTGGGGCCGTGACATCAGCTGGCCGAACCAGGTGACGTCCTCCCCGGCGAGCAGGGCGTCAAGGCGGCTGCGGTCAAGCAGGGGCGAAAGGCGCGAATCGGGGCTTCCCAGGCGCTCGTTCAAAAGGCTTGTGGCCAGCGCCTCGTAGCGCGGATTGTGGGTTTTGGGATAGGGGCTCTTTTTCCTTGTGAGGATCCTTTCGGGCAGGATCCCCTGCATGGCGTTCCGAAGGAGCGCCTTTTCCACGCCGCCACGGAATTTGATGCTCCACGGCAAGCTATACACGTATTCGAGGATGCGGTGGTCGGCAAACGGCACGCGCACCTCAAGGCCGCGCGCCATGCTCATGCGGTCCTTGCGGGAAAGAAGGTTGGTCATAAAATAATTCACCGAAAGGTGGGTGGCAATGCGCGAGGTACGGTCCTCTGCGCTCTCGTAGCCCGTGAGCGGCGCTCCGGCTACGGCGGCACGGTAGACCTCCCTCAGGCGCTCGCGCCCCTCGTCAAGGTGGGCTACCTCGGGCACGAAAAGCGAGGCCCTTGCTCCCTCGGCGTGGATCCAAGGAAAGACGTCGCGCGAGAGCATTTCGGGGCGGTAGAACCACGGATAGCCGCCAAAGATCTCGTCGGCGCACTCGCCCGAGAGGGCCACGGTGTGCCGCTTTTTGATCTCGCCGCAAAAATAGAGGAGCGAGGAATCGACGTCGGCCTGGCCGGGCATATCGCGCCCGATCGCCGCTTCGGCAAGCAGCGCCGCCACCGTTTCGGTCGGTGCCGTCAGGACGGTGTGGGCGGTGCCAAGCTCACCCGCGAGCGCCGCTGCGTAATCGTCGTCCCGGTTCGGCTGGAAAAGGGTGGGCGCGTAGCTCTTGTTATCCTCGTACTCAAAGGAATAGGTGGAGAGCACCTCGCCGCGCTCCCGGTAGGCCTCGGCCGCAATGGCCGTAATGGCCGAGGAGTCGAGGCCGCCCGAAAGCAGGGAGCAAAGCGGCACGTCGGACACCAGCTGACGGCGGACGGCATCCGAGAGCAGAAAGCGCGTGTTCTCGGTAGCGCAGCGTTCGTCTGGCCGGGTGTCGCTCGGCTGTAGCTCCCAGTAGCGGAACAGCGAGACTCCCTCGCCGCTGGCCGTGCCCGCATGGGCCGGTGGCACCTGGCGGATCCCCTCAAGGATCGCCCCCTCGGGCGTTGTGACGGGAGAGAGGTACAAAAGCTCAAAAAGACCGTCGCGGCCAAGCCGCGCAGGCATACCGCTGCCCGCTAAGATCCCCTTGACCTCGGACGAAAAGTAAAAACGGCCTTTATATTCGGCATAGTACAGCGGCTTTACCCCCAGGCGGTCACGCGCAAAAAAGAGGGTGTCCTCCCCCTCGTCATAGACCGCAAAGGCGAAGATGCCGTTGAGGTGACAGGGCGCCTCCTTGCCAAAGAGGATATACGCGTAAAGCAAAAGCTCGGTGTCCGAGGCGGTTTTCGGGCGTAGGCCGCGGTGCCGCAGCTCGGCTCGCACGGCCTCGGCGTTATACAGCTCACCGTTATACACAATGGTGTAGCGCCTCCCACCGTGAGTGATGCTCATCGGCTGGGCGCCCCCCTCGGGATCGATGACCGCCAGCCGCTCGTGATACAAGACAGTGCGATGCGTGCGGTAAGCCCCCCGTGCATCGGGCCCGCGGTGGCGCATGCACTCGCTCATGCGGGGGGCGTCTGGACATTCACCCCCGGTAAGATCGTAAATGCCGGAAATGGAGCACATGGCAATCAAGTACCTCCTGTACGCTTTTTATTACAGTATATGCAAAGAGTGTGCGAAAACGCCCGTCACTCTGAAAAAAGCGGGTGGGGCCGGCGATGAGGCATGCTGTGCCTTTGTCTCTTTCCACATTGTCTGTGTCAAGAATCTCACCCATGAGAGGTGTGCGGGACTGCGAAGGAGATCCGTGCCTTCTGTCAAAAATATTCCCCGACTTCCCATACCGCTCCTTTTGTGTTGCAGTCGGATGATGCCCCCCTGCCCAAACGGCGGTGCGATCTGCGAGATGCCTGCCTACTTCTTCTAAACAAAAAGGAAGCACAGGGTGCTTCCTTTTTGTTGTATGCCCGTCGGACGGATAAAGTACTTGCAAGGTTTTCTTTACTTAATCTCTACGCACCACTTATCGAGCAGCGCTACAGGATGATAGGAGAGCTTCGAGCGGCGCAGTCCCTCATCGTTCATATCGTCCTCGCGGTTGAGGTAGGGAACCTTGGCGGTATCATGGCACGCGGCAAATCCCTGCACGATCTTCTGGTAAGAGCCTGCCACTGCGGTGTCGGCTTTTTCGATATGGACGGTCAGCGTGTCGCCCACCACCTCGCCGACGGCAAAGGCGCAGATCCTTCCCTCGGCGCGCAGGACCAGGCCCTCCATGCCGTACGCGGCGTAGCTTGAGAGCACCTCGCGCGTCATAACCAGCTCCTCCGAAAGGAGAGGGCGTTCGGCGTGGCGCTCGGCAAAGCGGTCAAGAAAGAGCAAAAGCTCAGGCACGTCTGCCTCGGTCAGAAGGGTAAGGGTGTGGTCGGGGTAGAGGCGGTCAAAGCGGTTCACGTGGTTGCGCTGTCCGCCAAAGCGTCGCCCTGCCAGCTTTGCCAGCTCCTCGGTGCGATAGAGGTAATCGGCCTCGCCGCGGTCGCTTGTCACCTCGGCCTCAGGCAAGAGAGAAAGGACGGTGTCGCGCTCGGTGTCCGAGAGGCAGACAAAGCGAAGCGGCTGACTGTTATTTTTGGCCGCCTCCCCAAGGCGGCGCACGGCGCCCTCGGGGTCGGCACCGCGCGGGTAGAGGTAGCCCTCATGCTCGCCGTCGTAGCACAGGCGGACAAGAAGAGTGTCGCCCTCCTCACGAAAGGAAAGGCGGAAGTAGGTGCGCCACATGGTAAGGAGCGCAGGGCTTGCGGTGCAAAGGCGATTGTCCGATGCCTTGAAATAGCGGCGGAGAAGCGGTAGGTCGGAAAGAGTAGCGGTTTTCACGGTGAAGCATCCTTACGATTGCGTTTTGGCCCATTCGGGCAAGGGATTTTCCGGATAGGGAGGCACCTCGGGCGGTGGTGTGTAGCCGCCCCCCGCCTCGGGCGAAGGTGCGGGGCGCGGTCGGTCGGGGAAGGCAAAGATGGCGCGCCCCTCGCTGAGCGTGAGATAGGCGTCAAAGCTTTTTCCGCTTTTCGGGGAGACAAAGCCCTCAATGAGCCCCGTCTTGCCCTCAGAGAGCAAAAGCCGCATCATGGTGATCGAGATCGGGCGGCTGCAAATGACCTCACGTACTGAAAAGCGGCAGTTGTTCTCACGGTAGTTCGAGCAGCCGTAGCCAAAGCTCGTCCGCCTTACCTTGCCTCCGCACAGTGGGCAGGGGCCCACCTCGTCGCCAAAGAGGCCGGTGTCGGTGTCCTTTTCGGGCGGCAGGTCACGGGAGCGAAAGACCTCGGCGATCTCGGCCTCGGCCAGCTTCACACTCTCAGCGACCGTCATCGTGCCGCGAAAGACCTTTTTGAGAGCCTTACCCAGCTCGCTCGTCTTATACTTATCCATACTGATCCCGAGACGGCCGAGTGCTTCAATGAGGTACTCGCCGTCGGGGAGAATGGTATACACGTCCTTTTTCAGCTGAATATAATTACTCTTTTTGGCATTGTCGATGATGCCCGTGCGCGTGGCCTCGGTGCCAAGCTCAAGGCCCTCAAAGATCGCGCGGTAATCCTCGCTGTCGTCGCCCTCCTCGGCGGTGTCGCCCTCGTGGGCCTCGGCAAGGGCTGCCTTTTCCTCCTTGAAGGGGTTTTTCAGGTAGTTGTTGAGGGTTTCAATGGTGTAATGCTTTGGGGGCGTGGTCTCCTTTTCGGCGGGGAGGAACTCACACACCACACGGTCTCCCTTGGCAAGGGCAGGGAGCAGCTTGTCCTTAAGTCCCGCATCGTCGTACTTCGTCCAGCCGGGCTCGAGGATCGCCGTGCCCTTCAGCGTGAACTTTTCAAGATCACCGACCGAAATCTCAAGCTCGGTCTTCTCAAGAAGACACTCCTCGGCGCAGAATACCGCCACAAAGCGGCGGAAGACGGTGGAATATACCTGCATCTCGCGCTCGGTGAGGCGGGTTTTGTCGGGGATCTTGTAGGTCGGGGTGAGCGCCGAGTGAGACTCGATCTTGGCATCGTCAAAGATCTGCTTGGAGTCGCGGAATTTCACGGGGTAGCCAAGGGCCGAGACCCCCGCGAGGATCTTTTTCACCTTGTCCTTTTCCGCCGTGGCCATATATTCGGAGTTGGTACGCGGGTAGGTGAGATACCCCTCCTCATAAAGCTTCTGAATGATGGCTAAGCTGTCGGTCATCGACATCTTGTACTTCTTGCCCAAAACGTTCTGGAGCTTGGAAAGCGAGTAGAGCTTCCCGGGCGAGAGGCGGTCGCGCTTGCTCTTGTGCGCGGTTACAGTCCCCCCTGCGGCGTTCAGTGACGCACAGTAGGCCTCGGCCTCGGCACGCTCCTCGGGCTTGAATTTCTTTTTGGAGGAAAGCTCCACCGCCTCGCCGCCCGTCCGTGCGCGGCTGATCGGCGCCAGGTACTTCTCAGGCACAAAATTCCGTATGGCCAGATCGCGGTCGTAGATCGCTTTGACGATCGGCACGATCACACGGCCAACGCGCAGGAGCTTTCCCGTTTTCAGGGTCGCATAGCGTGTCAGGTTCACGCCGTACAACCAGTCGATATAGGTGCGCGCGTAGCCCTCGGCGGCAAGATTGTCGTACGCGGCCTCGCTCTCCATTTCCGCAAGCGCCTTGGCAATCGTCTCCGGCGTTTGGTCCGGGAGCCACAGGCGCGCCTGTTTTTTCTTTGTTTGCAAAGCATTGTTTACACATGTGCGTACGATGATCTCGCCCTCGCGGTCGGCGTCTCCCGCGTTGATGACAAGGTCAACGTCAGGGCGGTTGCAAAGGGCGGCTATGGTGCGGTACTGCTTTTCTACCCCCGCATCGGGGCGCTTGTCGGCGCCGCGGCGCAGCTCATAGCGGAAGCGCTCGGGAAAGCAGGGGAGATTGTCCATGGTCCAGCGGGGGCGCTCGCCGTTTGTCGGCGCTCCGGAGTATGCCTCCACGTCGGCTAAGGAAAAGAGGTGGCCGAACGCCCAGCTGATGAGATAATCGCCGCACTCCAGGTACCCGTCGCGGCGGACGGAATTCTGCCCGATGCCCGCAACGATGTTGCGCGCGAGCGACGGCTTTTCGGCAATGATGAGCTTCATGGTCTCTCCTTTCCACGGAAATGGCTTACCCGAAAATTATAGCATTTCCCACCTCCTAAATCAAGGGGGGAGGCGGAAATTTCGGTGTCATGGTAAGGCATATACCGACAAAAAGCACGGAGAAATGTGGCTCTCCGTGCTTTTTCTGTATATTTTTTCTTGCGAGAAATCGTCGCAGGGGCGCGGCTCGCGAGTACGCCCACGCGGTGGCCTCGTACACCTTGCTGTCCTCCCCGGACATACCGCGCATGCCCTGTACCGTAAAGCCGTGGGAAGGGAAGCGGGGGAGCGCGGTGCCAAGTGCAAAAAAGTATAAATGTATACTTTTACCGCGGAGCTGTAAGGTTTTATGGGGCGCCGAGGCGGTCACGGACGGTGGCCAGGGGCACGCGGAAGGCGCTTGGCAGAGCGTATTTCTCAGAAAGCTCGTCCGCCCGTGCCGTCACGTAGGGCGCGGGGGGCGAGGAGAGAGTCACGAGGTAGGTGATAAGGTGCCACTCGCGGTGGGAAAAGATGTGCTTTCCGCGCGGTCCCGACTCTACGGTCATGGGGGTGAGCCCCTCCCCGATAAGGGCCGCCTCCACCTCGCTCGGAGAGAGGTGCCCGGAAAGCGACGGAAACTCCCACATCCCGGAGAGAAGGCCGGCGTCACCGCGGCGCGAGAGGGCCACCGTGTCGCGGTAAAAGAGGAGAAGCACGGTGCGCTTTTCCTTCGTGCGCTCGGGCTTTTTCGCGCGGTGGGGCAGAGTGTCGGCGATGCCGAGGCGCCGCCCCTCACAAAGGTCGGCAAGCGGACAGGCCACGCAATGGGGGGTGCCGTTCGGAATGCAGACCACCTCGCCAAGCTCCATCAGCGCCTGTGTCATGGCGGAGGCATCCTCGGGCGTCGTGGGATAGATCCCTCGGAGAGCGTCGGTCGCCTCCCTTTTCACGCTTTCACGGAGAACGTCTCGCCCATCGGCGGTGAGGCGGGAAAGCACCCGCAGAACGTTGCCGTCCACAGCAGGGGCGGGGAGGCCGTAAGCGATCGAGGCAATGGCTCCCGCGGTGTAATCGCCGATGCCGGGCAGGGTGCGGAGCTCCTCGGCGCTCCTTGGCAGGTTGCCGTCAAAGTCGCTTACCACGCGCTCGGCGGCCTTTTTCAGGTTGCGCGCGCGGCTGTAATAGCCAAGCCCCTCCCACATCTTAAGCAGGCGGTCATCGTCGGCCGCGGCGAGGTCACGGACCGTCGGAAAGGCGTGAAGAAAGCGGCGGTAATAGGGGAGCGCCGCCTCGATGCGGGTCTGCTGGAGCATGATCTCGGAGATCCACACGTGATAGGGTGTCGGCTCCTCACGCCACGGCAGGGGGCGCCCATAGCGGCGGTACCAATCGAGGAGTGGGGGAACGATAGCGGGCGTCAGTTTCACGGTTTACCTCCGTCTTTTTTTATCAGTATACCATATCCTTTCCCAAAGGTAAAGTTTTTTCGTCACTTCCAAAAAAAAACTGAGTATGGCATTGACAAAGCGAGGAAGCTTTGTTATAATTGATTTGTATATATTGCAATATAATGCGTTTGGGAGGCACCACATGGAATATTTTAAGATTTCTCTCCGTCCTCATAAGGCCATCGTCAATACCGAGTATTGCGAGGAGCTGATCTTCGAGAGCTTCAATGTTCTCCGCAAAACGGGTCAGGTTTATGAGAACTTCTGCATCGTGCGTGACGGCGGTGCGTACGCCGTGTACGTCATCATGCCGGGTGCCGATGCCCTGAACCTTGAGTTCTGTACCGAGGAGTCGGTGGAGATCATCAAAAAGCTGGCCGTCATCTTCTCTCTGAAGGTGGATTCGGTCGGCGATGCCATTACGTGTGAGAATTCCTGTGAGTGTGCATCCCCCAGCTGGTATATGCTGTATTCCGACCTGACCACCGAGGAAAGCCCTGTGGTCTGCGGTGACTGCGGCAAGCCGGTTCCGCTTTATAAGCTTCCTGCCATCCTCGATAAGGAGGGGCAGAGCAACCTCATCAACTGGCAGGACCAGTTTAAGGCGCTCCAGAAGCTGGATATGTACAATTACGCGCACGACTTTGCCGCCGCTGAGGTGATGGAGCCCACCTCGCGCATCAACAAAATGGGCCGCGCCCTCTGCCGTGCTATGGAAAAGGCCACCACGGTGCCGGTCTTCTACCACATGGAAAGAAGCCTACAGAAGACCGCTGACGTGTGCCCCATCTGCGGCCGCGAGTGGAGCCGTACGGCTAACGAGGACATCTCGCAAAAGCTTTGCACCTTCTGCCGCATCGCGGTGGACTGAAACCGAGAAGAAAACGGGCGGCAACGCCCGTTTTCTTCTTCTATAACGCCATTTATACGGAGATCCTTATGCAGAACGATAGAATTTTCGATTACCTGAACGCCCGCCGCGAGGCGATGCTTTCCGACCTTGCCACCCTTGTGGCCATTCCCTCGGTACGCGGCGAGGGCGAGGAGGGGATGCCCTTTGGCCGTCCGGTGGACGAGGCCCTCCGTGCCGCTGAGGCGCTTTTTGCGCGGGAGGGCTTTACCACCGAGCGCGATCCTCTAGGGCGTTATGCGCTCGTGCATTTCGGCGAGGGAGAGCGTGAGATCGCGCTCCTTGCTCACTGTGACGTTGTTCCCGCGGGGGAGGGGTGGACCCTGACCGAGCCCTACTCGCCCGCGCTTTTTGGCGATTGCCTTGTCGGCCGCGGCACCCACGACAATAAGGGAGGCGTTGTGGCCGTGCTCTACCTTCTTATGGCCCTGCGTGACCTCGGCCTTGCCCCCGCTTGCCGCGTGACCGTCTTTCTCGGCGGTGCGGAGGAAACGGGCATGGAGGACGCCCGCGCCTTTGCCGAGCGCGGCCCCCTGCCGGATGTGTCTCTCGTTCCCGACAACGATCCGCCCCTCTCTTTGGGAGAAAAGGGGCGTGTCACGGCGTGGCTCGTCTCACCCGCTGAGCTTTCTGCTGTTAAGGAGATCACGGGCGGCGCGGCCTATAACGTGGTGCCGGACAGCGCCACGGCCTGCCTTGTGTATTCCGAGGCGCTCCACGCCGAGCTTTCCGCCGCGGTCGACGGGCGGGAGGATATGACGCTTACGGCTTCCCCTGAGGAGGGCGAGCTCACGCTCACCTGCCGCGGCATCGCCGCGCATGCCTCCCACCCCGCCGGATCACGGAATGCGACGGCCGGCCTCTGCGCTCTCCTCGCCTCGTGCGGCACTCTCTCCTTTGACGAGCGTGGCATTTTGGCAGCGGCGGCCCTCTTTGCCAAGGATCCCTACGGCGGCACCCTCGGCATCGCCGGGGAGGACGGCCCCTTCGGCCGCCGCACCGCCGTCTCCGGTATGGTACGCACACAGGGCGCTCGCCTCTTTCTTTCCGAGGATATCCGCTTTGGCGTTCCCTTTTCCAGCCTTTCCGAGGATCTCCTTGAGGGCGTGGAGGGGGAGGGCTATGAGCTTTGCCTCACCTCGTGCGATGACCCCTTTGACCACGGCGACGACGACCCTCTGGCCGCTCGCCTTATGGATGCCTTCCGCCGCCTGACGAAGGACGCCTCCGCCATGCCCTACCGCAGCGGCGGCGGCACCTAC
>JAZRAU010000039.1:0-2525 GCA_045634705.1 Eubacteriales bacterium | reverse complement strand
TGCCGCTTCTGCGCCTCCACGATCGGAGGCAAGGTGCGCGACCTTCTCCCCTCGGAAATGCTCGGCCAGGTCATTATGGCCGCGCGTGACTCGGGAGAGCGGGTGTCGGGCATTGTGATGATGGGCATTGGTGAGCCGCTGGATAACTTTGATAACGTCGTGCGCTTTTTGCACCTTGTCAATCACAAGGACGGCGTAAACATCGGCTACCGCCATATCTCGCTTTCCACCTGCGGCCTTGCCGACGGCATCCGCCGCCTTGGCGAGGTCAACCTGCCGATCACACTCTCGATCTCGCTCCACGCCCCGACCGATGAGGCCAGGGGCGAGATTATGCCGATCAACCGCCGCTACCCCATTGCCGAGCTTATGGCGGCCTGCACCGAGTATTTTGCAAGCACCGGGCGCCGCATCTCGTTTGAGTACGCGCTCATCGCAGGGAAGAACGATACCCCTGCCGAGGCCGAGCGCCTTGCCCACCTTCTCCACACCACCGTGGGGGCAGACGGCTCCCCCGTCCACGTTAACCTCATCCGTGTCAACGCCGTTAAGGAGACAGGCTTTCGCGGCACCTCGGTGAAGGACGCGAACGCTTTTGCCGATCGCCTTTCGCGCCTTGGCATCAACGCCACGGTGCGCCGCCGCCTTGGAAGTGACGTAAACGCCGCCTGCGGCCAGCTCCGTCGCGCCCACGCGGGGAAGGAGACCTGATGCAGTATTTTGCCAACAGCGACCGCGGCCTTATGCGCCCGCGCAATCAGGACCGCTACTTAACCCTGCCGCTCGGTGGCGGTGCCCTTCTTGCCGCCGTCTTTGACGGCATGGGCGGCCACGCCGACGGGGACCTTGCCGCCGAGACGGCGCGCGATGCCTTTGCCGGGACCTTTTCGGCCGCCGCAGCGCCCCTCACCCCCGATGCGGGGGCCGAGCTTCTCGTCTCGGCCGCTCGCCTTTCCGACCGCCGCATTCTTTCGCTTTCCGAGGAGGGCGTCGGCGGTTGGGGCATGGGCACCACCGTCACCGCCCTATTGCTTCTTCCCACGGCCGCCCTCACGCTGAATGTGGGGGACAGCCGTGTCTACCGCTACCGCCTCGGCGAGCTTTCCCGCCTCACGCGGGACGATTCTTACGTGCAGGAGCTTATCGACCGTGGCCTCATCCTTCCCGAGGAGGCCCCCCACCACCCGAAGCGCAACGTCATCACCCGCGCCCTCGGCTCGCTGGGCGACGGCCCCCTTGCGGTTAGCCACCACGATACCCTGCGCGGTGACACCTATCTTCTGTGCTCCGACGGGCTCTACGGTATGACGGGCGAAGAGTTCCTTGCCCGGATCCTTGCCCAACAGCTGGGCACGGCCGCCACCGTCGGCTACCTCATTGCCGCCGCCAACGAAAAGGGCGGGGAGGACAACATCACCGCCGCCCTTGTACGGATCTGACCAAATGCCAAACAAAGCAAAGGAGAACGCTATGTCGCAAAGCCGTTATCAGCCCGGCACCACCATTGCGGGGCACTATACCGTCACGGGCCTTCTCGGCAGCGGCGGCTCCGCCGGGGTGTACCGCGCCCGCGATACCCTCATGAACCGCACGGTGGCCATTAAGGTCATCAGCGCCACCGCGGGTGGGACCCGCAACTTTATGACCGAGGCCCGCGCCGCCGCCGTCCTTTCTCATCCCAACATCGTGGGGGTCTACGACGTCCTTGACCTTGAGGGCGAGAAGTACGTTGTTATGGAATACGTGTGCGGCATCACGCTCCGTGAGTACATCGACCACCACGGCCACCTCTCGGTCAAGGAGAGCGTCAACTGCGCGCATCAGGTGCTTCACGCTCTCCATGCGGCGCACAGCCGCGGCATCGTCCACCGCGATATCAAGCCCGGTAACATCCTCATTACCACGGAGGGGCGCATCAAGGTCGCCGACTTTGGCATCGCCCGTCTTGCCGATCGGGACAGCTTTCTTTTGCCCGACCGCACCATGGGCACGGTGCATTACGTCAGCCCCGAGCAGGCGAAGGGCGGCGCTGTGGATGAGAGAAGTGACCTCTATTCGCTCGGCGTTGTGCTTTACGAGATGCTGACGGGCCGCCGCCCCTTCATCGCCGAGCGCCCCGCCGATATCGCCATGATGCACGTCACCGCGCGCCCCGAGCCGCCCTCCTACCGCAATCCGCAGATTCCGACCGCCCTGGAAAAGATCGTCCTCTGCGCCCTCGAAAAGGACCCCGCCGCGCGCTTTGACAGCGCCGCCGAGATGATCCGTATGCTCGACCGCCTGCCCGAGGAGGTGCTTTCGGGCCGTGTCAAGCCCCTGCGCGAGGAGGCCGATGCCTACCGCCGCGTGGCCGAGCGCTTTGACGAGCGCACCGCCCCCCTGCCGAAGTACATTCAGAACCGCCGCCACCTGCCAAGGAGCGAGGCTCCCCGAGGGGAGGTCGAGCTTCTCGGCGCCGAGGAGCAAGCGCCCGCTGTTCCGGCCGCCGCGCCCCTCACGCCGAAGAAAAAACGCGGCCGCATCAT
>JAZRAU010000038.1:0-17529 GCA_045634705.1 Eubacteriales bacterium | reverse complement strand
ACGATCCGACTTTGAGGATCAGCTTTTTGACCTCGCATGGGCGCCCCGCGTGAAGCGACTGAAAAATAGCGCTGTGCTCACTGTCCACAGGTAGGATCTCGGCGCGGCAGGCGGCCGCGCGCTCACGCACGAGCTTCCCTGCCACGACCATGGTCTCCTTGTTGGCAAGCGCGAGGCGTGCGCCCTTTTCAATGACAGACAGCGAAGGCAAAAGGCCGGCGCTCCCGAGGATCGAGTTCACATAGACCTCGGCCTTGTCAGCGGCAATGGCCTCAAGAAGGCCCTCCTTGCCCGCGATGACCGCGGTGGCAGTATCGCGAAGGCGTGCGGCAAGGTCATGCGCGGCGGTCTTGTCGGTCATCACGATGCAGTCGGGGCGGTGGCGGCGCACTGCCGCCTCGGCCTCCTTGACGGAGCTGTGCGCCGAAAGCAGGGTGATGCGCGCGCCGAGGGCCTCGGCCACCTCCAAAGCCTGACGGCCCACAGAGCCCGTGGCGCCGAGGATGGCGATCGGTGTTCCTTGCATCATAGCAGCTCCTTTCGTTTTTGTATTGGAGAAAAAGTCTGCCGCCCCAAAAGAGGACGGCAAACCGAGAAGTCAAACAAACAGAGAAAATCCTGCGCCGAGCATGGAGAAAAAGAGGAGCAGGGGGGCGGTGGCGATCACAGAGTCAAAGCGGTCAAGCACGCCGCCGTGCCCCGGGAAGAGGCGCCCATAATCCTTAACGCCGTACTCGCGCTTAATGGCTGAGAGGGCGAGATCACCGATCTGCGATACGACCGATAGAAGAAGCCCCGCGAGCGCAAGCGCCCAGTAATTGGGGGTAAGGTCATTGGCACGGAGGACAAGGCCGTAGAGGACAAAAACCAGAACGGCCGCGACGATGCCGCCGACACTTCCCTCCACCGTCTTTTTGGGGCTGATGACGGGGGCGAGCTTATGCTTGCCGAGAAAACGGCCCGTGAAGTAGGCAAAGGTATCTGTCACCCACGCCCCGACAAAGGGCAAAAGGAAGAGGTAGGCGCCGCCCGTCATGCCGCGGAGCAGCACCATAGCGGAAAAGGCCACGGTGATATAAAAGCTGCCGCCGAGGATCCCCATAAGCGCCCCGTACGACACCCGCCCCGGGCGAAAGACTGCCGTGGCAAAGAGGTAGAGCGCAAAAAGGAAAAAGGCAATCGCAAGCACCGAAAGATGGGTGGCGGGCCCCTCAGCAAACCACGCAAGGAAGGTCATGGCCGCAGAGAGAGGCACGGCGAGGGCAAGGGGGAGGTCACGGTGGAGGCCGAGGCAACGCAAAAGCTCAAAGGCTGCAATCGCCGCAAGGGCCGCCATGGCCAGGGGATAGACGATCAGGTGAGAAAAGATGAGAATGGGGATAAACACAGCCAACATCACGGCGGCCGTCAGGATCCGTTGCTTCATTTTACTCCTCCAAAGCGGCGGGTGCGCTTGCAGTACACACGCACTGCCTCATCAACGTCGGCGGCATCCATATCGGGCCAGAGGCGGTCACAGAACCAAAGCTCGGCATAGGAGGCCTGCCACAAAAGGAAGTTCGAAAG
The DNA here is from genome assembly GCA_045634705.1 of Eubacteriales bacterium. Taxonomy (GTDB): domain Bacteria; phylum Bacillota; class Clostridia; order Oscillospirales; family CAG-272; genus UBA1740. The sequence continues at coordinate 15,963 of JAZRAU010000038.1, read as the reverse complement.
GCGCATCTCGCCCGCCGTCCGTACAAGAAGATCGGGGTCGGGAGAGGCGGCGGTATAGAGATGTCTTTGAATGTCCTCGGCCGTAAGCGAGGTCTTACCCTCGCAAAGGGCGGCGTTGGCCGCGTGAACAATCTCATCCCGGCCGCCGTAATTGATCGCAAGGTTCAGGGTGTACTCGGAGTGGCGCTCGGCCGACAGGGCCTCAAGGCGCGACATCTTTTCACGGAGAGGGGGTGAAAGCGGGGCCTTGTCTCCGAGGAAGACAAAACGCATCGCATATTCGTCAAGGTCGGCAAGGAGAGTATCGAGGTAGCGGTCAAAAAGCTGCATCAGCGCCTCGACCTCCTCACGGGGACGCGACCAGTTCTCGGTCGAGAAGGCATAGACCGTCACCGTATGGATCTCAAGATCACGGCAACGGCGGATCACACGCTTACACGCCTCAGCCCCCGCGGCATGCCCCGCCGAGCGCGCAAGGCCGCGGCGCTTGGCCCAGCGCCCGTTGCCGTCCATAATAAAGGCGATATGAGAGAGGCGGCCGACAAGGTTCTCGCCACCCCTCTCACGCTTTTTGAAAAGAGACATCAGATCTCCATGATCTCGCGGTCCTTGGCTGCTGTCACCGCGTCGATCTCCTTGATGTACTTATCGGTGAGGTCCTGCACCTGCTTGTCGCCCGCCTTGGCCTCGTCCTCGGTCATCTCACTCGCCTTCTTTTTCGCCTTAATGGCATCGTTGGCATCACGGCGAATGTTGCGGATAGCCACCTTGGCCTCCTCACCCATTTTCGAGACCTGCTTGGCCATAGTGCGGCGCGTTTCCTCGGTCATCGCCGGGAAAATGATGCGGATGCAGGAGCCGTCATTCTGCGGATTGAGGCCGAGGTCGGAGGCGAGGATCGCCTTCTCAATGGCCTTCATCTGGCTCTTATCCCAGGAGTTGATGATGAGGGTACGCGCATCGGCCACCTTCATCTCTGCCACCTGGTTAATGGGCGTGGGCGAGCCGTAGTAATCGATCGTTACCTTGGAAAGCACGTCGGGGCTGGCGCGGCCGACGCGAAGCACGGAGAGCGACTTGGAGTAGGACTCCACGCTCTTTTTCATTTTTACCTCATATTCGGTGGTATCAAGTTTCATAAGAGTCTCCTTTATATCTCAAAATTTTATTCGGTGATCAGCGTGCCAAGCGCCTCGCCCATGGCGGCGCGGTAAATGTTGTCGGGATCGTCAAGACCGAAGACAAGGGTGGGGATCTTGTTGTCCATGGAAAGCGCCGTGGCCGTGGTGTCGATCACGCGGAGGCCGCGCGCCAGCACCTCGGTATAGGAGATCTTATCGATCTTCTTCGCGGTGGGATCCACCTTGGGGTCGGCCGTGTAGACGCCGTCAATGTTCTTGGCCATAAGAACGGCATCGGCACCGATCTCAGCGGCGCGAAGGGCACCGGCCGTATCGGTGGAGAAATAAGGACGGCCGAGGCCGCCTGCAAAAATGACCACACGCCCCTTGGCGAGGTGGCGCACGGCGGCATCGCGCGTGTAGTACTCACCGATCTCCGGCATCTGAAGGGCGCACATCACGCGGGTATCGATACCCGCACGGATAAAGGCATCGGAAAGGGCAAGGGCGTTGATCGCCGTGGCGAGCATCCCCATATAGTCACCTCGGGTGCGGTCCATTCCCACGCCCTGGCGGCCGCGCCAGATATTACCGGCGCCGACGATGACCCCGATCTCCACCCCCTCGGCAAGAAGGCGGGAAAGCACCCCTGCCACACGGGCCACAAAGGCATCGTTGACAATGCCCTCTCCGCCCGCGGCCAGCGCCTCACCGGAAAGCTTAAGCAAAATGCGTTTGTACTTCGGCTGCATACTCCACTCTTTTCCTGGGAAATCCCAATTTGAATTTTGTTTCTCGCATCGCGCGTACGAATATATGTATATATTATACTATATAGACGGCCGCTTTGCAAGAGAAAGTTTTTTCGGCTCCCGATTTTTTTCGGAGGAGGCCCGCACAGGTCGGCGGCGGAGGGGTCCGGGCGGTCGCGGCGGCGACTTATCTTGAAAACATTACTTTACATTTACAGGAAAATGCGGCAGTGAGTTGCCGTTTTTTGAAAAAAGAAAAGCGCACGGAGATCCGTGCGCTTTTCTTTTTAATGCCAACCTTATCAGTTGTTTACCATCTTGGCAATCTCTTCCGCGAAGTTCTCCTCGCGGTTCTGAATGCCCTCGCCCTTATCGAAGCGATGGAAGGCGGTGATCTTGATGGCGCCGCCAAACTCCTTGGCGGTGGCGGCAACGTACTTGCCAACGGTCAGGGAATCGTCCTTAACGTAAGCCTGCTCGGTGAGGCAGTTGTTCTCGTAGAACTTGCCAAGCTTGCCGTTGATGATGCCGGCAAGAACGTTCGCGGGCTTGCCCGCAAACTTGGGATCCTGCTCCATCTGCTTGGTAAGGATCTCGCGCTCCTCCTCAATGACCGAGGCGGGAACGGCGGCACGGTCCACGTACTGCGAGGGGATCGCGGCGGCCTGGAGAGCGATGTTCTTGGAGAACTCGGCAAAGCCGGCGTTGGAAACGGCGGCATCGTCGGCCTCAAAGCAGATGATAACGCCGGTGGCGCCGCCGCCATGCACGTAAGTGCTGACAACGCCGTCAACGATGACGAAACGGCGGAGCGAGAGCTTCTCACCGATCGTGTAGGTCTTTTCCTGAAGGGCGGCCTCCACCGTCTGGCCGTCGGCCATGGTCTTGGTCATCAGGTCCTCAACAGAGGCGGGACGGGTGGCGATGATCGTCTCAAGAACGCTTCTCACGAAGGCGCGGAAGGTCTCGTTCTTGGCAACGAAGTCGGTCTCAGAGTTGACCTCGATCATCGCGGTGGTGTTACCAACGGTAAGAATATCAACGACACCCTCAGCGGCGATACGGCTCTGCTTCTTGGCGGTGGCTGCCATGCCCTTCTCACGAAGGACCTTAAGGGCCTCCTCCATGCTGCCGTTAGCTTCCTCAAGAGCGCGCTTGCAATCCATCATGCCGCAGCCGGTCTGCTTTCTGAGCTCGGCTACGTCCTTTGCGGTAAATGCTGCCATGTTACTTCCTCCTTGCTTACTCGGCGTCTGCCGCATTCACATCGGCAGCCTCGGCCTCATCGCTGCCGTCGGTCAGCTGCTCGCCGCCGCGGCCCTCGATCACGGCGTCCGCAAGCGTGGTGCCGATCAGCTTAATGGCACGGATCGCGTCGTCGTTACCGGGAATGATGTAGTCGGCGTCATCGGGATCGCAGTTGGTGTCAACGATAGCGATAACGGGAATGCCAAGCTTCTTGGCCTCGAGCACGGCAATGTGCTCCTTGCGGGTGTCAACAACGAAGATCGCGGAGGGGAGAGTATCCATCTCCTTGATACCGCCGTAGTTCTTCTCGAGATCCTCGATCTCCTTCATCTTCTGCGCGGCTTCCTTCTTGGGGAGCAGGTTGAACGTGCCGTCCTCCTGCATCTTCTCAAGCTCCTTCAGGCGGTTGATGCTCTTACGGATCGTCTTGAAGTTGGTCAGCATACCGCCGGGCCAACGGACGTTCACGTAGTACATGCCGCACTTCTTGGCATCCTCCTTGATGCTGTCGGCAGCCTGCTTCTTCGTGCCGACGAAGAGGATCGTACCGCCCTCCTCGGCGATCTGCTTGACGAAGGCATACGCCTCCTCAAACTTTCTGACCGTCTTCTGAAGGTCGATGATGTGGATCCCGTTTCTCATGGTGAAGATGTACTCCGCCATTTTGGGGTTCCACTTTTTGGTGGGGTGGCCGAAATGGACACCGGCTTCAAGCAGCTGCTTGATCGAGATTACGAACATTTTCATGTCCTCCTTCTGGTTTTTCCGCCACAGGAAGGCCTTTGCGCCAAGACTCTTGCGAGCACCAACGACGCGCACGTCCTGTGTGAGAATTTTTGTACCCGCTAAAGCGAGCCTTTGATAGGATACCACATTTTCCCCTCGCGCGCAAGAGGAATTTCCAAGTTCACAAAAAATTTACATTCGTAAATAAGAATGAGGCGATTGGCGGGTGGGGGCGGTAAAAAGCGAAAAACAGGCGCACCCTTGTGCGGCTGTTTTTTACACCTTGCCCTTGCGGCGGCGGACGCCGCAGTGGTCGGGGGGCGGCAGGACGATCCCGTCCACAAGGATAATGTCCTCGCCGATCTTCTGGATCTTATCCCACGGGATCACCAGCTCCTCCCCCTTTTTGATGCCGAGAAGTCCTCCCTCGGCGCGGACGACAATGGCGGTGATGCGCCCGTCACAGACGTCAAACTCGATCTCGCATACACAACCGAGACGGCGGCCGTCACAGACATTGATGACCTCCTTGTCACGAAAATCCTCACTGTTGCATGAAGGCATAGCGTTCCTCCTTACATCGTAATGCTTTCAAAGAATAGACGGGAAAGGCGGCGGTAGATCGGCACGGCGTCCTCGGGCGGCAGAGGATTTTGCCCCTTGCCGCACTCCAGCGTGAACGAGGGGATCCCGAGAACGCCGCCGGCCCAGTCGGTAAGACCGCCGTAGGCTGCGGCTCCCTCGGGCGAGGCCACAGCGTAGCCCGAAAGCAGCGCCATGCGCCGAGCCATGGTGCGCGCCCCCTCGCCGCCCGCAAAGTAGATCTCCTCCCCCTGCGTATGGAGGGTGAGGATAAGGCGCGGCCGTGTGGCGCGGACAAAGCCGGAAAGCGCCGCCGTCTCGGGCTCGGATTCGGGATACGCGCCGCTGTATCGCGTGGGGCCGCCGCCCGTGATGCCGAGCGACGCCTCCACCGCCTTATAGGCGGCAAAGCCCGCATCGTAATTGTGGTTTAAGTCCACGCCCCGCGCATTGGCCTGCCAGTGCGAGAAATCCCCCGCGGCCATGCGCTCCCGCCGTGCGGCAAGGGGATCTCCACCGCCCTCACCGAGGTGGATGGCCACCCCGTCGGGATTCAGCATCGGCACAAAGCAGAGCGTACGGCGCGAGAGCAGAAAGGCAAGATCAAGACCGTATCGTCTCTCGCCTGCGGCGGCGGCCGAAAGCAGCTCCTCAAGAAAATAGAGAAGAAGGCGCGCCGTCAGCCACTCGGTGGCGTGGTGGGTCCCGACGTAGAGGAGCTTTTGACGTCCGCGGCCGAGAAGCAGCAGGGGGATCGGCCGACCGAGGATCGACGTACCGAGTGTGCGCGGGCTAAGGGTGGGATAGTGAAGGGCCAGGCGCTCTACCTCGGAATAGAGGCGATCTGGCCCGAGGGGGGCGATGTCACGCAGGACTCGCATAGGCTCCCTCCTTTCCGTACAGTTCCTTTTCAATATATGCACGCCGATGAGAAAAATGAACGGAAAGCGGGGCAAACGGGGGGCGGGATTGACAAATCCTCATTTTTTGATATAATAGGGAGTGTAAAAATTTGCTTCACGAAATGGAAGTTATGTATGAAGACCATACCCGTTTGGTTCCGCTTTCTGGCCGCGGCGGTAGGGATCGAGCTTCTGCGCTCCCCCCTCTCCTCCCTGGCCTATTATCTCGACCTTTTGGACTCCCCCTTCTCCTACCCCGTTTACACGCTCTCGCGCCTTGTGGGGCTTGGGCTTTTGTTTGCGACTGTCGGCATCGGCTTTGCCATGGCGAGGAAACGTCTTGCCGCGGCGCTCGTGCCGCTTCTTTCTACGCTTGGTGCCTTTACGGTCGGGGGCCTCTTCTCGCTTCTTTGGCAGGCGCTTTTCCTGCGGTTGGCGATAACGCCTACCGAGCTTGGGGGGCTGATGGGGGCGGCCTTTGATTCGGTGATCCTGCCCATGCTGCTTGGTTTTTTCATCCCCTATGCTCTGTTCATTGCCAAGGATCGGGAGGCGAAGGTCAAGAGCTTTCACGACCTCTCCTCTCCCCCCGTGCGCGCCGCGCTGGCGGCGGCCGTCGGCTTTTTCCTCTATCAGCTGGTGGGGCAAATCATCACCACGGTCGATTTTGTGAACAGCTACGTCTTCCCGCACCCCGTGGAGATCGTCTCAATGATCGTGGATTTCCTTCTGGTCTTTGCCACCTCGTTCGGGGGGTATTATCTTATACTGCTTTCGCGCCGCCTCTGCGTCCGTGCCGAAAAGAGGTATGAGCGCGCCATGGCCGAGAAACGGGCGTCCGAATAAGATAAAAACGGTGTTTTCCCAAAGGAAAACACCGTTTTTATCCGTAGAGGCGCCGCACCGAGACCAGGGGCTCCTCCCCCTCACACAGCGGGCGGAAGGAAAGCCCTGCGAGGGTGGGAAAGCCGTCGTCACCAAGGCGGTCGGGCGAGGCAAGGAGAGCCTGCTTGTCGCGGCGGGTGAGGCGCTTGATCGCAGCCTCGGCGCGCAGGGCGGCGGAGATGCCGTCACATTCCCAAGCGCAAAGAAGCCGCACAGCGCCCTTGGCACGTGTGTAAGCCGCGGCCGCGGGCGTTTTTTCAAAATGGTCACGCATGCGGTGAGGAAGATCACGTGCCGTACCCGTGTAAAGCGAGCCGTCACCGCACAGCAGAATGTAGACGTACGCCATTACGAAAGCCCAAGCTCTGCGAGGATCGCCTCACGCGTAGCGGGCAGGCTTCCCTGGCACAGATCGTCACGGCCGCCGCCGCGACCGCCGAGAGCGGCGTGAAGCGAGGCCGAAATGGCGCGTGCCCCGCCACGTTTTGCGGCCAGGGCGTAGCGGTAGCATCCGTCGGCGGGGGAAGCTACAAGAACAAAGCCCTCGGTCATGGCGGCGGCCTCCTCGGCGTACGAGCGAAGACCGACGGCATCGAGGTCGGGATAGAAGAGGGCAAGGTCGCCTCCCTTGGCGGTGGCGGCCGCAAGGCGCTCCGCGCGGAGAGAGGCGCGCAGGGCCGCGACGGTACGGCGCTCCTCACAGAGGGCCTCACCGAGACGGGCAACGCCCGCGGCGATCTCACCCTCGGGCACCGAAAGGGCGACCGAGACGGCGTGAACGCTTGCCTGCTTTTGGCGGTAGTCCGTGAGGGCATCGGCGCCCACGGCGATATGGAGGCGCATACCGCCCTTATAGTTCATCGAAGAAATGATTTTGATGAGTCCCACCTCGCCCGTACGCTCAACGTGAGGGGCGCAGCAGGCGCAAAGGTCCACGCCCTCGATCTCCACAAGGCGCACGCCCTCGGTAAGATCAAGCTTTGCGCGGTAGGAAAGCGACGGAAGCTCGGCAGGGGTGGGATAGTGGATCCTCACCGCGCGGTTTTCAAAGACGGCGCGGTTGGCGGCCTCCTCGGCGGCGGCAAGCTCAGCCTTGGAAAGCGCAAGGTCAATGTCCAGCGTGACCTCCTCCTCTCCGAGGTGGAAGCCGACATTCGTGGCGCCGTACATTGTATGGAGAGTGCCCGAGAGGATATGCTCTCCCGTATGCACCTGCATATGACGGCGGCGGCGGACGGGATCGACCTCGCCAAGGGCGGTGGCACCGACGGGGAGAGGGGCATCAACAAGGTGGGTGACCACGCCGCCCTCTATGGCAACGTCAAGGACGTTGGCACCGCCGAGCGTGCCGTGATCGGCGCCCTGCCCTCCCTCGCAAGGGAAGAAGGCGGTGCGGTCAAGGACCACGCGGAAGCCGCCCTCGCACGCGGTGCAGGAAAGGACTGTGGCAGTAAAGGAAAGAAGGCGCTGCTCGTTTTCGTATAGTTTTGTTGTCGTTTCCATAGTTATCTCGGGGTCTGTGCCCCTGTCCTCCAAAAAGAAGAAAGAGAAAACACGGCGGCAGAAGCCGCCATGTCCTCTCTTTTATACGGGTTTTATTTTGCCTCAGTCACAGTGTTGATAAGCCCGACGACCCCCTGGAGGTCGCTGGGGATGATGACCTTGGTGGCCTGCCCGTCGGCAACTGTACCGAGGGCCTCAAGCTTTTTCAATGTCAGAAATTCCTCCGACGGTGCCGCCTCATTGATGACGCGAATGGCGTACGCCTCAGCATCGTTGATCTTACGGAGGGCCTCTGCCTCACCCTCGGCGCGGCGGATGCGCGCCTCACGCTCGGCCTCGGCGCGCAGGATCGCGGCCTGCTTTTCGGCCTCGGCGGCGAGGATCTGGCTTTCCTTCTTACCCTCAGCAACCAAGACGGCGCTGGCCTTTTCACCCTCGGCACGGAGGATTGCCTCACGGCGCTCACGCTCGGCCTTCATCTGCTTTTCCATGGCGTCCTGGATCTCGGCGGGGGGCTTGATGTTCTTCAGCTCCACGCGGTTGATCTTGATGCCCCAGGGATCGGTGGCCTCGTCAAGGATCGAGCGCACCTTGGCGTTGATGGTATCGCGCGAGGTGAGGGTGTGGTCAAGCTCCAGATCACCGATGATGTTACGCAGAGTGGTGGCGGTCAGATTTTCGATCGCCTTCAAGGGCTGCTCCACACCGTAAGCAAAGAGCTTAGGATCCGTGATCTGGAAGAAAACGACGGTATCGATCTGCATGGTGACGTTATCCTTGGTGATCACGGGCTGCGGATCAAAGTCGGCAACCTGCTCCTTCATTGACACCTGCTTGGCGATGCGGTCAATGACGGGAATAAGGACGTGAAGCCCCGTATCCCACGTGGCGCGGTAAGCGCCAAGGCGCTCAATGACATAGGTCTTGGCCTGCGGTACGATCTTGATGTTGATGACAACGATAATGAGCACCACAAGAAGAAGGATACCAACTGCAATTAAAAAACCCATCGTACTACTCTCCTTTTTTCTTTACAAGGGCCTTGTTGCCCTCAATTTTATCGAAAATTACGTATTCGCCCACCTCAATCACGCTGCCGTCCTCCGAGCGCGCCGTCCACACAATGCCGCAAAGGCGAACAGCGCCCGTGGCAGCAAGGTTATCGATCCTTTCGGTCACCACGGCGACCTGCCCGATGAGGCGGTCAAGGTTAGTGTCACGGCTCTTTTCAAAGCGAAGGAGCCGCTTAACAAGGGGGCGGGTGGCAAACAGAAGCACCGACGAAAGAGCGACAAAGATCACGAACTGCCAAGCGACGGGCAGGGTGGGAACAATGGCCGTAACCACACCCGAAAGCAGTGCCGCGGCGCCGAACCAAATGCACACAAGATCCGCCGTCATCACCTCCACAACGATGAAAATCACGGCAAGGACGAACCAGAACCACATCCAGAACATAAAAACCTCCGCAAGCTTACTGCTTACATTATACAACAAAACGGCGCCGAGGGCAACAAAAAACGCAAATCTTTTTAGAGGCCCAGCATGACCGTGGCCAGGGTGAAATAGACAAGGAGCGAGATCGCGTCCACAAGCGTGGTGATAAACGGGCTGGCCATAACGGCGGGGTCAAAGCCGAGGCGCCCTGCCAGAAGGGGCAGCGAGCAGCCGATGAGCTTGGCGGCCACGATCGTGAGCAGGAGCGTCAGGCTGACAACGAGGGCCACCAGCGGCGTGACGGCGGGATTTTGCATCAAAAGCCCGTCAACGAGCATCGTTTTTCCAAAATTGACCACCGCCAGCGCAAGACCGCAAAGCAAGGAGACGCGCAGCTCCTTCCAAAGCACCGAGAACACGCGGCCGTAGGTGATCTCACCGAGAGAAAGTCCGCGGATCACCGTGACCGAGGCCTGACTGCCCGAATTGCCTCCCGTGCCCATGAGCATGGGAATGAACGAGGTAAGCACCACAGAGGCGGCGAGGGCGGCCTCAAACGAGGTGATGATGAGCCCCGTAAAGGTGGCGCTGAGCATCAGAAGCAGGAGCCACGGAATCCGCATGCGGAAGATCTCCCCCACCGACTGCCGAAGATACGGTCGCTCACTGTTCGGCGTGATAGCGACCATTTTGGCAAAGTCCTCCTCGACCTCCTCGGAGAGGACCTCGATCGCATCGTCAACCGTGATGATGCCGACAAGGCGGCCGTCTCCGTCCACAACGGGCAGAGCGAGGAAGTTATAGCGGTCGAAAAGGCGGGCCACCGCTTCCCTCTCGTCATGCGTGCCGACCGAAACGACGTTTTCCTCCATAAGCTCCCCGACCGTGCTGGAAAGAGGCGCAATGAGAAGCATACGTGCCGTGACAATACCGACAAGGCGGCGGCCGCTGTCCGTGACGTAGCAGGTGTAGATCGTTTCCTTATCGATCGCCACCGAGCGGATGTGGCGGAGGGCCTCCTCCACCGTCATACCGCCGTCAAGGCGGACATATTCGGTGGTCATAATGCTGCCCGCGCTCTCCTCAGGATATTTGAGAAGGGCGTTGACCGAGCGCCGCATCTCGGGCGTGCAGTTTTTGAGGATACGCCTCACAAAGTTGGCGGGCATCTCCTCAAGGAGCGTGGCGGCATCGTCCGAGTAGAGTTCCAAAAGGACCCCTGCCAGCTCCTCATCGCTGAACGCCGCGACCAGCGCGCGGCGATCCTCACTCCCCAGCTCCACCAAAACCTCGGCGGCGCACTCCTTGTGGAGAAGGCGGTAAACCACCAGGCGCTCTTTATCGTCAAGGTCGGGAAAAAGATCGGCAATATCGCGCGGCTGCTCCTCCGCGAGGCGCTCTCTGAGCGCGGCGTGACGGCGCTCGCCGAGCAGGGCACGAATGGTCTCAAGAAGCTCGGTTTTCTCATTCATTTTCTTTGTCCTCCATTTTTTCAGTATTCCAAAAATGCATGGACAAAAACAAAAAAGGCAACAAAAGACAAGCCGCCCTTTGCTGCCAAGGAAGCTCTTGCCTTTACGATTCTATCGGGGTGTGGCACGAGGGTACCGACGCCGAGAAAAAGGATCGCCCTATATCGTTTTTGCCGCTACTACTGCCGCATAAATCCACCGTGCCTCACCTCACTTTTCCGTTTTTTCTCAGTATAGCACAAAGGGCGCGCTTTGTAAAGAGATTTTTTCTTTTTCCTCTTTTCTTTCTGCGGCACCAAGAGAATAGGCAAAAAAAACGCAACAATGTGCAAAGACATTGACGGGGGCTTAACAATGTCCACGCCCCCGGACGCCGCGCCTACGGCAAGGCGGGGTTTGAGAAGAATCTTACGTATTTCGAGATGCTGCAACCAAAACCCGCTTGGCTCTTGCCAAGCGGTTTTTGGTTATTCTGCGGAAGTCCTCCGCCGTTGCCACAGCGTGCGGGTAATGCCCACGGCGGCGTAGGTGAGTACGGAAAGGGCGACGACCGTCGCGCCCGAGGGGATATTGAAGTAGAAGGAGACGATAAGGCCGAGAACGGCAAAGGCCGCCGAAAGTCCCGCCGCCGTCAGCATACGGGGAAAAAGGCGGCGCGTGAGCCTTGCCGCCGTGGCGGCGGGGGCGGTGAGCAGCGCGATCGCCAGCATGATGCCCGTCACACGCAGAAGCACAACGACGGAAAGGGCGATGAGGCCGAGGACGATCCACTCAAGAGCGCGGACGAAAAGGCCGGAAACGGCCGCAAAGGTCTCGTCAAAGAGATAAGAGCGCAGGTCCTCGTAGAGTGCAAAAAAGAGAAGGACCACCACCCCCGTAACGCCCAGCATCAGCCAAAGGTCAGCCGAGGTGACGGTGAGGATGTTGCCAAAGAGATAAGAATTGAGGTCGGGGGGATAGCCGGGGGCGAGAGCCACAAAGACGATGCCCGCCGCCATACCGAGCGACCAGAAAAGCGAGATGAGGACGTCCGTCCTTGTGGGATTTTTCCTACGGAGCGTGCCGATGCCAAAGGCGGCGCCAAGCGAGAAGAGGACGGCGCCGAGAAGGGGCGAGAAGCCAAGAAGATAGCCAAGGCCCACGCCACCGTACGCGGTGTGAGCGATACCGCCGCTCATCATCACAAGCCGCTTTTCCACGATGATAACACCGACAAGACCACAAAGGACACCCGCCAGCAGGGCGGCCACAAGGGCGTTTTGCATAAAGCGGTATTCAAGGAAGGCTTCAATGACAGTCATGGCAGTCACAGCCTCCTTTCCCGTCGTGAGAGCGAAGCACGCGATGCGGCGCGCCGTGGGCGATGAGATCGACAGGGCAACCGTACATCGCCGTGGAGACCTCCTCCGAGATCTCGGGCTCGCCGTGATAGACGAGCGAGTGAGAAAGGCAAGCGAGGCTTGTGACCGACGAGGCGACGGCCAGCATGTCGTGCGTGACCATAACGACGGTCATACCGCGGCGGTTACGCTCGGTGAGCAGCTCATAGATGCGGGCACGTGTGGCGGGGTCAACACCCGAGGTGGGCTCGTCGAGAAGAAGGATCTCGGGCGATTTGGCAAGGGCACGGGCAAGGAGCATCCGCTGGAATTCGCCCCCCGAAAGCTCCGAGACGAGGCGCGGAGCAAAGCCGCCAAGGCCGACCTCATCAAGCACCGCCTCGGCGCCCGCACGCTCGGTGCGGCCAAGACGGCGAAAGGGGTGGAGCCCACGGCCGAGGTAGGCGGTGGCCACGACCTCACCGACCGTTACGGGAAAGGCGCGGTCAAAGGCGGCAAACTGCGGCACGTAGCCAAGGCGCGCACGGCCGCGCTCGGGAGCCTCACCAAAGAGGGTGAGGGTACCGCTTGTCGGACGGACGGTACCGAGAATGACCGAAAGCAGGGTGGTCTTTCCGCCACCGTTCGGCCCGATGATGCCGAGATAGGCCCCCGACGGCACCGAAAGGCAGACGTCGGACAGGGCGCGTGTTTTTCCGTAATTGACCGTCAGGCGGTCAATACCGATGACCTCACTCACGGGGCACTCCCTTCTGCGGCGGCAATGGCCTCCGCCATAAGCTCAAGATTTTCAAGGTAATTTTCGGCGAGGGGCGAGAGCTTCACCGCCCGACCGCCGATCTCCTCGGCAAAGGCGCGGGCGCCGCGGCTGTCGGTCTCCGCCTGATAAAAGACGGTGCGGATCCCCCTCTCCCTCGCGAAATCGACCATGCCTGCCAGCTCGGCGGCGGTGGGCTCACGGCCGTCCCGCTCGAGAGCGTGCATGGTGAGGCCGTACTCGTCGGCAAGATACCCAAAGGCAGGGTGATAGACAATGATGTCGGAAGCTCCCGACGAGACCAGCACCTCGCGGATGCGCGCATCGACCGCCGCAAGCTCGGAAAGGTAGGTGGCGGCGTTCCGGCGATAGACCTCGGCCCTCTCGGGCTTCTGCGCCGAAAGCTCGTCCGCGATGAGTGCGACCATAAGAGCGACGCGCTTCGGCGAGAGCCAGACGTGGGGATCACGCTCACCGTTGATCGTCAGCTCAGGATACACGGCGGCCGCCGCCTCGCTGAGCGAGACGTGGCGCGTACCGTCACCGAGCGAGGGGAGGAGCGAGGTCTGCTCCACGGGAACACCGATCGAGAAAAAGACCGAGGCACGGCCGAAATCGGTCATTTCACGGACGGTAGGCTCGTACGCCTCGGGACTGTGGCTCGGGGGAACGAGGGTAACGATGCGGAAATCCTCCCCCGCCACAGCGCGGACAAGGCCCGCCTCAGGGACTATGGTGACAGCCACCACGGGGCGGGGGTCCTCCTCACCGCACGCCGAAAACAGGGGCAGGGCGGCAAGGAGAAGAAGGCAAAGGGCCAAAAGGCGCGTTGTTTTTTTCATACGGCTCTCTTTTACTGAACGCAATAATTTTACTTTGCTATTGTATCACACCCGCGAGGGCAGGTCAAGCCCTCCGCCAAAATTTCACACCGACCTTGACGAGCGCCCCCCTGCGGCGCAAGCGAAAAGGGGGAGCCTCCCCTACCGCGAAAAAACCGAGCCGAGCTATTGACACGCGCCGTTTTTTGACTATAATAGACTCTTAGGGGCACCCCCCCTCGTGAGTTCGTAACCATCCTCACGATAAACAAAACTAAGGAGCCTATCAAAATGAACCGCACAAGATCCCTGACCCGCGGCGCCGCGATCGCCGCCCTCTACGTTGTCCTGACGCTCGTTTCCGCCTCTCTCGGCCTTGCCGGGGGCGCCATTCAGCTCCGCCTTTCCGAGGCGCTTTGCGTGCTTCCCTACTTCTGTGCGGAGGCAGTGCCCGGGCTGGCGATCGGCTGTTTTCTCGCCAATCTCATAACGGGGGCGGCGCCGTGGGACATTTTTCTCGGCTCGCTGGCCACCCTCCTTGGGGCGCTTGGCGCGCGACTTCTTCGGCGGTGGCGCTTTCTTGTGCCCCTGCCCACGATTCTCGCTAACGCCGCGATCATTCCCCCCGTTTTGATATTTGCCTACGGCGCGCCCGAGGGCTACTGGTTTCTCCTCCTCACGGTCTCGATCGGTGAGATCCTGTCGGTTGGAGTGTTGGGGCTTCCCCTTCTCTTGGTTCTTGAAAAAAGATGTAAGGGATTGTTTACATAACGATGAGAAATACCACACTGTGCTACATCGAAAAGGACGACGCCTATCTGCTGCTTCACCGCGTGAAGAAGAAAAACGATGTGAACGAGGGCAAGTGGATCGGCATTGGCGGCGGCATTGAGGAGGGCGAGACGCCCGACGAGTGCCTCCTGCGCGAGGTGCGCGAGGAGACGGGACTGCATCTCCTTACCTACCGCTTTGTCGGGAGGATCCTCTTCCTGTCGGACACCGCCCCCGCCGAGGTGATGCACCTCTATCACGCCACCGCCTTTACGGGCGAGCTCACCCCTACCTGCGACGAGGGGGTGCTGGCGTGGGTGGATAAAAAGAGGGCGCGCACGCTCCCGATGTGGGAGGGCGACCGCGTCTTCCTTGACCTCCTCGAAAAGGGTGAGGGTCCCTTTGCGCTCACCCTCCGCTATCAAGGAGATGCGCTGGTGGGGAGCGAGCTTTCCGAGCTATAAGAAAAGCCGTTGGCATTGCCAACGGCTTTTCTTATTTTCCTAACTCCTTTGTGCGATTGAAGGAAGCCGAAACGGCGTCCTTAACGAGTGCGGGAAGTCCGCGCCCCTCCAACACCTTGACCCCCTCAATGGTGCTGCCGCCGGGTGAGCAGACCGCCACCTTCAGCTCGGTGGGGGTCCTCCCCGTCTCCACCGCCATACGCATGGCGCCGCGCACGGTCTGTGCGGCATACGCAAGGGCGCGCTCACGCGAAAGGCCGGCGGCCACGCCTCCCTCGGCCATGGCATCAAGGAAAAGATAGGCAAACGCAGGACCGCACCCCGACACCGCGCAGGCGGCATCAATGAGGTCCTCGGGCAGCTCATCGCACTTCCCCGATTGCGCCATAAGCGAGAGAAACTCGGCACGGGCGGTGCTTGTGACATTGGGGGCGGCGGCATAGACCGTCATCCCCTCACCGACAAGAACGGCGGTGTTGGGCATAATACGGATGACGGGCGCACCGACAAGCATCTCGGAAAGCGAGGACAGAGGAACGCCCGCCGCCATGCTGACAAAGGTGGTGCCGCGTTCCAAGGCCGACGCGATGGGCAGGGCGGAAAGCGCCGTGGGAAGCACCTGGGGCTTTAAGCCGAGGAAGATGAAATCGCAATCGGAAAAGAGCGCGGCGGCATCGCTCACCTCGGCCGCGATGTCTCGGGCGAGGGCCTCCGCCTTGGTGATGTCGGCATCGGAGAGAACGACGGTAGCCGCGGCATCGGCACGGCGAACGGCACGGGCCAGGGCGCCGCCCATATTGCCACAGCCGAGAAATCCTACTTTCATAGCGGTCTCCTTATCGGATATGTCCGTTTCCGCGGACAACGTATTTGTACGAGGTCAGCTCACAAAGGCCCATGGGGCCGCGGGCGTGGAGCTTTTGCGTGGAGATGCCCATTTCACAGCCAAGGCCGAATTCCCCGCCGTCGGTAAAGCGCGTGGAGGCGTTGACGTACACGGCGGCCGAATCCACAGCGGCGGTAAAGAGGGCGGCGACGGCCTCATCCCGCGTGACGATCGCCTCGCTGTGCCCTGTGGAGTGGGCGGCGATGTGGGCGACCGCCTCCCAAACGCCCGACACCGTGCGGACGGCCAGAACGTAGTCATGAAACTCGGTGTCAAAGTCAGCGCCCTCCGCCGCC
>JAZRAU010000037.1:0-19974 GCA_045634705.1 Eubacteriales bacterium | reverse complement strand
CCAACGCCAGCGTCCTGAAGCTGGGTCTGGTCAATCCCCTGCCCAAGGAGCTGATCGCGGAATTTATCGAGCAGGTGGAAACCGTCTACGTATTCGAGGAGCTGGAGCCCGTCATCGAGGAGCAGGTCCGCGCATGGGGCTACTCCGTCAAGGGCAAGGAGCTGTTCACCAAGCAGGGCGAATACAGCGCCAATATGCTTAAAAAGGTACTGACGGGTAAGGAGACGGCCGTGTTCGCGGCGTCCGAGACCCCAGCCCGCCCGCCGATCCTTTGCCCCGGGTGCCCGCACCGCAGCGTTTTCTCGGTCTTAAGTAAGCTGAAGATCCACGCGGCGGGCGACATCGGCTGTTACACGCTGGGCGCCGTGGCTCCCCTCTCGGTCATTGATACCACGGTGTGCATGGGCTCCTCGATCTCGATCCTGCACGGCATGGAGAAGGCCAAGGGGCGCGACTACATCAGAAACTGGGTGGCCACGATCGGTGACTCCACCTTCCTGCATACGGGCGTGAACTCGCTCATCAACATGGTCTACAACAAGTCGGCGGCGACGGTGATGATCCTTGACAACCGCACGACGGGTATGACAGGCCACCAGGAGCATGCCGCCACGGGCAAGACGCTGAAGGGCGAGGAGACCTATGCCATTGATCTTCTTGAGCTTTGCCGCGCGATCGGAGTGCCGCGCGTCCTTTGCATCTCGGCCTTTGATACGAAGGCCCTTGAGGCCGCGATCCGTGAAAGCGCCGCGGACGACGTTTTGACCGTCATCATTGCCGAAGCGCCCTGTGCGCTTCTCAAGGGGCAGTCCTTCCCCGATGTGTGCGTGGCCGATGCCGAGAAGTGCAAAAGGTGCGGCGCGTGCCTTCGCATCGGGTGCCCCGCCATTACCAAGACGGCGGACGGCACGGTGAAGATCGACGATGCGATGTGCAACGGCTGCGGTCTTTGCGAGGGCTACTGCAAATTCGGCGCTATCGAAAAGCGGCCGAGGGCGTAAAGGAGACGGAAGATGAATATTATGGTTGTTGGCGTTGGCGGACAGGGTACCCTGCTCACCAGCAGAATTATCGGTAAGACCGCCCTTTCGCAGGGCTTTGACGTCAAGCTTTCCGAGGTCCACGGTATGGCCCAGCGCGGTGGCAGCGTTGTCACCTTTGTCCGCTACGGCGAGCGCGTGTATGAGCCTGTGGTCGAGGAGGGCGAGGTGGATGTCCTCATCGCGTTTGAGCGCCTGGAGGCGCTCCGCTACGCGCATTTTCTGAAAAAAGACGGCACGCTCATTGTGAACGATTGCCGCATCGACCCCATGACTGTGGTGATCGGCGCCGCGAGCTATCCCGAGGATATCCTCGCCTCGCTTTCCGCCAACCATACCGTCAAGGCCATTGACGGCAGCGCCGTGGCGCGTGAGCTGGGTAACAGCCGCGTCCTGAACTCGGTGGTGCTGGGCCTTGCCGCGCGCGAGATCGGCTTTACGAAGGACGCATGGCTCGGTGTCCTGCGTGCGACGGTGCCGCAGAAGACGGTGGCCATCAATGAGGCGGCGTTCAACGCCGGCTACGGCAAGGAGTAAGAGACGGCCATGATCTACAACGAAGCGCGCGAATGTATGAAGCGCGACGAGATGACCGCCCTGCAAAGCGAGCGCCTTGTGAAGCTGGTCCGGTACGTCTATGACAACGTGGAATTCTATCGCCGCCGCATGGACGAGGTGGGCGTTTCCCCCTCCGACATCCGCGACGTCCGGGACATTACCAAGCTCCCCTACACCACAAAGAACGACCTGCGTGACACCTATCCCTTCGGCCTTTTTGCCGCGCGGCGCGAGGACATTGTCCGCATCCACGCCTCCTCGGGCACCACGGGCAAGGCAACGGTGGTGGGCTACACAAAGGGCGATATTGATACGTGGAGCGAGTGTGTGGCGCGCTGTCTCTCCATGGCAGGCATCACAAGGAACGATATCATTCAGATCGCCTACGGCTACGGCCTGTTCACGGGCGGCCTCGGAGCGCATTACGGTGCCGAGCGCCTGGGGGCTATGACCGTGCCGATGTCGACGGGCAACTCGAAAAAGCTCATTACGATGATGCAGGACTTCGGCGTTACGGCGATCGCCTGCACGCCCTCCTACCTCCTGCACCTTTCCGAGGTCCTGCGCGACGAGGGGCTTCTCGACAAGATCAAGCTTCGCGCGGCGATCTGCGGCGCCGAGCCGTGGACCGAGAAGATGCGAGGGGAGATTGAGGCGCGCCTTGGCGTTCGGGCGCACGACATTTACGGTCTTTCCGAGATCACCGGCCCCGGCGTTGCCTGCGACTGTGAGTATCACGAGGGCCTCCACGTATGCGAGGACCACTTCTACCCCGAGATCATTGATCCGAAAACCCTTCTCCCCGTCGCTGACGGCGAGATCGGCGAGCTGGTATTCACCACACTGACGAAGGAGGGCATTCCCCTCATCCGTTACCGCACAAAGGACCTGACGAGCATCACCCACGCGCCCTGTGCGTGCGGACGCACCAGCGCCCGCATCTCGCGCTTCTGCGGACGGAGCGACGATATGCTCATCATCCGCGGCGTCAACGTCTTCCCGAGCCAGGTGGAGGCGGCACTGATCGACGTCCGCGAGGTCACGCCCCATTACATGATGATCGTTGACCGTGTCAATAACCTCGACACCCTGGAGATCCAGGTTGAGGTGGAGGCCGGGTACTATACCGACGAGGTCCGCGGCATTGAAAGCCTCACGAAGAAGATCGCCACGGTCACACAGCAGGCGCTGGGCATCAGCGCAAGGATCAAGCTGATGGGCCCGAACACTCTCCCGCGCAGCGAGGGCAAGGCCGTCCACGTGATCGATAACCGCAAATTCAGCTAAAGGAGATGTAGCTATGACACTCAAGCAGCTTTCCGTATTCATCGAAAACCGCAAGGGTCGCCTTGCGGAGGTTCTGAACATTCTTAAGGAGCATAACGTCAACATTCTCTCGATGTCGCTGGCCGACACCACCGAGTACGGCCTTCTGCGCCTCATTGTCAACCACCCGGAAAAGGGCTGTGAGGTGCTTCTCGGCGCGGGCTTTTCGAGCATGCTGACCGACGTTCTTATCATCAAGATCCCCCACGTGACGGGCAGTCTCCAGTCGATTTTGTCCCGCATCACCGAGGGGGGCGTGAACATTGAATATATGTACGGGCTTTCGGTGGAGGCGAACGATGCCTCCGTCGTTATGAAAACGAACGAGCTGGAGAGCGCCTGCCGCGTTCTCCGTGAGGCGGGCATCGCCACGATGACGGCCGAGGAGATAAGCGTACTTTAAGACTATGATTATTGATTTTCATACCCACATTTTTCCCGACCGCATTGCCGAGACCACCGTGGCGGCCATTGAGGAGGGAGCCAAAACGCCCCGTCACTCGGACGGCACCGCGGGAGGACTCCTTGCCTCCATGCAGCGCGCGGGGGTCGATCTTGCGGTCAATCTGCCCGTCCTCACAAGGCCGGGGCAGTTTGCCCACGTAACGGCCTTTGCCGAGGAGGTGAACGCCCGCGAGTTCTGCGGCGCGCGCATCCTCTCCTTTGGCGGTGTTCACCCCGCCGATCCCGAGGCTCCCGACCACGTGGATGAGTTAGCCGACCGCGGCTTCCTCGGTCTTAAGATCCACCCCGACTACCAGAATACCTACATTGACGACGAGGCGTACCTTCGCATTATGGCACGGGCCAAGGCACGCGGCCTCATCACCGTGACCCACGCGGGGGTGGACGCCGCTTACGTGCGCGGTGAGGTGCATTGCACGCCCGACCGCGTGCTCCGCGTTCTTTACGCTTTGGGCGGCTACGACCTCCTGGTGCTGGCGCACATCGGCGGTGAGCAGATGTCCGGCGAGGTCCTTTCTCTCCTTGCGGGAGAAAAGATCTATCTCGACACGGCGTACAGCCTGCACGAGATGCCGCGCTCCCGCTTCCTTGAGATCCTCGACAAGCACGGAGACGAGAGGATCCTGTTTGCCACCGACAGCCCCTGGCGCGATCTTGGCGAGGAGCTGGCGATCCTTCGCGGTATGGGGATCCCTGAGCCCTCACTCGGTAAAATTCTCGGTAAAAACGCCGAAAAGCTTTTAGGATTGGTGACGATATGATCAATGAAAAAATGCTCTCTCTCGGGAGCCGACGCTCCATCATCCGGGAGATCTTTGAATATTGCAAGCAAAGAGCCGCCGTGATTGGCGCCGAGAACGTTTATGACTTCAGCATCGGCAACCCGAGCGTGGCACCGCCAAGCGAGGTGAACGAGGCCGCCGTACGCCTCCTTGAGACCGAGCCATCCGTGGCGCTCCACGGCTACACGTCGGCCCAGGGCGACCTTTCGGTGCGAGAAGCCGTTGCCGGGAGCATCAAGAGCCGCTTTGGCACCGACGTCACCCCAAACCACATCTATATGACCTGCGGCGCCGCCGCCTCCCTCACGATCACCCTGAAGGCCCTCCTTTGCGAGGGCGAGGAGTGCGTGCTGTTTGCCCCCTTCTTCACCGAGTACCGCGTTTTTGTCGAGAATGCGGGCGGACGGCCCGTGGTCTCGCTTCCCACACCGCGCACCTTCCAGATCGATCCCCGCGACCTCGAAGCGCGCATCACCGAAAGGACCGCCGCTGTGATCCTGAATTCGCCCAACAATCCGAGCGGTGTGGTCTATACCGAAAAGACGGTCCGCGCGGTGTGCGAGGTGCTGGAGAGAAAACAGAAGGAGCTTGGCCGCCCCATTTATCTCATTGCCGACGAGCCTTACCGCGAGCTGGTCTTTGACGGCATTGACGTGCCGTACCTCATGAACTATTACGCGAACACCGTGGTGTGCTACTCCTACTCCAAGGCCCTCTCGCTTCCCGGGGAGCGCATCGGCTATATCGCCGTGTCCCCCCGTGCCGAGGCGGCCGAGAGCGTGTACCTTGCCGTGTGCGGTGCCGGCCGCTCGCTCGGCTACGTGTGCGCGCCGAGCCTTTTCCAGAAGGTGATCCGTGAGGCGATCGGTGCCAAGGTGGACGTTGGCATCTACAAGAAGAACCGCGACCTCCTTTACGGTGAGCTTTCCCGTGCGGGCTACGAGTGCGTGAAGCCCGACGGCGCCTTCTACCTCTTTGTCAAGGCCCCGACGGGCGACGCCTACGAGTTTTACGAAAGAGCCAAGGCGCGTGAGCTTTTGTTCGTGCCCTGCGACGATTTTGGCATCACGGGCTACGTCCGCATTGCCTACTGCGTGGACTATGAGAGGATCGAGCGCGCACTCCCTGCCTTCCGCGCGCTTGCCAAGGAATACGGTCTTTCCTGATCTTTGAAAGGTATTGTTTACAAAAAGAGAGCCACCGTGGTGGCTCTCTTTTTTTTACTGTGGCTTCTCTAACCCGTGCACAAAGCCATAAGGATCGGCCGAGGTGATGTCGGCCGCGACAACCTTATTCTTATACATAATGAGGTTGGCGTAGACCTTGCCCTCGTACCCCTCGTAATTTTTGATCTCATAGGTATAGCGCGTGACCTTTTTGTTCTTGTAACGGGCAAGGTCCAGCCCCTGCGACTTCTGGATCTCGTTATACCCTGCCAGCACGCGGTCAAACTCCGAGGGCATTGTAAAGCTGGCCTCCCCTGCGGGCACCTCGGTAGCCACCTCCCAGCCAAAGGCGGAGAGGAAGGAGACACGGTCAGCATCCGTGCGGATCCCCGAATATGTCACCGCCTCGGTATATTCCTCCGCGCCTACGGTGATACCGCCCGGCTCCACCAGAACGAGAATGGTGAGGAACAGGGCAATCGAGAGCAAGACCGCGCCAAAGAATTTGAGCGTTCCCGCCTTGATTGAGCATACAAACATAAAAAGCACCTGCGCTTTCTCTTGATTTTACTACACTCTATGCGGAAAGGAGGGAGAATATACCGCGCAGCGGTAGCATTTTTGCCGTTCGTTCATACTATGTTAGCGTGGGGGCATGCCCCGAAAAACCACCCCCAAATTCTTACGGAGGACTTTCTGATGAACAACTGCCTTTGCCACCTCTTTGACGATAACTGCACCTGGATCATCATCATCGCGCTCCTGATCCTCTTCTGCTCCTGCTGCCACTAAACCTTCCTCAAAAACCAAAAAGAGCATCCTTTCGGATGCTCTTTTTTTGTAAAGGGGCACGCTTCGCACACCCCTCACGGTGCCGATCGGTGGGGATCAATCCTCCGAATACACGACGGTAACGTCGGCATGGAGCTGAATAATGGAGGCCGGCACACGGGGAGTGATCGGGCCCTGGAGAGCGTGGCGAAGGATCTCCTCCTTGTTTTTGCCGTTCACGACCATGAGGATCTTCTTGGCACCCATGATGGCGCCCATACCCATAGTCAGCGCCGTGCGCGGAACGTCGCTCGGGGAGGCAAAGAAGCGGGAGTTGGCCTCGATAGTGGACTCATCCAGCGTGACCTCATGCGTTTCCTTCGTGAAGCAATCGTCCGGCTCGTTAAAGCCGATGTGACCGTCAATACCAATGCCAAGAAGCTGGAGATCGACCCCACCCAGCTTCTCAATGCGGGCGTCATATGCCCGGCACTCGGCCGCAAGATCCTCGGCACAGCCGTTGGGAACAAAGGTGCATTCGGGGCGGACGTTGATCCTGTCAAAGAGGTTGCGGTTCATAAAGTAGCGATAGCTCTGGGGATGATCGCCGCTAAGCCCCACGTACTCATCCAGGTTGACGGTCGTCACCGCCGAAAAATCAAGCTCGCCGCGGTTGCATTTTTCTGCAAGCTCCGCATAGGTACCGATGGGAGTAGAGCCCGTAGCCAGACCGATCACACTGTCGGGCTTTTCCTGGATCTGCGCTGCGATCACATCCGCAGCAATGGTGCTGAGTTCCTTGTAGTTTTGCGCTTTGATGATTTTCATGGTTCTTGCTCCTTTTCTCTTTTTATTACAATATGGTCCATTGCCTTTACTATGGAAGAAGAAGGAATGACCCCGCGCACCGAGGTCAACGGATACACCGAGGTGTTTTTGCCGATGACGGTACCCGGGTTCAGAACACAACCGCAGCCAACATCGGCACCGTCCCCAAGGATCGCGCCCAGCTTCCTGCGGCCGGTCTCATAGTCTCTGTCACCGTGTATCACGACCGCCCGGCCATCCGATTTGAGATTGGAGCATATCGCCCCCGCGCCCATATGCGCGCCGTTTCCAAGAACCGAGTCGCCTATGTAATTATAATGCGGTACCTGCACATGATCCAGGAGCACACAGTTTTTTAACTCGCTTGAATTCCCGATGACACAGCGCTCACCCGTGATCACGTTGCCGCGCAAAAAGGCGCCCGGACGTATTTCCGTATGGCTCCCTATGACAGCGGGCGGCAGGATCGTGGCGGTCTCACTGATGCTGACGTCCTCCCCGATGAGGATGCCCTCACGCCATAGGCGAAAGCCCTCCGGAGGCTCACTCAAAAGCCGCTTGATGCAATCGGCGATGCCGGAGAGCATCTCCCAGGGATACTGTGCCCCCTCAAAAAGCTCGCAAAGATACGCCGGGGTATGGGCAAACAGCTCCCGCGTTTCCAGATTACTCAAGAGCGTACCCTCCCTTTGCGATAGCCTTGGCGATCCTATCGGCGTATTCCACGCACCGTTCCTCATCCTCGCACTCGATCATGACGCGGATCACAGGCTCGGTACCGCTGGGACGCAGAAGCACCCGTCCCCGGCCGTCAATGCACCGCTCGACCGCAGCCAGCTCCTCAAGCACGGCGGGGTGCTTGACAGCGCTTTCCTTATCCGTAACACGGACGTTTTTGATGTACTGGGGATACAGAACGACCGGCTCTGCCAGCTTAGAGAGCGTTACCTTGGAGTCTAGGATCTCCTCGGTCAGCATAATGGCCGTCAGAAGTCCGTCGCCTGTGGTGGCATATTTCTTCATAATGATATGGCCGGACTGCTCACCGCCAAGCGAATAGCCCTTGTTCTGCATACATTCATAGACAAACCTGTCACCCACAGGCGTCTGCACGCACTTCATTCCCGCCCGCTCAAGGCTGGCAAAGAAGCCGCTGTTTGACATGACGGTGGCCACGACCGTGCTTTTGTTGAGCATTCCGCGGGCGCTCATTCTTTTGGCGAGGATATAAAGAATTCCGTCCCCGTCCACCACATTGCCTTTTTCATCGACAGCAAGGCAACGGTCGGCATCGCCGTCAAAGGCAAAGCCAACGTCGAGATGCTTTTCCTTCACAAGACGGCGAAGCCCCTCGATATGGGTGGAGCCGCAGTCCTTATTCACGTTGAGACCGTCAGGCTCAGCCCCGATGACCTCGATCTGTGCGCCAAGGGCGCTGAACACCGATGCGGCGATCATCCAGGCCGAGCCGTTGGCGCAGTCAAGCCCTATTCTGAGCTTCTTATAGGAATGTGCCGCGAGGGAAATGAGATACGCCACGTAACGGTTGCGCCCCGAGGCATAATCCACGATGCGCCCGATCCGATCCCCCTGGGCCAGCGGCAGATCCTCATCCTCAACACCAAGCGCGGCCAGGTCGCCGTCCAGGTACGCCTCTACCAGCGCGGTGGTCTCATCATCCAGCTTTTCTCCGTAGCTGTTGATCAGCTTGATGCCGTTATCGCAGAAGGGGTTGTGCGATGCCGTGATCATGATACCGCAATCAAACTCATCCTGTCTTGCCACGTAGGACACGCTGGGAGTGGTGGTGACGTGGAGCATATAGGCATCGGCTCCCGAGGCCGTGATCCCCGCAACCACAGAGTATTCAAACATATAGCTGGAACGGCGGGTATCCTTCCCTATCACGATCCGCGGACGGTGCCCCGGACGGGCGCCCGCCTGAGAGGCCTGGGCATAGTACCAGCCCAGAAACCGACCGATCCTATAGGCGTGCATCGAGGTCAGCGATACGTTGGCCTCACCGCGGAAGCCATCGGTTCCGAAATACTTCCTTCTCTTCTTTTTGGCACCGTCATTGGCGATGCCAACGTTCTCCTGTAAAAGCACACCGGCAGACACCCCAAGGGTATCGCAGAGCAGGAGAAGCTTCTCTGTCTGAGGCAACGCCCCATTGGTCTCCCATTTGGAAATCGACTGCCGTGAAACCTGCAGCTTTTCCGCAAGCTGCTCCTGTGACATATCGGCCGCCTGACGCAGCCTCATGATCTTTTCGCCAATCGTCATACATCTTCCATCCTTTTTGTCTTAAAGTCTCCACCCCTTCATGGAAGGAAGGGGCAGGGGGGCCTACCATACAAAAAAGCTCATTATACCCATTATAACACACAAGGGACTCTTAATCCACCAACTTCACCTTGCAGAACAAGCAACCTTGAATTGCTTTTTCGCGATTTTTCTCCACTTTTCTCTCAAATTCCAAGGCGTTTTCTCTAAAATTGTCAAACGGAGTTTACAAACCGCCGGCCAAGCAATGCGGGAGGGCGGGAGCGGCAAGGATAAGAAAAAGCCATCGCAGGCGGTGCTGAGACGGCTTTTTCTGTTGCCATGCCTTTTAGCCAAGGCTTTCGGCTCTCTCATCAACAGTCTTGCGAAAATTGAGGAGAAGGCGCGAGTAGGGTTTTTCCATTAAGGGGCTTTTGATGATAAAATCCGCGGTCGCGCGGTTGTTGGCGATCGGAACGTCATACACCTGCGCGATGCGAAGGAGCGCCTTGACGTCGGGATCGTGGGGCTGGGCGGTGAGGGGATCCGAAAAGAAGATCACAACGTCGATCTTCCCGTCCACGATGCGGGCGCCGATCTGCTGGTCTCCGCCGAGAGGCCCGGAGTTGTAGCCGCGCACAGGGAGCCCCGTTTTGTCGGCGACCATGCGCGCAGTGGTTCCCGTGCCGCAAAGGAAGTGATGCTCAAGCACACTCTTATTCTCAAGGCACCACTCGATAAGCTCAGCCTTTTTGTTGTCGTGCGCGATGAGAGCGATGCTCTTTTGCGCGGGGAGCGTGCATTCTATTTTCTGATTTTCAAACATAGCGATCCTCGGCTGTCGGAGACAAGAGATTACAAAAGATAGACGGGGAGAGCCTCACCGATGGCAAAGGTGCCCTTGACCGCGGGCTTGGCGGCGGGCCTTCTGCCGCGCTTCTTCGGCGCGACGGTGGCGGCGGCTTTGGCTGCGGACTTTTTCTTGTTCTTCGAGCCGGGCTTTCTGCCGCGCTTCTTCGGGGCGGGGGCAGCCACGGCCTGGCCAACAAGCTCGGGGGCCTTGGCCTCCTCCTTCTTTTCGGCCTGATCGGTCGCCGCGGGCTTCTTCGCCGCGGGCTTCTTCGCTGCGGCCTTCTTCGCCGCAGGCTTCTTGGCGGCCGGCTTCTTGGCAGTGGACTTTACGATCGTTTTCTCGATCGCGGTGGGGACGGTATCGTCCTTTTCGGGGACGGTGGGGACGGTGGCGGTGGCCTCCACGCTGGCGGTCTCGGTCGCAACGGCGACCTCGGCGGTCATAGGAAGGTCCGTGGCCTCGTCAAGCCCCTGGGCCACGCGGTTAATGCTGTTCTTTCCGATTGGCATGTTCGATGATCTCCTTTGCAAGTGCATAATATTCTTTGGCGCTGCGGCTGTGCTTCTTATAGGCGAGGACGGGCATGCTGTTATCCTGCGCCCACTCTACGGCGCTGTCAACACGGATGTAGTTTTTGAACACATAGACGTTCTGGAGCTCGGAGAGTGTCTTGGACGTTTCCTTGAAATAGTTTTTACGCTCGTCAGCCTTGGTGATGACGACACCGAGAAGGTCGATATCCTTGGCGATGCGCTTGGCCTGGCCGTAGAAGTTGAACATATTGGCAAGGCCAAAGAGCCCCCAGGGCGACGCCTCAAGAGGTATGAGCAAAAGATCCGAGGCACACATGATGTTCATGACCCAGCCGCCAAGCGTCGGGGGCGAGTCGATGAGGATATAGTCGTAATTCTCGGACTTTACGATCCCCTCAAGGCAACGCGAGAGGATGTGCTCGCGCTCCCACTTGGAGAACAGCTCATACTCGATCGAGCTCATAAGCGTTGACGAGGGCACGATATCCAGCCCCGTGTAGGAGGTGGGCATCACGTAATCGGTGAGGTCGGCCTCGGCGCGCAGGGCCTCGTAAAGGTTCTTCTTGCCCTTAGCGATCTCCAGGGCACGGTCCTCGGAGAAGAAGGACAGCGTGAGGTTCATCTGCATATCGCCGTCGATAAGCAAAACGCGCTTGCCCTCCATGGCCATGCCGTAGCCGACGTTGGAGCAGGTGGTGGACTTGCCTGAGCCGCCCTTGTTGTTGGCAAAGGCGATAACCTTGGTTTTTCCCATAATCGTTCTCCTTATTCCTTATGTTCCTCTTTTTCGTCCTCGGAGAGGTAGTCGAGCAGCCCGTCGATCCCCTCACGGGTGTAGGAGCTGACGGCAAAGATCGGATCACAGCCCGCAAGCTTCAGCCAGCGGCGCGCGCGCTCGACATTCGCGCGGGGCTTGTCAATGCCCGTGATGAGCCCGATGACAGGGCGGTTTACAATGGCCGAGAGCTTCGGATTGAAGATCGAATACGGCTCGTCCGCCGACAGCACAAGCCCCACAACATCCGCCTCATAGGCATAAAGGGCAAGCGGCCCCGAGAGGTTCCTAAGCTCGGTGTACTCTCCCGGGGTGTCAATGATCACGTCGGTATACTGGATATACTGCGTCTTATAGTAGTGCGGCTTTTCCCCCATAAGCGCCTGACGGAGCGTGGTCTTGCCCGCCGCCACGCGACCGATGAGGATCAGCTTTCTCATGTTCTTGTGAGGGGGCAGACGGCGTAGCCGAGGGTCTTCTCGGTGTAGTCGCAGACCGCGGTAATGGCCGCCTCGACCTCCGAGACCGAGCCCGTCACGATGAGGGTGCCCGTAAAGCGGTCGACAAACTCCACGCTTCCGCCTGAGGTCTTCATGGCGATATCGGCGGCAATGACCGCCGTTTCACAGGGGCTGACGGTGAGAATACCGATCGCCGTACGGACGCGGTCCACGCGGGGGTCAAGCCCCAGCTTTTCGTAAAGAATGGGATCGGGGTTGGCAATGATGTGAGCCAGGGTGATCTGCTTACCCGGCACCAGCTCCTGTATGATCCGCATTTTATCGTTCATGGTAAGCTCGCTCATAGCCACTCCTTACAGCTGCTCCCAAAGCTCGGCGTGCGGCGCGGGCAGGAGCGACTTATTGGCAAAGAGACCGTGCTCCTCGGCATAGCGGGCACCCGCCTCCACAGCGGCGGTGACATCACCGACGTCTCCCGTCACGATGACGATGCCCTTTCCGCCCATACCGCGCGACACGCGCAGGTCGTAGATCTCGACCTTGGCGGTCTTGACGGCAAGGTCGGCGGCCTTGATGGCCGAGGCGGCCGAGAAGGTCTCAACGATGCCGAGGCTCCCCTCCTTTTTGCCGCTCTGCGTGCCGAAGAGCGCCGCAATGACACGCTCATCGATGCGGCCCATGACCGAAAGATCGACAAGGGCGGTGCCAAAGCGCTCCTTCACGTGGTCGGCGGCCGCGGTAACGTCCGCGATCGCGCCCGTAAGGACGATCTCAAACTTGCCGGGGCAGGCGGGATGCGCCGAGACGAGGGTAACGCCCGCGCTCTTGAGGGCGGCATCGGCCGCCTCAATGCCCTTGGCAATGCTCTTCAGTTCAATAACACCAACGGCTTGGATCATGGCTTATCTCTTTTCTATCACGATTTTCTTGGCATCGACAAAGGTCACGCGACCGTCGATCGATGCGTGGTGTGGCACCGACAGCCCCTCGGCGGCCGTGGCAACGACCTCACCGCGACGGACGGTGTCTCCCACCTTGACGGTGGGGATGGCGGGGGCGCCGATGTGCTGGGAAAGAAGCATCTCAACCGATGCGGGGGCCGCGGTCTCGGTATAGACCTGGCGGCGGTCAAAGGGGGTAACGCCGAGAAGCATCTTCCAGCGCGGGATCGGCATTTGGCGATGCTCACGCATGGCATCCGGCTCGGCGATCGCGCCCTTGGGATCGTAGCGCAGGCGGCGCTCGGCGAGGCGCTTTTTCATCTCATAGATGACAGCACGGGGCGAGATGCCCTGACAGCAGGCGGCGATCTCACAGATGCCGCAGCCACAGCAGAGCGTGGCGGCGGTATAGAGTGCGGGATCCACCTCATCAAGAGAGGTGGAGGAGCGCACCATACGGTGGGGCTCCAGGGGATACCCGAGGAGGTAACGGGGGCACATATCGGTGCAGCGCGTGCATTGGCAGCAGGCCGAGGAGGCGCGGCGCTTTTGCACATCCACCGAGGCGATCTTGGTGGCAACGGCGGGAATGTCCGAGGGAAGCACCAGAAGGCCCTTGGTCGTTTTGGTCACGACCTCGGTCTCCGGGTTGCCAACGCGCCCCATGGACGGGCCGCCGACAAGGAGGCGGTGGGGCGAGGGAACCGTGACGTCGAGCATCGCAAAGAGGTCGGAAACGCGCGTGCCGACGGGCACCCGCACGACAAAGGCACGGTTATCGGTGATGTCGCCCGCCACGGTGAGCCACTTGTCGGTCACAGGCTCGGCAAGCACGGCGGCGCGGTAGAAATTATAGACGGTCTCGGCGTTATAGACGATAACGCCGACGCTGATCGGCAGGGATGAGGGCTGGACAAGGCGGCCTGTGGCCTCATAGATGAGGGTGATCTCATCGCCCATCGGATACATATTGGGGAGAAGAAACACGCGCGTCCTCTTGCCAAAGGCCTCATCGGCATTAAGGCCGAGGCCGTGCGAGGTGTGCTCCTTCACAGCCAGGATCACGCGCGGGATCGAGAGTGCCTCGGCGATCATTTCGGCGCCGGCCACCACCATATCGAGGTGCTGACGGAGGATCTCGTAATCGGTGTGCAGAAGCGGCTCACACTCCGAGCCGTTGATGATGAGGGTATCGGCGCCCGCGCTGAGCTTGGCGTACGAGGGGAAGCCCGCACCGCCCGCACCGACAAGGCCGTGCTCCCGCATGAGGGACTTGATATCGGGTGTCATAGCGCTTTATCAGTCCACAATACCCACGATGACCGCGTCCACGGGGGAATTCACGTCGGCAAGGGCCAGACGGGCCGAGGAGCCGAGCGTAACGAGAACGACCTCACCGATACCGGCACCCACGCTGTCAACGGCAACGAGGTACTTCTCGGTAGGGATATCGTTTTCGAGGACACGCACCTCCATGAACTTGCTCCCGATGAGCGAGTCCTGCTTTTTGGTGGATACGATATGGCTGACCACAATTCCTTTGATCATGTCGGTTTTCCTCTCAAAATTCTCTATTTCGGTTATTCTTTGACGATGCTGACGAGCGCGCCGTTGCCGATGCCCGCCGCGTTGGCGTCATCGGTATCCACGTGCATCTCCAGCGTAAAGGCGTCGCTGACGCGCACCTGCACGTCATACCACCGGGTGCGCTTGCCCGAAAGTGCGTCAACGGTCACGTAGTCGCCGTCGATCACGCCGTAGCGGGCGGCGTCCGAAAGCCCCATGTGGATATGGCGGTTGGCAATGATGCACCCCTCGGGAAGCGTGACGGTGCCGCGCGGCCCGATGATCGTAATGGGAGCCGAGCCGTCAAGATCGCCCGACTCGCGAACGGGGGGCTTGACCTTCAGCTGGAAGGAGTCGGTCCGCGAGATCTCGACCTGCGAGCGGCGGCGGACAGGGCCGAGGACGCGCACGCCCTCAATGGGGCGCATCGAGGGGCCGACAATGGTGAGGGTCTCCCGGCAGGCGTACTGACCCGGCTGCTTCAGGTCCTTGATCTTTTCAAGCTCATATCCCTTGCCAAACAGGGTCTCCACGTCCTCCTCGGTGAGGTGGATGTGGCGGTTGGATACACCGATCGGCACGTCGGCCACGGGCCCCTGCAGGTCGGCCACGATGCGGGCAACCAGGGCGGTTACGGTTTTTTCATTCAGCTCCATAGGATCGTCTCCTGTATGATAAACCCCGCATTTTGCGAGGTATTGTTTACAAAGTTACGGTTTTTGCGGTTTCTGTGTGCGTTTACCGTCCGCACGACGTGCCCCCGTGGGGGCGCCGTAAGGAGCGCGGGGCGCTCCTTACGGCGACACCTTTCCGAGATCTCAGATCTTGGGAAGGAGCTTCTCCACGTCCGTGTGGGGACGAGGAATGACGTGCGTGGCAACGACCTCACCGAGCTTACCGGCGGCGGCGCCACCGGCCTCGACGGCGGCCTTGACGGCACCGACATCGCCGCGCACCATGACGCTGACGAGCCCGCTACCGATCTTCTCAGAGCCGACGAGAACGACGTTTGCAGCCTTCACCATAGCATCGGCCGCCTCGATAGCGGCAACAAGACCTCTGGTTTCAACCATGCCAAGAGCTTCCATTTTCATATCCTCCGTAAAAATATTGGACTAAATTTTTTATCATAAGCGCGGGGAGCGCCATGATGCGTGAGTAGGGTCCCCGAAGGGGGGGCGGTGCCTCTACCGGGGCGGTGGTCCGTCAATCGGTATAAAGGAACCGCATGACGTCGGGATGCGGACGGGCGATGACCTCGCAAAGCTTCACGTTTCCGACCTTTGCGGCGGCGGCGGCACCTGCCGCAGCAGCTGCCTCCACCGCGGAGACTGTGCCCTCAACGACCACAGTCACCAGTCGTCCGCCAAGGCGCTTCTCGACGTGAATGAGACGGACGTCGGCCGCCTTGACCATGGCATCCAGCCCGGCGATAGCGGCAACGAGCGCCTGTACCTCGAGTAACGCGATTGCTTTTTCCATAGGTTTTACTGTCTTACTTCAGCGAGGGGAGAAGCTTCTCAACGTCGTTGTGGGGGCGGGGAATGACGTGCGTGGCAACGACCTCACCGAGGCGACCCGCGGCGGCACCGCCGGCCTCAACGGCACTCTTGACAGCGCCGACATCGCCGCGCACCATGACGCTGACGAGTCCGCTACCGATCTTCTCGGAGCCGATAAGAACAACGTTGGCCGCCTTGACCATAGCATCGGCCGCCTCGATCGCGGCAACAAGGCCTCTCGTTTCCACCATACCAAGTGCTTCCTGCATAACTAAAATCTCCTTTAAGTAAATATTTTTTTATTTTTTGTTTTTTTGTTAGCGCAGCTTGTCGCGCCCCGTAGCCTCGAGGTGGGCAAACCACTCGATCTCGGGGCTTTGCCCCGCGATCATCTTTGAGGTGATGTAGAGGTTGCGGCGCTTGGCTTCCGCGATACCGGCCTCCATGGCCGACTCGACGGCGCCCGCGTCTCCCTCAAACTTTACGGCCATGACCAGCGGTACCTCGGCGCTGTCGCCGCCCGCGGGCTTGTTCTTGTCGATCGCGACCACCTTAACGTCTGCCGTTTTGGCAACGCAGTCGGCCACCACGATCGAGGTCGTAAAGCCGTACACTTCGATCATTCCGAGTGCCATAGAGGGCCCTCCTTACTCAGCCACGTAGCAGATCTTGATGCCCTGCTGAGACACGTTGACCTCCATGGCCTCGTTGAGCTTATCCAGCGGGAAGGAGTGCGTGATCAGCTCCTTGATCGGAATGTTCATCTCGCGGGCCTGGCGGAGGAACGCCATGGTCGTGGGGTAATCCTCCGCGCTGTAATCCCACGAGCCGACAAGGTTCAGCTCCTTGTTGCACATGGCAAAGTGCGGATTGACGGTGTACTCGCCATTGTTGACGAAGAAGCCCATTTCGCAAAGGCCGCCGCCACGGCGAATGTAGGAGTAGATGTCCGCGGCCGCGGGCGGAGCGCCCGTGCACTGGAAGGCGAAGTCGGCACCCACGCCGCCCGTCGCGGCCTTGACGGCCTCCACGCGCTTCTCAAGGGTATCGCACTCGCGGAAGTTGATCGTCGTCTTGGCACCCATGCGCTTGGCCATTTCCAGGCGCTTCGGCGTACCGTCAATGGCGATGATGTGGTTGATGCCCGCGGCGCGGAGCACCGAGATCATCACAAGGCCAACGGGGCCGAGGCCCTGAATGAGCACCTTCGTGTTGAAGTTCATGAGGCCCGTCTTGCAGGCTCTCTGGTAAGCGTGAACGCAAACGCAGGCCAGCTCAAGGAGCATTCTCTCCTCGAGGTCAAGATCGTTGACAACGAAGTAGGTCGCGCCCTTGGCGCGAATGAGGAGGTGGCTCGCAAACCAGCCGTTCAGCGGCTGAGCCTCGTTATGGCCGATGAGGCCGAAGACGCCCTGCTTGTCGCAGAGGTTGGTGTTGGCGGGGTGGGTGCGGCAGATGTTGCACTCGCCGCAGGAGATGACCGAGGTGACGATCTTATCGCCGACCTTGATCGGGTTGCCCGCCGTATCGGTCTTGACGTTCTTACCGAGGGCGAGGATCTCACCCGTGCCCTCGTGGCCGAGGACGACGGGGATAAGGCCGAAGGGATCGCCCTTCCACTCGTGGACGTCGGTGCCGCAGACACCGCAGCCCTCCACGCGGACGAGGATGTCGTCATCCTCAAGCGCGGGGATCGGGAACTCCTTGACCTCAATGTGCTTTTTATCGGTCAGCATGGCCACCTTGGCGGTCTTGGGAATGCCGGCAGGGGCGGAGGCCGCCGCGCCGAGATTGCCGATGACCTGGCGGACAATGCTTTCGATGTCGTGTGCGCTAAGTTCCATCGTGTTGCTTCCTTTCCTTAAATGATGCGGAAGTTGTCCGCCATCACACAGCGGCGCAGGCGCGTGAAGCTTCTGGCCGAGGTGATGCCCTCACCCGTCGGACCCGCGATGGTGAAGGTGGCGTGACCTTCCCCACCGAAGCCGATGCCGGCGTACGAGGGAGCGTTTTTGACGAAGATCGTGGTTTCCACCGCGCGGGCAAAGCGCGTGAGGTGGTCAATGTTCTTGGAATGCATGTGCGCCGTGTGGCGGTTGCCGTGCTCGGCCTTGACGGCGAGCTTAATGGCCTCGTCAATGTCATGCACACGCACGATCGGCAGGATCGGCATCATCAGCTCCTCCTGGACGAAGGGATGCTCAAACGGCACCTCGCAGATGACACAGCGGATCTCGGGGCCAACGCGGATCCCGATCTTTTCGAGGATCACGGCGGCATCACGGCCGACGCAGTCACGGCTGACCGTCTTACGCTTGGCGCCCGATTTGGTTGTGACCTCGGTGAGGACCACGTCCACGAGCTTGTCGGCGGTGGCACGGTCAATAAGGAGCGCGCCCGCCTCACGCATACCGTCGATCAGCTCATCGGCGATCTGATCGAAGGCAAAGACCTCCTTCTCGGCAATGCAGGGGAGGTTGTTGTCAAAGGTGCAGCCGTCAATGATGTCGCGCGCCGCCTTTTTGATGTCGGCGGTGTCGTCCACGATGACGGGGGGGTTGCCCGCGCCCGCACCGATCGCCTTCTTTCCCGAGGAAAGAACGCTCTTGACAACGCCGGGGCCGCCCGTGCAGACGAGCAGGCGAATGGAGGGGTGCTTGTACATGAGATCGGCGGTCTCCAGCGTGGGCTTGACGACCGACGCCACAAGGACGCGCGGGCCGCCCGCCGCCGCGCAAGCGCGGTTGACGAGGTCGACGGCGTAGTTGGATACCGAGATCGCGTTCGGGTGGGGGTTGAACACCACACCGTTGCCCGCCGCGATCATGCCGATCGAGTTGCAGATGACGGTCTCCGAGGGGTTGGTGGAGGGGGTGATGCTGCCGACAACGCCGAAGGGCGCCATTTCGGTCAGCGTGAGGCCACGGTCGCCCGTCTTGACGGCGGCCACGATGTCCTCGGTGCCGGGGGTCTTATCGGCCACCAGCATATGCTTGGCGGTCTTGTGATCGACGCGGCCCATTTTGGTCTCGGCAACGCCGAGCTTTGCCATAATGGGGGCCTCCTTGCGGGTGAGATCGCGAATGGCGGTGATGAGCTTTTCCCGCTCCTCCACGCGCATCTCGCGGATAGCGCGGTAGCCCGCCTCAGCGGCGGCAATGGCATCACGCATGTCCTCGTAAACGCCGATGTAACGGCGGCCGCCGAACTGCGTGGCATCGTACTCGGCTACCGCGGGAGCCGCGGCGCCGACCTCACGCATCACGCGGTTAACGATCTCGGCGATCTCGGCTTCGGTCCACTGAATAGCCATAGTGCTCTCCTTTCCGAAAGGCTTTGAGAGCGCGGCTCAGCGGCCGAGGGCAGCGAGAACGCGGCGCGTGATCTCGGCGACGAGGTCGTCGCCCTTGGGGGCATCGTTCTTACCGCAGGTGCAAACGTGGCCCTCGCCGTGGCTGTGGCCGCCGTTGTCCTTGCAGCGGCACTTGTCGGTGCCGAGGTTCGAGCAGCGCTTGCAGCCGGGGTGACGGCCGGGGATGTTCATCTTCTTACGCAGATCCATGAGCTTCTCCAGCTGCTCGCAGGGGATCTCGTCAACGCCGCCAAGCTCACGGGCGAACTTGCAGATCTTGGCGTTGAACTCGACCTCCTCCATAAGGAAGAAGGCCTTGGTCAGCGTGTTGCCGACCGTCAGGGCGCCGTGGTTCTTCAAAAGGAAGGCGTCATGGTTCTGGAGGTAGGGATCGAGCGAGTCCGGGATCTCCATGGTGGAGGGGGTGCCGTACTCACAGGTGGGAATGGTACCGATCGTCAGAACGGCCTCGGGAAGAATGTACTGATCGAGGGGAACATTGGCAACGGTGAAGGCGGTGGCTACCGGGGGGTGAGCATGCACGACAGCGCCGACATCGGGGCGCTTCTGATAGACGCGCATGTGCATCTTGATCTCGCTCGAGGGGTTGAGCGTGCCCTCAAGCTTACGGCCCTGGCCGTCCACCTTGATGATCATGTCGGGGGTGAGGGCGCCCTTCGAGACGCCGGTGGGGGTGCAGTAGTACTCGTTGTCGTTGACCTTGACGGAGATGTTACCGTCGTTGGCGGCTACAAAGCCCTTGTCGTAGATCTTGTGGCCGACCTCGCAG
>JAZRAU010000036.1:0-7743 GCA_045634705.1 Eubacteriales bacterium | reverse complement strand
ATGCGGAGCAATTCGGGGAAACCCTTTGTTTCCGAAAAGGTTTCCCCGACAAAAATGATTCTTTTATCAACCCTCGCCGTCACTGTAGAAAATGACTTCCTGCGGGTAGCGAAGTCCGAGTTCTCCGTGCGCAATTTCGGCGACGTATTCGTCGTCGAACGGCTTCGCAATACCGGCTTCCAGTTCGCTGATGTAGTTCTGCATTTCTTCCACTTCACCGCGCAGAACGGCGGTAACGGCATGCCCGAGAAGTTCCACGGCGCCAATGCCGAGGATCTGATCCTCCCTGTGCCCGAGGGTACGGTCATCAAGGATGCCGCCACGGGCAAGGTCATCCACGATATGTCCGAGAACGGCGGCGCGGACTACGTCTGCTGCCGAGGCGGCCGCGGCGGCTGGGGCAACCGCCACTTTGCCACCCCCACGCGCCAGATCCCGCGCTTTGCCAAAAGTGGCACCCGCGGCGAGGAGCGCGAGGTCCTTCTTGAACTGAAAATGCTGGCGGACGTTGGGCTTGTCGGCTTCCCGAACGCGGGTAAATCCTCGATCCTTTCGCGCATCTCGGCCGCAAAGCCCAAGGTCGCAAGCTACCCCTTTACCACGCTCTCCCCGAACCTTGGCGTGGTGTCGGCGGGGGGCGAGGGCCACGGCTTTGTCGCTGCCGATATCCCCGGCCTCATCGAGGGCGCGGCGGACGGCCTCGGTCTTGGCCACGCCTTTCTCCGCCACGTCGACCGCTGCCGCCTTTTGCTTCACGTTGTGGACGTGGCAGGCACCGACGGTCGCGATCCCACCGAGGACCTCGATGCGATCGATGCCGAGCTTTCGCGTTACAGCCCGGAGCTTTCTGCACGCCCCCAGATCGTGGTGGCCAACAAGTGCGATTCCTTCCTTGAGGAGGAGGAGCATGTGCGCCGCTTTGAGGCGCGTGTCCGTGAGCTTGGCCGTCCGCTGGTCTATACCAGCACCGTCACGGGTGAGGGGCTTTCCGAGCTTGTCCGCCTGACGGCCGAGACGCTTGCCACCCTGCCCGAGATCACGGTGTATGCCGATGAAGTCACCGCCGAGGAGCGCTCCACGCGCGGCGCGGGTGAGCGCACGACCACCGTCCGCCGCGAGAACCACACCTTCTTTGTGGAGGGCGAGTGGCTCCGCAACCTGCTCGGCCAGGTCAACTTTGAGGACCGCGAGTCGATCGCCTTCTTCCAGCGCATTCTTCAGAAGGAGGGCGTCATTGATCTTCTCCGTGCGAAGGGCATTGAAGAAGAGGACATCGTGAACATCTACGATTTTGAGTTTGAGTTTTTGAACTGACAAAAGAGCCACCGTTTGCACCTGCCATAGAGCAGGTGCCCAGTGGCAAGGCGGATATACCGTCACTGCGAGCCTTGCGAGCATAAGCCCAAGCCCTTGTAACAAGCAGAAAGAGAGAACAAATCGGGAAAACCGAAATGTTCTCTCTTTTTCTTTGGGTTTAATGAAATCGCGGCTATGCGGGGGATCTTTTTTCTTATTCCTCGATCGTTACGCGCGCCATTCTCATATCGATGCGCGGGCGGTCGCTGTAATCGGTGGCTACAGCGGCGATCTCGTCCACGGTCTCCATGCCCTCCACCACGCGGCCAAAGGCGGCGTACTGTCCGTCAAGGTGCGGCGCATCCGCGTGCATGATAAAGAACTGCGAGGAGGCCGAGTTCGGGTTGTAGGCGCGCGCCATGGAGATGACGCCACGGGTGTGCTTCAGGTCGTTCTTGTAGCCGTTGGCGGCAAACTCCCCCACAATGTTCTCATCGGCACCGCCCATACCGTTGCCGAGAGGGTCGCCGCCCTGGATCATAAAGCCGGGGATCACGCGGTGAAAGATCAGCCCGTCGTAAAAGCCGCGGCGGACAAGCGCCTCAAAATTGGCCACCGTCTTCGGGGCCACCTCAGGGTACAGCTCAAGGCGAATGATGCTGCCGTTTTCCATTTCGATCTTGACCATGGGAATTCTCCTTTTTCTTGCTTCTAATAAATGTTTTATGTTTGGAATATACTAATCCTATATGCCGTTTGGGAGGTAATGCCGTGGAACCGCCGTCCTTCAATTTTCGCCGTCTTTCGGAGATTTTGTTCACTCTCGTTCTTTTGGCGGCGGTCGGCTTTCTCGCCGTCCGTTATCTTCTGCCCGTGGCGCTCCCCTTTCTTCTCGGGTGGGGGGCGGCGCTTCTTTTGCGCCCCGTGTGCTTTTATCTCTACAAAAGAACGCGGCTGCCACAGCGCCTGGTCAGCGCCGTCACCGTGCTTCTTCTGCTCTCGGTCGGGCTTTTTCTGATCTATGCCCTTGTCTCGCGGCTTTTGCTTGAGGTGCGCGGCTTTTTTTCCTCGCTCACCGATCTTCCGTCGCTGCTTTCCGAGGTGCGCGCGATCCTGGACGGCTCTCCCGCCCTCTCCTTTTTCAGCGAGTATGCCGAGACCCTGATAGAGCGCACCGTGGAGGCGTTGGCCTCTTTCGTTCCCTCCTTTGTGGGGGAGGCCGTGCTGACCCTGCCCGGAGTGGTGCTTTCGCTCCTCGTCTTTGCCGTATCGGCCGTGTATTTCTCTATGGACCTCGATAAGGTGCATGCCGCCGTTCGGGAGGTGCTGCCTGCAGGCATCGGCCGCCGCCTCAGCGACCTACGGGAGGGAGCCTTTCGCGTGGGGGGCGCGTATCTGCGCGCCTACCTCGTGCTGTCGGGCGCCATTTTTCTTGTGATGCTCCTCGGCCTTACGCTGCTGCGCGTGCGCTATGCGTTTTTCTTAGCGCTTCTCCTCACGGGGGTCGACATTCTCCCTGTCGTTGGCGTCGGCACGGTGCTTGTGCCGTGGGGGATCCTTTCGCTCGCGCTCGGGAACACGCCGCTCGGTATCGGGCTGCTTGCCCTCTTTGCGGTCAGTGAGGTCGTGCGGCAGGTGCTGGAGCCGCGGCTTCTCGGAAGCATGCTGGGCGTCCACCCGTTGACCTCGCTCCTTGCGCTCTATCTTGGGGCGCGGATCTTCGGTCTTTTCGGCGTGATCCTTGCACCGTTTTTGGCGGTGGGACTGCGCGTAGGCTTCCGTTATTTTTGTGAAAAAAACAAAAAACCCGTCGTATGACGGGATTTCTGTTGGTCAGACGCGCTCAACCTTGCCCGAACGAAGGCAACGGGTGCAAACGTAAACGCTCTCGTGGCTGCCGCCGACGATAGCCTTGACCTTGCGAATGTTGGGCTTCCAAGTACGGTTGGTCTTACGGTTCGAGTGGGAAACGTTGTGGCCGAAAGCGACGCCCTTTCCGCAAACACTGCATTTTGCCATGACTGACACCTCCTGATCTGACCCCCGAAGATAGGGGATCTCTATGTGCATTTTATTTGAATACAAATCACGCGAATGTTATTATAGCACATTGATTTCCAAAATGCAAGAGTTTTTTTCTGCTTTTTTCAAAAAATAGTTCTTGCAATCGTTCATGGATTATGATAAAATAGTATTAACCTAAGGAAAGGGGAAGAAACATGACAAAGTTTTTTGCTGCTATCGGCTACATCGCCAGCGTTCTGGCGGCGGCCACCGGCATTATTTGGCTCTTGAACAAGCTTGCCGACCGTGAGATCGAGGAGGAGCTTGAGTGCGAGTGCGAGTGCTGCGAGGATGAGGATTGCTCGGAGTGCGCGTGTGAGTGTGCCGAGGATTGCGCGGCTGACGAGGCGGTTGCCGAGTAAGGCGATAAAGCGCGAAAGTCCCTGCTGTGGCGGGGACTTTTTTCTTTCTTTTGAAAAAAGCGGCGGATAAACTTGATTTTTCCGCCGCAATGTGATATACTGTCAAGGATAGTAAAAAGCGCTGAAAGGAGTATGCCATGCAGGTTGCAGTGCTTGGATGCGGCGTTGTCGGCCGCGGTACCGTGGATCTTCTTACCGCCAATGCGGAGCTGATCGCGGCACGCGCAGGTGAAGCTGTCACCGTAAAATACATTTTGGAGCGCCGGGAGCTTTCCGACTGTCCGTATGCCGATAAGATCGTGCGTGACTTTGATGTTATCGTTGAGGATCCCGAGGTGGGGATGGTCATTGAGGCCATGGGCGGCAGCCACCCCGCGTATGAGTTTTCGCTCCGCGCCCTGGAGGCAGGGAAGCACGTGGTTACATCCAACAAGGAGGTCGTGGCCAATTTCGGCGTAGTGCTTTTGGAAGCCGCCGAGAAGCACGGTGTGCAGTACCTCTTTGAGGCGAGCGTTGGCGGCGGCATTCCCGTTCTCCATCCCCTGGCCGAGGACCTCTCGGGCAATGCCATTGACAGCATTGCGGGCATTCTCAACGGCACCACCAACTTTATCCTGACCGAGATGTTTGAGAGAGGCAAGAGCTTTGCCGATGCCCTGGCCGATGCACAGGCGCGCGGCTATGCCGAGGCCAACCCCGCCGCCGACGTGGAGGGGCTGGATGCCTGCCGCAAGATCGCCATTCTCACGGCGGTGGCCACAGGCGTTCTCGTTCCCACCGAGGCGATCCATACCGAGGGCATCACGGCCATTCGTGCTGAGGACGTCCGCGCCGCTGAGGCGGTCGGCTGTGTCATCAAGCTGCTTGGCCGTATGGTGCGTACCGAGGCGGGTGAGACCTTCCTTATGGTGGCCCCCTTCTTCGTACCGCATACCTCTCCCCTCTACACCATTTCCGACGTCTTTAACGGCGTGCTCGTTCACGGCAACTTTGTGGATGACGTGCTCTTCTTCGGCCGCGGCGCGGGTGCCGCCCCCACCGCCTCCGCCATGGTGGGTGACGTGATGCACGTGGTCTCGGGCGGCGCTTCCGTACACCGCCCATGGAAACGCGGTGAGGTCGGTAGCGTGACCGACTTTGCCCACTTCGCCTGCCGCCGTTATGTGGCTCTGGCCGGCGTGGAGCAGAGTGCCGCTGCGGTCATCTTCGGTGAGGTGGAGCCGATCGTTACCGAGCGCGGCATCGCCTTCCTGACGGGCGAGATCAGCGAGAGCGAGTTTTCCGATAAGCTGGCAAGGATCACCGCCGCAGGGGGAGAGCTTTTGTCCCATATCCGAGTATTATAAGCCCAAAAGGAGCGACTTTGGTCGCTCCTTTATTTATTTCAACAGCCCCTCGGCACGCGTTAGGGTGACGATGCGGTCGGCGTTTTTCAGGATCGCCGTGATGTTGAGAAGCGCCATGGCGGCAATCACGGTATCGCATACAGCCCACACGCCGTCGGCGGGCAGGACGCTCCCCACGACCAGCATGGCCAAAAAAAGCAGGGCGTACAGGTACCTTACGGCAGGGCGACGGCAAAGATGCGAGAGGGCGGTCTGCCCGTAGCTCACCCAGCATGCCACCGTGGCGTAGGCAAAAAAGAGGATAGAAAGGGCAAGAAAGGGAGAGGCGGCGCCTCCCAGCACCGTGGCAAACGCCCTTGTCACCGTGGCCGTGGCCGAGACGGTGGGCAGCTCCTCAAAGACAAGCAGCACCGAGAGCGCTGTGAGACTGCACATCAAAAGGGTGTCCACAAACACCTCGATAAGGCCCAAAACCCCCTGCCGTGCGGGCGAGGCCACATTGGCGGCACCGTGGGCAAAGGGGGCGGTGCCCACCCCCGCTTCGTTTGAGAACAGCCCCTTGCCGATGCCGGCACGCATCGCCCGTGCGATCCCCGCACCGCCAAGGCCCGCCCCCGCACTCCTCAGTGAAAACGCCTCGCGCAGTATGCGGGAAAGGACGCTTGGAAGTGAAGTAATGTTTACAAAAATGACCATAAGCGATACTCCTACGTAGAGCAGGGTAAACAGGGGGATCAAAAGGAGCGTCAGCCGCTCCACGCCCCGGCGGCCGCCGAGGAACAAAAGGAGAGTGAGGGCGGCAAGGATCAGCCCCACCGAAAGGGGGGAGAGGGGAAGCACGGGGGTTATCCCCTCGGCGATCACGTTGCCTTGCAAAAGACTGCCCATGGTGAGCGAGAGCGCCAGCGAGAGCAGGGCAAAAAGGAGCGCCGCCCCCCGACCGAGGGACGGTTGAATATAGTCAATGGCACCGCGGCTTTCGGCGGCGCTTTTGCGCGCATCGAGCGAGAGCGTGATCTCGGCATATTTCAGAATGGCGGCGAAGATGCCCCCCACCCAAAGCCAAAGGACGGCCCCAGCGGCTCCAAAGCGGAGCGCCACGGCCACCCCCGTGATGTTGCCGACGCCAAGCGTGCCGGCCAGCGCCAGCGTGAGGGCGGAAAGCGATCCCCGACCGCCGCCGCCCCGCACACAGCGCAGGGTGGCCCTCGGTCGGCGAAGGGGAAACGCGCCGAGGCGCCGATAAAAATACAGCCCGGAAAGAAGCAGCAGGGGCGGAAGTGCCGCCCCCAAAAGATACGTGTTCAAAAAATCCAAAAAACGCATAAGACTACCTCAATATGGCTTCCTTTATCCTATCCTATGTAGGTGCCTTGCGAAGTATGAGCACAGAAAAAGAGCCGTATTGCGGAAGCAATACGGCTCTTTTAATCGTGTTAGGACTGGGCCGTGCCGCGGAGCTTGGCGGCCTGGGCCTTCAGGCGCGTGGGGGTATCGAGGATGCGCTTTCTGAGGCGGAGCGACTTGGGGGTAACCTCCATAAGCTCATCGTCGGCGATGAACTCAATGGCCTCCTCAAGCGACATATTGCGGGGCGTGATGAGGGTCAGCGCCTCGTCGGCACCCTTGGAGCGTACGGCGGTGAGGTGCTTCTTTTTGCACACGTTGACCGAGATATCGCCCATTTTCGGGTTCTCGCCCACGATCTGGCCCTCGTACACCTGCACCGAGGGGCCGACGAACAGGGGGCCGCGGTCCTGCGTGTAGTAGAGACCGTAGCTGGTGGTCTCACCCGTTTCGCTGGCGACGAGAGAGCCCGTGAAGCGCACGTTGACGTCGCCCTTGTAGGGGGCATAGCCGTCAAAGACGGTGTTCATGATGCCCTCGCCGTGGGTATCGGTGAGGAATTCGCTGCGGTAGCCAAAGAGGCAACGCGAGGGAATGCGGTAGAAGAGGCGTTGGCGGCTGCCGCGCAGCTGCATATCGAGGAGCTCACCCTTGCGGGCGCCCAGCTTCTCCATAACGGCGCCAAGGTGCTCCTCGGGCACGTCCACCTCCAGGCGCTCCATAGGCTCACAGCGGGTGCCGTCGATCTCCTTGTAAAGCACGCGGGGGGTAGAGCAGCAAAGCTCGTAG
The DNA here is from genome assembly GCA_045634705.1 of Eubacteriales bacterium. Taxonomy (GTDB): domain Bacteria; phylum Bacillota; class Clostridia; order Oscillospirales; family CAG-272; genus UBA1740. The sequence goes on along the minus strand of JAZRAU010000036.1, from coordinate 539 downwards.
CCCTCACGGCGCATATTCTCAATGAGGATCGAGAGGTGCATCTCACCGCGACCCGCCACACGGAAGCTGTCGGTGGTCTCGCCGTCGCTCACGCGGAGAGAAACGTCACGCAGAAGCTCACGGTACAGGCGCTCACGCAAATGGCGCGAGGTGACGTATTTGCCCTCGGTGCCCGCAAACGGGCCGTCATTGACCGAGAAGGTCATCTCAATGGTCGGCTCGCTGACCTTGACGAATTCGAGCGGCTCGGGTGTGTCGGTTGCCGAAACGGTATCGCCGATCGTGATGTCGGCGGCACCCGAGAAGCAAACGATGTCACCGATGCGCGCCTCGGTCACGGGGGTGCGGCGCAGACCGTCAAACTGGTAGATTGAGACGATGCGCGCGCGGTCGCGCTTTTCGGCATCGTGGTAGTTGGTGATCGCCACGTCCTGGTTCTGACGGAGAACACCGCGCTCAATGCGCCCGATGCCGATGCGGCCTACGTAATCGTTGTAGTCGATCGAGGAAACAAGCAGCTGGAGGGGGGCCTCCTCCTC
>JAZRAU010000035.1:0-4008 GCA_045634705.1 Eubacteriales bacterium | reverse complement strand
GCTTCAACGACTGATCCGAGGAGGCCCGTATGCAGATCCACAGCGTGGATGTTGCGACCATGCTCCTCGGCTCGGCAATGCCAAGACCCTGTTCGGACGGTACAAAAAGAGCAAGAACACTTTTGTGTTCTTGCTCTTTTTTGCTGCGCCCCGACACCCTCGGCGACGCGGTGCGGGCGCTTTTGAGGCGCATTGCCCTTGCGGCCAATTCCTTGTCAATCATTCGGAACATAGCAAGCAATCCGAAAAGCGTGGCCGCGGCCACGCCGAGGGTCGCCCGCAGAATGGTGTTTTTTCTTGGTTTTGCTGAAAAAAAGGCAGACGAAATCGACTGCCTTAGTATTATTTCAAGTCTTCCGCTTTGAAGGTTGTATAGCCCTCGTAATGATAGCTTGTATCTATGCCTTTCATAAAAACTTGACGGTCATCTACTTTATCGGTAAGCGCACCTTTTAAAAGGTGTTTGATTTCAATGTCTTTGATAGGGCTTCTTTCCATAGCAAGTAGATAGTCCGCTTTATCTACAAGACTCCAGTCTACAACCACTCCAAGCTCGCTTTTTAATATGTGGTCAAGCCAAATGCGAGTTGAACGACCATTTCCCTCTCTGAAAGGGTGAGCCACGTTCATTTCAACGTATTTTTCAATTATCTCGTCAAATGAGCATTGCGGCATTCTTTCAATATTTTCAAGCGCAGCATTAAGGTACATAAGCGGTGCAAATCTGAAATTGCCTTTTGCGATATTAACAGTACGAATCTTTCCCGCAAACTCATATATGTCGGAAAAGAGAAAGGCGTGTATCTTGGAGAGAGCATCCAATGTTCCCGGATCCAAAGAAGAAAGAAAGTTCGTTTCAAAAAGCTCTATTGCGCGTGTTTTGCTTATTCGTTCTTCTTCGCGGGCAAGCTCTGCAGAATCAGTTATTCCAAGCTTGTTTTCAAGTGCCATATTTTCTCCCTTCTCAAGTACATAACATCCACTAATAGTATACCACAAAAACGTACTTATTTCAATCGGAAATGGCAAAACAACTATACAATATCAAAAGCAATAAAAATGGCACCCGCAACAGGAATCGAACCTGTAACTACCCCTTAGGAGGGGGTTATTATATCCATTTAACTATGCAGGCGTGCTATTCAATTAAGAGGGGCGCTTGTGGCATGCTTATAGTATAGCATGTCGGCGGGGGTTTTGCAAGAGGTTTTGCCGAGATTGTGAAAGTTGCGATCTTGATTGGCTTTTCCGCATATCCGTGGTATGTCGGCGGTAAACCCCCTCGCTTTCGCCTTGAAATATCCCCTATAATTGTGAATATTTTGTAAACTTTTGGGACGGCTGTAAAATCGTATAGATTTTATAGGAAGAATGTGCTATAATTACCGATGCGGTTGCGGTCCCTGCGCGGTTTTCGGCATGCGCGGGCCTTCCGTTTTATTGTGTTGCGTTTCATTAAGATGTTATAAATTTAGGAGGAATACTCGAAGATGAGTAAAAAGTACGTTTATCTCTTTACCGAGGGCGACGCCAACATGCGTGAGCTCCTCGGCGGCAAGGGTGCCAACCTTGCGGAAATGACCAAGATCGGCCTTCCCGTGCCCCAGGGCTTCACCATTTCGACCGAGGCCTGCACGCAGTACTATGAGGACGGCCGTCAGATCAACGACGGTATCATGGCCGAGATCATGGAGAACATCGAAAAGATGGAAGCCATCACCGGCAAGAAGTTCGGCGATCTTGAGAACCCCCTGCTCGTTTCGGTGCGCTCCGGTGCCCGCGCCTCGATGCCCGGCATGATGGACACGATCCTCAACCTCGGTCTTAACGAGGACGTCGTGAAGGTCATTGCCGAAAAGTCGGGCAACGCCCGTTGGGCTTGGGACTGCTACCGCCGCTTTATCCAGATGTACTCCGACGTCGTTATGGAGGTCGGTAAGAAGTACTTTGAGCAGCTCATCGATAAGATGAAGGAAGAAAAGGGCGTGAAGTACGACGTCGATCTGACCGCCGCTGACCTTGAGACGCTGGCCAACCAGTTCAAGGCCGAGTACAAGTCGAAGATCGGCCAGGACTTCCCCACCGATCCCAAGGAGCAGCTCCTCGGCGCCGTCAAGGCCGTGTTCCGTTCCTGGGACAACCCCCGCGCCAACGTCTATCGCCGTGACAACGATATCCCCTACTCGTGGGGTACCGCCGTCAACGTTCAGATGATGGCCTTCGGTAACATGGGTGACGATTGCGGCACCGGTGTTGCCTTCACCCGTGACCCCGCCACCGGCGAGAAGAAGCTCATGGGTGAGTTCCTTGTGAACGCCCAGGGCGAGGACGTCGTTGCCGGTGTCCGTACGCCTATGAAGATCGACGCCATGGCCGAGAAGTTCCCCGAGGCGTTTGCTCAGTTTGTTGAGGTCTGCTCGCTCCTTGAGAACCACTACCGCGATATGCAGGACATGGAGTTCACCGTTGAGGCGGGCAAGCTCTACATGCTTCAGACGAGAAACGGCAAGCGCACCGCGCAGGCCGCCCTCAAGATCGCCTGCGACCTCGTTGACGAGGGCATGCGTACTCCCGAGGAAGCCGTCCTCATGATCGATCCCCGTAACCTTGACACGCTTCTGCACCCGCAGTTTGACACCAAGGCCCTGAAGGCGGCAACGCCCGTTGGCCGCGGTCTTGGCGCTTCGCCCGGAGCTGCCTGCGGCCAGATCGTCTTCACCGCCGCCGACGCTGAGGAGTGGAAGGCCGCCGGTAAGAAGGTCGTTCTCGTCCGTCTTGAGACCTCGCCCGAGGACATCACGGGCATGAAGGCCTCGCAGGGTATCCTCACCGTCCGTGGCGGTATGACCTCTCACGCCGCCGTCGTTGCCCGTGGCATGGGTACCTGCTGCGTCTCGGGCTGCGGCGACATCAACATGGACGAGGAGAACAAGAAGTTCACGCTTGCCGGTAAGACCTACCATGAGGGCGACTTCATCTCGATCGACGGCTCGACCGGTGCGATCTACGACGGCATCATCCCCACCGTGGACGCCGTTATCGCCGGTGAGTTCGGCCGCATCATGGCCTGGGCTGACCAGTTCCGCACGCTCCGTGTCCGCACGAATGCCGACACGCCCGCCGACGCCAAGAAGGCGCGCGAGCTGGGTGCCGAGGGTATCGGCCTTTGCCGTACCGAGCATATGTTCTTCGAGGCCGAGCGTATCGCCGCCTTCCGTGAGATGATCTGCTCCGACACCGCCGAGGAGCGCGAGGCCGCGCTTGCTAAGATCCTGCCCTACCAGCAGGGTGACTTTGAGGCCATTTACGAGGCTCTTGAGGGCACGCCTGTCACCATCCGCTTCCTGGATCCCCCGCTTCACGAGTTCGTTCCCACCGAGGAGGCCGACATCAAGGCTCTCGCCGCCGCTCAGGGCAAGACCGTTGAGCGCATCAAGGAGATCATCGCCTCTCTCCACGAGTTTAACCCGATGATGGGCCACCGTGGCTGCCGTCTGACCGTCACCTACCCCGAGATCGCCAGAATGCAGACCCGCGCCGTGATCCGCGCCGCCATCGCCGTGCAGAAGAAGCACGCCGACTGGAAGGTGGTTCCCGAGATCATGATCCCGCTGGTTGGCGACGTCAAGGAGCTGAAGTTCGTTAAGGACATCGTGGTGGCCACCGCCAACGAGGAGATCGCCGCCGCCGGCATCGAGCTTGCCTACGAGGTCGGTACCATGGTCGAGATCCCCCGTGCCTGTCTGACCGCCGATGAGGTGGCCAAGGAGGCCGAGTTCTTCTGCTTCGGCACCAACGACCTCACGCAGATGACCTTCGGCTTCTCGCGTGATGATGCCGGTAAGTTCCTGACCGCTTACTACGAGCCGAAGATCTACGAGAACGATCCCTTTGCCAAGCTCGACCAGAACGGCGTTGGCAAGCTGATGGAGATGGCCGTCTCTGCCGGCCGCGCCGTCCGCCCCGAGATGCACGTCGGTATCTGCGGCGAGCACGGCGGCGACCCCG
>JAZRAU010000034.1:0-15221 GCA_045634705.1 Eubacteriales bacterium | reverse complement strand
ACCACGTGGAGGGCTTTGCCCCCGAGGTGGCGTGGGTGACCATGGGCGGAAACGAACGCCTCACCGAGCGCCTTTGCGTGCGCCCCACCTCGGAGACCCTGTTCTGCGAGCATTACGCCAACATCATCCGCTCCTACCGCGACCTGCCCAAGCTCTACAACCAGTGGTGCAGCGTGGTGCGCTGGGAAAAGACCACGCGTCCCTTCCTCCGCAGCCGTGAGTTCCTCTGGCAGGAGGGCCACACGATGCACGCCACCGCCGAGGAGAGCGAGGCCGAGACGCTGCGCATGCTGGGGGTGTATGCCGACTTCTTTGAGCGTGACCTCGGCATCCCCGTGGTGCGCGGCAAAAAAACCGACAAGGAAAAATTTGCGGGTGCCACCGCCACCTATACGGTGGAGGCGCTGATGCACGACGGCAAGGCGCATCAGGGCGGTACCTCCCACAACTTTGGCGACGGGTTTGCCCGCGCCTTCGGTATCCAGTACCTTGACCGCGACAACAAGCTGAAATACTGCCACCAGACCTCTTGGGGTGTTTCCACGCGCATCATCGGCGGCATCATCATGACGCACGGTGACGACAACGGTCTTGTCCTGCCGAGCGCTGTGGCGCCCATTCAGGTGGTGATCGTTCCCGTGCAGCAGCACAAGCCCGGCGTTCTTGAGGCCGCGCGCGCGCTCGCCGCAGAGCTTGAAAAGACCTACCGCGTGAAGCTGGATGACAGCGATAACTCGCCCGGCTGGAAGTTTGCCGAGTACGAGATGAAGGGCGTGCCCGTCCGCATCGAGATCGGCCCGCGTGACATTGAGAGCGGCCAGTGCGTGCTGGTCCGCCGCGACAACCGCCAGAAGACCTTTGCGCCCCTTGCCGACGTCACCCGCCTTGTCGGGGAGCAGCTGGAGGCCCTGACCGCCGCCCTTTACGAGAAGGCGCTGGCGAACCGCGCCAGCCGCACCTACACCGCGACGTCGCTTGAGGAGCTTTGCGCGATTGCGGCGGAAAAGAGCGGCTACATCCGCGCCATGTGGTGCGGCGACGTTGCCTGCGAGGAGAAGCTAAAGGAGGCGGCTGACGTGACCTCCCGCTGTATGCCCTTTGGCGACACCGAGGAGGTGGCTCCCACCTGCGTGTGCTGCGGCCGCCCCGCGAAGTCTCTCGTCTACTGGGGCAAGGCCTACTAATCAGCACCAGGAAAATCCGTTGAAAGGAGCGCCCTATGGCATCGAGAATCATCACAGCCCGTTCGCCCGGGGGGCGCCTTTTGACGATCGAGCTGACCGAGGGAGCCGTGGCCGCGGCCGAGCTCATTGAGGACATTGCACGCCACGAGGGCCGCGACGGCTACATTGTGGTATCCTCGGGGGTACCTGCTGACACGCTTACCACCAAGAAGCATCAGGACGACCTTCTTTCCGTAAGCATCCTTCTTCGCCCCGCGCTCCCCCCCTCCCGTGTGATGATGCTGTCGGCAATCGCCTCTCTTGCGCTTTCGCGAGCGATCCGTCACCATTCGACGCTGGAGCCCGGGATCCGTTGGGTCGGTGAGGTGTATGCCGATAAGAAAAAGATCGCCGAGGCGACCACGCGCGGCGCTCTCCGTCCCGGCGGCACAGGCTTTTCCTATGTGATCGTCAATCTCTCGCTTTCGATCACCAAGGATTTCACGACACGGCTCACCGAGGTCATCAAGAGTGTGTTTTCTCCGCGGCGTGAGAGCGTGGCGGAGCGCATCTCCGAGACCGTTATCAACGAGTTCTTCTCGCTTTACGAGGCTATGGCCACCACCGACAGCACGGCCTTCCTTGATGAATACCGCGACCTCTCTCTTTTACGAGGCAAGCGCATCCGTGTGCTGCGCGGCGGCAAGCCGAAGCGTGCCACCGTCCTTGGCATTGATGACAATGCCGGGCTTGTGGTGGCGCTCCGCCGCGGAGGGAGCATGGTGCTCCACTCCGCCTCCGAGCTTTATGAAAAGAAAAAACGGAAGCATTGACCAAACGGCGTGGCAACGGCAGTTGCTGCGCCGCAATTGTTAAGGAGACAGCAATGGACACAAGACATACCTACATCGTTACGGGCTGCACAGGCTACGTGGGCAACGTTCTGACAAAGCGCCTTATGGAGCTTGGCTATTCTGTGGTGGGGCTTGCGCGGAGTCCCGAAAAGGTTGCCAGGGTTTTTGGAGACAAGGCGCCAAGTATTGTTTACGGAGATGTGAGAAACGAGGGGGATATTGAACGGTTATTCGCCAAAGGCGGCCCCTTTGTCGTCATCCACACCGTGGCCGAGGTCAGCATTGGCGAGGGCGATCCGAGGGCGCTTTACGACGTGACGGTGGGCGGCACCGAGACCGTCCTCCGTGCGGCCATGCGGCATGACACAAGGAAATTTTTGCACATTTCCTCGACCGAGGCTCTGCCGCACGGGCTGAAGCTTTTGCCCGATCTTTCCAATTACGTACCGACCCCGAGGAAAACGCGAAAGGGCTATAACCGCGCAAAATCCGAGGCCGATGCCTGCGTTTTGCGCGCGGTGGAGGCGGGGCTCCCTGCCTCGCTTATTCTCCTTGCGGGAGTGCTTGGCCCCGGGGATTATTCCAACACCCATATGACACAGGTGATCGTGGATTACATGAATGGTCATCTGCCCGCCTCGGTGAGTGGCGGCTACAACGATTTTGATATCCGCGACGTGGCGGCCGTCCTGCCCGCCCTCATTGACGGAGCAAGGCCGGGAGAGAGCTATCTTTTCGCCAACAAGCCCGACAAGATCAATGAGGTGCTTGACACTGTGGCCGAGATGACGGGGCGGAGAAAGCTGCCGACGCTCCCTCTGTGGGTGGCGTACGTGGGGCTTCCCTTCCTGTGGCTTTGGTCGCGCCTCACGGGCAAGCGGCCGCTTTACACCGCGGCCTCTCTCTCCTCCTTGCAGGCTGACACCGACTTTCCTCTGGATAAGGTGAAGGCCCTTGGGTACGAGCCGCGGCCTCTTCGGGAGACCGTGCGTGACCACGTGCAATTTCTGATCGACAACGGCATGGTGAGCCTATGAGGGTGCTTTTCATTTACTACACGGGCACCTTCAACACGCGCTGGCTGGTCGGTCGCGTGGGTGAGCGCTTTACCGCCGAGGGACACGAGGTCACAGCCGTGGAGATCACCTCAAAAACGCCGACCGTGCCGACCGAGGAGTATGACCTTGTCGGCTTTGCCTATCCCATTTACGGCTTTAATGCGCCTCTTCCCTTTGAGAGCTACGTGAAGAAGCTGAGCTTCCGGCGCGGACAGCGCTTCTTTATCTTCAAAAACAGCGGCGAGACCTTTGCGATGAACAACGCATCGAGCCGCCTCCTTCTCCGCCGCATGAGACGGGCGGGAGCTGAGTTTTTGGGGGAATATCACTTTGTGATGCCCTACAACATTCACTTCCGCTTTGAGGACGACTTTGTCCGCGAGATCCTTGACTACAACGATAAGCTCACCGACGTTATGCTCCACAACCTGAAATGCGGGATCGTGGAGAGGATAAAGAGCCGCCCACTTTACAACCTCGGCGCCTTTTTTGTGGGGATACAGAAGATCGGCGGAAACGTCAACTCCTTCTTCTATAAGGTGGATAGGGACAACTGCACGCTTTGCGGAAAATGCGTCCGCGAGTGTCCGCATGAGAACATCGGTATCAAGGACGGGCACATCAAGTTCTCCCACCATTGCGATATGTGCATGCGCTGCTCCTTCTTCTGCCCGAGGGATGCCATTCACATCGGGTTTCTTGAGGGGTGGCGAGTGAACGGCGCCTACGATCTTGACAGGCTCTCTGCCATGGGGCCGCCGAGCGAGCCGTACATTACCGAAAAGAGCGAGGGATTTTACAGATGCTTCCCTGCCTACTTTGCCGAGATCGACAGAAAATACGCCGAAATACAAAAGGAAAAGGCACACCGCTGAAGCGATGTGCCTTTTTTATGCTATTATGCCGAAGGCCGAGGCCGGGCACACGGATTTTTGGGCAGAAATCTTCGCTCGCGACCCGAAGGTGAGTAAGCCAAAACGCCACGGCGCGGCGTTTTTGTGAAGCGATACCCCAAGGATAGGGAGAAATGAAGCGAGCGATAATGAGCGCACATTCCGACCATATCCGCGGGGAGGGAGACAAGAATACCTAAAAGGGAGCGAGCGGAGATTTATGCCAAAATACGAAGTCCCTCAGAGCTCGTTGCGAAGAAGATCCTCAAAGCTCTCGCGGCGGACGATCGGGCGGTCACGCCCCTCCGAGAGAAGCACCATGGGGGGACGGGGAATGCGGTTGTAGTTGGAGGCCATGGAGTAGTTATAAGCGCCCGTGGTCAGGACGGCAACAAGGTCGCCGCGGACAAGGCGGGGGAGGGCCACGCCCTCCTGAATGAGGTCACCGCTTTCGCAGCAACGGCCCGCGATGCTGCAAACGAAATCGCGCACGTCACTCATGCGGTCGGCGGGAAGCACCGTATAGGGCGACTCGTACAACGCGTAACGCGGATTGTCGGGCATACCGCCGTCCACTGCGACGTAATTCTTGAAGCCGGGGATCTCCTTCACGCTGCCAACGGTATACAGCGTCATGCCCGCATCGGCAACGATGCTGCGGCCGGGCTCCATGCGAATGGCGGGAAGGGGGAAGGAGAGGGCACGGCAGGTTTTTGCCACGGCTTCGCCGATCTCGGCGATGCAGGCGGCGTAATCGATGGCGGGATGCTCGGCAAGGTAACGGACCCCGAGGCCGCCGCCAAGATTCATCTCCGTGGCGGTATAGCCGAGGCGGTCACGCATCTCCGCCGCAAACGCGAACATGATGCGGACGGCATCAAGGAAGGGCGCCGTCTCAAAGATCTGTGAGCCGATATGGCAATGGAAGCCGCAAAGCGAAACATGGGGGATGGCGAGGGCGGCACGGCAGAGAGCCTCAGCTCCGCCCGTCTCAATGGCGGCGCCGAACTTGGAGTCCACGCTCCCTGTGGAGATCGCGCGATGGGTGTGCGGATCGATGCCCGGGGAAAGACGAAGAAGCACGCGCTGGGTAATGCCGCGCTCGGCCGCGAGGCGCGAGATCGCGGAAAGCTCCTCGTGCGAATCGCACACAAAGGTACCAACGCCCGCGTCCATGGCCATAGCGATGTCGGCATCGGTCTTGCAGTTGCCGTGGAAGTAGGCATGCTCCATAGGAAAGCCCGCGCTTTTTGCGGTATAGATCTCGCCTGCCGAGACAACGTCGATCCCCATGCCCTCCTCGCGCATAATGCGGTAGAGGTCACGCACGCAGAGCGCCTTGCCCGCATACAGCGGCAGGGCCGCAGAGCCAAAGGCGGCCTCCATGGCGGTCTTATAGGTGCGGCAACGCTCACGGATGCGCCCCTCGTCCAGAAGATAGAGAGGGGTTCCGTAGCGCGCGGCGAGCGTGGTGACATCAACGCCGGCGAAGCAAAGATGTGAGGTTTCGTTTACAGTAATGTTGCTTGAAATCATATACGCATCCTATTTTTGTAAAAATCTCAAAGGAGATCGCGGACATTGTAAAGGCCAGCGTCACGGCCGACAAGGTACTCCGCGGCGCGCAGGGCCCCCTCGGCAAAGAGGGCGCGGCTGTGTGCCTCATGGCCAAGGACGATCGTTTGCGATCCCGTATCAATGCGGACCTCATGGCGGCCGACGATGTTGCCGAGGCGAAGCGAGTGAACGCCGATCTCCCCGGGCTTTCTCGGCGAGTGGCCGTTGCGGCCGACAACGATATCTCCGCCCTCGCGCACCTCGCGGATCCCCTCGGCCAGCATCAGGGCCGTGCCCGAGGGAGCATCCAGCTTTTTGTTGTGGTGGACCTCAACGATCTCCACATCGGCCTCCGGGAAGATCGCGGCGGCCTGACGGGCAAGCGACACCAGCAGGGCGATACCGATCGACATATTGCCCGAGAAGAACACGGGAAGCGTCTCGGAGGCGGCCAGAATGGCGGCGCGCTCCTCCTCGGTCTGCCCTGTGGTGGCAATGACGAGCGGCATCTTACGTGCCTTGGCAAAGGCAAGGATCTCGGCCGTGGCGGCGTGGTGGGAAAAATCGATAAGGGCATCGGCGGCCTCGGTGACATCAGAGAGCGAGGTGTAGGTGGGGACGCCCTCAACGCTCGCGCCGCTGATATCTACGGCGGCGGCAACGGTAAAGCACCCGTCGGTAGCGGCAATGGCAGAGAGCAGCTCACGCCCCATGCGCCCCGCGGCTCCGGTAACGATCAGCTTCATGGGCGCCACCTCAACCGATGAGGCCCTCGCGACGCATCAGGGCATACAGCGTTTCGCGGTGGGCGTCCTCCATCGGCGTCAGGGGCAGGCGAAGGAAATCCTCACAGAAGCCCATAGCGGCCATGGCAGCCTTAACGGGGATCGGGTTGCACTCCGAGAAAAGGGCGTTAACGAGGGGAAGGTAATGCGTCTGCTTCTTCATGCTCCCCACGACATCCCCGTTGAAGAAATCGCGACAGATGGCCGAGGTCTCACCGGGAAGAAGGTTGGAAAGCACCGAGATAACGCCGCGGCCGCCGCAGGCGAGGATCGGCACAATCTGGTCATCGTTGCCAGAATAGAGATCAAGCTTGTCTCCGACCAGCGCAACGGTCTCCACGATCTTTGAGATGTTGCCACCCGCTTCCTTGATTGCGGCAATGTTCGGGTGGTCGGCAAGGGCCGCGTAGGTGGTGGGCTCAATGTTGACGCCCGTACGCGAGGGGACATTATAGAGGATCATGGGAAGGTTGCAGGCATCGGCAATCGTCTCGTACATCTTGACAAGTCCCTTTTGGGTGGCCTTGTTGTAGTAGGGCGTGACGACGAGGTGGGCGTCTGCGCCCACAGCCTCGGAGAATTTGGCCAGATCCACAGCGTAGGCCGTGTCATTCGAGCCTGTGCCCGCAATAACGGGAACGCGGTGATTGACACGCTCGACGGCAAAGCGAATGGCCTCGCGATGCTCCTCGTCCGTGAGGGTGGAGGACTCGCCCGTGGTTCCGCAGACGACAAGGGCGTCGATTCCCCCCTCGATCTGCCAATCAATGAGACGCCCGAAGGCGGCGTAATCGATCCCCTCCGCGGTCAGGGGGGTAACGAGGGCGGTGGCGGCCCCTTCAAAGATCGTTTGCTTTTTCATTGGAATTCCCTTTCTTTATATCGCATTTTATTAACAAAAAAATAAGCCAACCCTTGCGGATCGGCCACCGAGAGGCACACAAAAAGCGCCCCTAAAGCAACGATAGCACTCCGCATACGCGACAGTAAACAGGATCTTATTCCCTTTACCAGAAAAGCCTTTCGCCTCGGCCCTCTTCGGCGCAATCCCCTTTCCCGACGCCTCCTTGCGGGGGAGACATCTGCGGCGGTACTCTTGTCATGCGCGCCTCTATCAATTGCTTCTATTATACCCCCCGTTTTTCGGTTTGTCAATAGGGAGGAGTCTTTTTTCTACATAATTTTGAATATTCATGGAGGGCGCCCCAGGCATAATTTCCCTCCGCCGCGCATAGGGTGGTAATACGAAAAGGAGGTGCCGTTATGCCCTTTGATAAGCCCTTTACTCCCCCCGCCGCCACGGGCCGCGGACTTTTGTCCATCCTGGCCGCAGCGCTCCTTGTTTCGGTCTCGCTTATGCTTGGCGGTGCAGCCGTGCGCCTTTCCCCTCCCGAGGGGGAGGAGCCGTCCCTCATTGAGGCCTTTCTCGAAAACGAGGCGGTTTTGGCCTTTCTCTCGTTAGATGAATAAGCTTTGGGCGCTCCTGCCCGCTCTTGCCTGGGGGCTTCCTCTCGTTTTCCTGGTTCCGCCGACCGAAGCTATGATGCTCGCCTCTGCTGTGCTCTTGCACGAGGGCGGGCATCTTTTTGCCTTTTGTCTTTTGAAGGAGCCGATGCCGCGCCCGCTTGCGGTCCTTGCGGGGCTGACGCTGACGCCGCGCGCGCCGCTATCCTACCGCCACGAGCTTGTTGTCGCGCTGGCGGGGCCGTTTTTTAACCTGGCGCTTGCCCTTCCCTTGCTTCTTGGAGCGGGCGCCCTCTCCCCTGTCGCGATGCTGGGCACGGTGCATCTTTTTACAGCACTCGCGAACCTTTTGCCCCTGCCGGGCACCGACGGCGACCGCGCCCTTTTTGACCTTCTGGCGCTCGCCCTCCCGCTCGGCGCTGCTGAACGGGTGCGACGGGGCGTTCGCCTTTTCTCCTTTCTTTTCCTTTTGTTCCTTGGCCTTTGGCTGCTTCTCTCGCCCGGCGGAGGGGCGGCGATCCTCCTGCTTTCCATGCTGTTTTTGCGCGCGCTCCCGCCGAGGGGGGAGCCGTAAAACGGCGGCGGCGACAAGCGATTTGACTTCCAATTTATAGATATAGAAAAGTTTTGCAACTTTTTTCGCAAAAATCATTGCTTTTTGTCGGTCTATTTGCTATAATTCTATTCGATTTCCCTCTACGGGAATTTTCGCTTAGCTGAAAGGAGTACCCGACGGAAAAGAAATGAAAAAAATCATTGAGTTAAGAGGAATTACCAAGGAGTTTGACGGTGAGCGCGTGCTCAACTCGATCGACCTCTATATCAGGGACAATGAGTTTGTAACTCTGCTCGGTCCCTCGGGCTGTGGCAAGACCACGACCCTGCGTATCATTGGCGGGTTCGTCACCCCCGATGAAGGCGAGGTTTACTTTGACGGCGAGAGGATCAACGACATTCCTCCCTACAAACGCCAGGTAAACACCGTATTCCAGAAATACGCCTTGTTCCCTCATCTTAATGTGTACGAGAATATCGCCTTCGCCCTGCGCCTCAAGAAGGTGCCCGAGGAGGAGATCTCCGTACGTGTCAAAGAAATGCTTGACCTTGTGGCTCTGCGCGGCTTTGAAAAGCGGAACGTCACGCTCCTTTCGGGCGGACAGCAGCAGCGCGTTGCCATTGCCCGTGCCCTCATCAGCAAGCCCCGTGTTCTGCTCCTTGACGAGCCGCTTGGCGCCCTGGACCTAAAGCTCCGCAAGGATATGCAGAACGAGCTGAAGAAGATCCAGAAGCAGACGGGGATCGCCTTCATCTACGTCACACACGACCAGGAGGAGGCGCTGTCCATGTCCGACACCGTAGTGGTCATGGCGGGGGGCGTCATTCAGCAGATCGGCACGCCGACCGACATATACAACGAGCCGAAAAACGCCTTTGTGGCCGACTTTATCGGCGAGAGCAATATCATTGATGGGGTGATGCGCGAGGACCGCAAGGTCTTCTTTGCGGGCCACCTCTTTGACTGCGTTGACGGTGGCTTTGAGAAGAACGAGCCCGTGGACGTGGTCGTCCGTCCTGAGGACGTGGACGTGGTACCGACCGAGCGCGGTATGCTCCGCGGTACGGTCTCCTCCGTGACCTTTAAGGGCGTGCATTACGAGATCATTGTGGATATCCACGGCTTCAAGTGGATGATCCAGTCCACCGATTTTGTGGACGTGGGCGCCGACATCGGCCTTTACATTGAGCCCGATGCGATCCACATCATGAAGAAATCCGAGTTTTCCGGTATGTTCGGGGATTACAGCACGTTCAGCGATGAAATGGACGAGCTGTCGAATCCCGACACCGAGGAGGCATGAGGTGACACGGGCCCGCACCCTGCGGCGTTCGATCGCCGCCGCCCCGCACCTTGTGTGGAGCGTGCTCTTCATCCTTGCCCCCCTCGTTTTCGTGCTTTACTATGCCTTCACCGACAAGGACGGCGCCTTTTCTTTAACGAATATTGCCGACCTCTTTACGGCGGATTACGTGACGATCTTTGTGCGCTCGCTCTCCTTTGCGGTGATCGCGACCTTTCTGTGCCTTCTCATCGGCTATCCCCTGGCGTGGTGCATCTCGCGCATGAAAAAACACACCCAGGGCATTCTCATCATGCTGGTGATGCTCCCCCTTTGGATGAACCTTCTGATCCGCACCTACTGCTGGATGAACCTGCTTGAGACCAACGGCCTCATCAACACACTCCTTGGCACCGAGTGGAAGCTGCTCGGCACGTCCGGCGCCGTGATCCTCGGTATGGTGTACAACTTCTTGCCGTACATGGTGCTTCCCATCTGCACGGTGATGCAAAAGCTTGACAATTCGCTCCTTGAGGCCGCGGGCGATCTTGGCTGTAACAGCCTCCTTTCGGTCATCAAGGTGGTCATGCCCCTGTCGCTGCCCGGTGTCATCTCGGGCGTTACCATGGTGTTTGTGCCCTCGATCTCCACCTTCTACATCTCGCAGAAGATGGGCGGCGGCAGCTTTGACCTCATCGGCGATACCATCGAGCGCCAGTTCATGGCCAACACCAACTACAACATGGGCGCTGCCCTATCGCTTGTGCTTATGGTGCTGGTGCTGCTCTCCATGGCGGTCATGAACCGCTTTGGCGACGAGGAAGGAGGGATCGTGGTATGAGCCGTATCCTTTCCCGCGTGTATACGGGGTTGATCCTCGTTTTCCTCTACGCGCCCATTGCCATTATGGTGCTGTTCTCCTTTAACAAGGGCAAGAGCCTTTCGGTCTTTTCGGGCTTCTCGCTTGACTGGTACCGTGAGCTGTTTGGCCGCGCGGAGGTCATGGAGGCCCTCAAGAACACCCTGATCCTGGCGCTTCTCTCCTCTCTCATTGCCACCGTGATCGGCACGGCGGCGGCGGTTGGCATCTCCAAGATGAAGAACCGCTACCTGAAGGCCGGTATGATGTCGGTCTCCAACATTCCGATGATGAACCCCGATATCGTGACGGGTATCTCGCTGGCCCTGCTCTTCACCTTTGTGATGGCGTTCCTCGGTCTTAAAAGCGTTTTCGGCTTCTGGACCGTGCTGATCGCGCACGTGACCTTCAACATTCCCTATGTCCTCCTATCGGTCCTGCCGAAGATCCGCCAGATGGACAAGAGCCTGCCCGAGGCGGCGCTGGATTTGGGGTGTACGCCTCTCCAGTCCTTTTTCCGTGTGGAGCTGCCCGCCATTCTGCCCGGCATCCTTTCGGGCTTCATTATGGCGCTCACCCTCTCGCTTGATGACTTTGTCATCAGCTACTTCAATGCCGAGGACTTTCAGACGCTTCCCATTGTCATTTACGGTATGACAAAGCGCACCGTCACCCCCGATATGTACGCGCTTTCCACGCTGATCTTCGGATCGGTGCTTCTGCTCCTTGTCCTCTCGAACGTGCTGAGCGCACGATCGGAGAGCCGCCATATGGGGAAAAAGAAAACGAAAAAGGGGAGGGCCGCCCGATGAAGCACCGTCTGTTAGCACTGTTCCTTTTGGCCGTTCTTCTCCTTCCCATGACACTCGCCCTCGCCTCTTGCGGTGAAAAGACAACGAAACTTTACATCTACAACTGGGGCGAATATATGCCCCTCGGCGCCGACGACTCGGAGAACGTGCTGGAGCTGTTTGAGGCGTACTACGAGGAGACCTACGGCGAGAAGCTGGAGGTGGTGTACTCGATCTTTTCATCGAATGAGGAGATGTACGCCAAGCTGAAGAACGGATCCTCGAAGATCGACCTCATCATTCCCTCGGACTACATGGTGGAGCGCCTGATCACCGAGGAGAAGCTGGCGCCCCTGGATTTCGGGAACATCCCGAACCTTGAAAACATCAACCCGAGCTTCCGCAAGATGGGCGAGGACACCCCCGGCCCCGACTACGACCCCGAGGGACTTTACTCGGTGCCCTACACCTACGGCCTTGTGGGTCTCATTTACAACACCGCCATGGTGGACGAGGCCGATTTTGAGGGTGAGGTCTCCTGGCGGATCCTCTGGGACGAGAAGTACCGTGGGAACATCCTGACCTTCAACAACTCGCGCGATGCCTTTGGCATTGCCCAGTACGTTCTCTCCTACGAAAAGGGCGCGACCTCGCAGACCGACAACTACATCAATACCACCGTCCCCTCGCGCTGGGATGAGGCCCTCACAATGCTCCGCGAGCAGAAGTCCCTGGTGCAGGCCTACGTTATGGACGAGGTCTTTAACAAAATGGAAAGCGGCGCCGCTGCTATGGCCCCTTACTATGCGGGTGACTTCTACACCATGCAGGAGGAAAACGAGGACCTGGCCCTTGTCTATCCCAAGGAGGGCACCAACATCTTTGTTGACGCCTTCTGCATCCCGAAGGATACGCCCCCCGAGCGCAAGCTGGCGGCCGAGAGGTTTATCAACTTTGCCCTTTCTACCGACATTACGGTGGGCGGTGAAGAATACAACGTGGCGAAGGAGATCGCCGAGTACATCTGCTACGCAACGCCGAACGATGCTGTGGCGCTTGATCCCGAGTACGAGTACTTTGAGGATGAGAACCTGTACCCCGATCTCGAGGGCTATAATACCTACTACTTCCGCAATCTCCCGAGCGAGGCGCTGGAATATTCCAACGCTCTCTGGGAGGATCTGAAGATCGGTGGGGGCGGCGACCTTGGCATCTATATTTTTGCGGGTGCCATTCTCCTTTCGATTGCGGGCGTTATGACCTTCCTCTACGTCCGTAAGAGAAAACGCGCCAAATATTATTGACAAAAGGCCGCCCCCCGGGCGGCTTTTTTCCTCAAAAGGAGACCGTATGAAGATGCTGTGATGGGGCATTGTCGGCCCCGGGACCATTGCCCGCCGCTTTGCTACCGACATTGCTCGCGTTACGGAATGCGAGCTTGTGGCTGTGGCCTCAAGAGACCGAGAGCGACCTTCACCCCCTTTCGACAGCGATCTTTGTCCTGCGTCAAATGGATGCTGTCCGAAAAAGCATCGGCGTTTCCTGTCCCTTTGATAAAAAAAGCGCCACGTGAAGGAAAAGTTTTAGGAAAAGTCTTGACAACGAGAGGCGCATATCGTATAATAGACAAGTATGAATACGCGAGGACAAGTCCGCGCTTATATAACTAAGGTTATATAACACAAACCTGTACCAGAGAGAAGGAGGTGCCGCCATGAAGAGAACCTACCAGCCCAAGAAGAGACAGAGAAAAGTTGAGCACGGTTTCAGAAAAAGAATGGCAACCGCTAACGGCAGAAAAGTTCTGAAGAGAAGACGCGCAAAAGGCAGAGCTCAGCTTACCTATTGATCATTGTCGACAAAAACTCCGATAAGCCCTTGCCTTTATCGGAGTTTTTGTTTATCAAGGAGGGATTTTTTGAAATTCTCCGCGATTACCGAAAACCATTTGTATTCCAAAGCGTATTCAAAGGGTAAGCGCTACGTGACCGAGCGCCTTGCCGTCTATGTCCTGCCCGACTATGCCGCGGCACGTCTTGCCAAGGCCCACCCGGAGAAAAGACGGGTCAACCGCATTGGGCTTACGGTCTCAAAGAAGCTTGGCGGCGCCGTTCTTCGCAACCGCACCAAGCGCATCTTACGTGAGGGCCTGCGCGCCGCCATGGCCGCGCACCCTATGAAAACGGGCTTTCTTATCGTGGTTGCGGCGCGTACCGCTGCCGTCACGTCCACATCGCCCGTTCTTGCGCGTGATCTTACACGCGCCCTTCAAAAGCTGGGGCTGTACGAATGAAGCACGTTTGTATTTTTCTCGTACGCCTCTACCAAAGGATCATCTCCCCCATAAAACCGCCCTGCTGCAGGTTCACTCCGACCTGCTCTGCCTATGCGATCGAAGCATTCAGTAAACGTGGCTTTTTTGTGGGCCTTTTCCTCACGGTGTGGCGCCTTTTGCGCTGCAACCCCTTTTGCCGGGCGGGCTACGATCCCGTTCCCCTGCGAGGAATACGCCCCTTCAGCAGACAACCGGAGGACGATGAGCAAATTTCCGACACGGAGGACTAACCATGGATTTTATTTATCAAGGACTTGGCTACGTCATACGCTTTTGCTACTACACGATCGGCTTTGAGAGCTACGCGCTGGCCCTTTTCTGGTTTGCGCTGATCGTAAAGCTCCTGCTTCTCCCCTTTGGCATCAAGCAGCAGAAGAACCAGATCAAAATGGCAAAGCTCCGCCCGAAGATGTACGCGATCGAAAAGAAGTACGCGGGCCGTACCGACCAGGTCACGCTGCGCAAGAAGCAGCAGGAGATCATGGAGATGCAGCAAAAGGAGGGCTATTCCCCCCTCTCGGGCTGCTTGCCGATGCTCGTGCAGCTCCCCCTGATCCTCATTCTTTACCGCATCATTCAGCGCCCCCTCTCCTACATCTGTATGCTGGGTGAGGACGCCGTGAAGTCGCTGGGCGCGGCCGTGGGCCTCACCGGCAAGGAGCAGGAGATCCAGATCCTCAGCAAGATCCTGCACGAGGGTGGCAGCTACCCCGAGCTTGAGGGCATCACCCTGCCGAACCTTAACCTTTTCGGCGTGATCGACCTTTCCTCGAAGCCCGAGTTCTGGACCTTTGCCCTCTTTATCCCCCTCTTTGTGTTCCTCTCGCAGTTCTTCACCATGAAGCTGACGCGCTGGCTCAATCCCGCGATGACGCAGGCGCAGGGTGGCCAGGACGCGCAGATGTCCCTGAAGATCATGGATTTTGCGATGCCTGCGATGACGCTGTTCTTTGCCTTCTCGCTTCCCACGGCGCTTGGCCTTTACTGGATCTATCAGTCGATCCTCTCGATCGTGCAGATGCTCCTTCTCGCCAAGTTTATGCCTCTCCCCACCTTTACCGAGGAGGAGCTGAAGGCCGCCGAGCGCGAGCTGCGCGGTAAGAAGAAGCGCACGATTGGCACGGGGGCCGCTGCGGCCGCCGCCGATGACACTGCCGCCGAGGATCGTCCGCGCCCCCGCTCGCTCCACTACATCGACGAGGAGGACGACGACATCCCCGCGCCCGCACCGAAGAAGAAATCCACTCCAAAGAATACCGCCTCTGCCAAGGGGATCGCCACGGCGCCCCTCAAAAAGGATAAGGGCGACGGCCCCTCCGACAACTGAGAAAGAAGGAAGCTTTATGATAAAGGAAATTACCGCTACCGGCAAGGATTATAACATTGCCAAGGAAAATGCCATTGCCGCCCTCGGCGCTGCCGCGGACGACGACGTAAAATTTGAGATCATCGACCTCGGTACCAAGGGCATCTTCGGTATCGGGGCCCGCCCTGCCAAGGTCCGCGCCTACATCGAGCTGCCCGACGCTCCCGAGCGCCGCGGCCGCGGAGGCGAGGAGAAGCGCACCGAGGGCAAGCGCGAGGAGAGCCGTGACGGAGGCCGGCGCGGCGGGCGTGACCGCCG